>NZ_CP036267.1:0-367150 GCF_007744255.1 Thalassoglobus polymorphus | reverse complement strand
CAGAGACAGTGTAGCCAGTCTCGTCAGCTTCGCTCTCGATGAGGAGAATCTCATCATCAACTTCGGGAGCGTCATCACTCGCACGAGGGACAGGCAATTGCTTTATCACCGGAGCCATTCCGTCATCGCCTTCACCAATCGGAAGCAGACAAAAGTGATGACAATATCGCGATGCACGGTGAATGTTTTGTGTATCTCGCGTGTCGAACCAAATCTGTACACCGTCCGAGGATTGAACGGAGTCGGGCGAACAGTCCGGCCAGTCGGTCTTCCCTGAAACAGTGACGGAGACTGCGAGGCCGTTCTTGTTCCAAGCGAGCGAAAGCTTCGCAAACTCAGGCGATTCTTCCATCGCTGCCGGGAAAACAATTTGTGCCTGCTTCGGGAGTTTCAATAACGGAGCTTTCGAACGCGGAAGTGACTTCACCTCCACGACCGGGATGGAATATCGAAACAGGAACGGGGAAGGAAGCAAGCTCATTTCAAATGACTCGTCTGCATCAAGGGCTCAGAATGTTCGGATTTTCAAGAACCTGCTCTGCTGATTTTTGCAGCATCACAAGTCCGACGTTGAAGCCATTAAACAAGGCGTGAATGATGACGACAGTGAGGTAGCTGCGACGCACGTGATACACAATCCCCAAGATCAGAGCCAAAGGCAACAGTCCCAGAGAGTCGGGAATTCCATGAACAGCCGCAAAGAGGATCGCAGTGACGACGATTCCCCAGGTGACACCGATCTTTTTGACCAACCAGGTTTGGAGGATGACGCGGAACATCAACTCTTCTTTTAATGGGGCCATAATCACAGCCGCATAAATGACGGTCAGAAGAGCACTCATAGACTCTTTGTCACTGAGAAAACGCAAAAAAGGATGTGTCTGCTCAAGTGAACGAAGAGGGAGTGTGATGAGAATTGCAATAAAAACAGGCAGAATGGCTGCCACAAAACCGAGCCAGCCATCCAGAATCTGTCTGGGAAGATTATCGAACCGGAAGCCGAGCCGATAAAGCTCCGTCACGCGACCAGCACTGACATAAATCGCCAAGCCCAGAATCGACGTCAATATCACACCTTCGACGATCGAGGCGTGAAGCAAACGCTCAATACGTTCCGGGTTGTACTCCAGTTTTTCTCCTGGGGTCAACGTGCTGTAGAGTCCCATCAAAAGATAGGCACCCGTCAACAGCAGTGCAAAAAGCGACACTTTCGCATACGGAGAACGGAAGCGATCCTTGAGAATCGGTTCTCCCGAACTGTATCGAATAATCCCCCAGATCCAGAGCCCTCCACTCGCAACAACCAGCGAGATGATTAGCAATCCGCACAGGGATATCAGGGTAAGCTGCAAAGACATGGAAATGGGATTCGAGTGATAAAATTGGAGAGTAAAACTCAAAGTGTACTCCGAACGCCTTCGAAGTGGAATCAGTGCACTTAGTCGCACTTGCGGGGGCTGATATGAAGGGGCCGTTTGACATTGCTGGTCAGGTTTACACAATGGGGTTCACTGCACTTCACTCGACGAGTGTTGACTTTTCGTGAGTCCGGCGCGTTTTTTCGCTGCTGTGAGCGCAATAATTCTAGCGAATGGGCAACTGGGTCGCGTTGTGTGAATGCAGATTTGACGATTTTGACATTCCAAGGAGCTTAAACCCAAATCGACAACATGAACCAACGCTACCGAATTCAGTTTCCACCAGAGGAATCACACAAACTTGGACAGGACGAAGTCTACTTCTCTGTCGTTGAGGACGGTCAGAACAAACGCCTCAGATTTCACGATTACGATAAGATCTATTTGCGGCCGGGCTTGTATGAACAGATCTTTTACGAGCGCCTCAAGTGCACTTCTCCAGAGCGTGTGGGAACGATTCTGAAATCCGCGATGGATGAATACGGGGAAAACTTCTCAGAACTTCGCGTGTTGGACCTCGGTGCTGGTAACGGGATGATGGGGGAAGTCCTGAATGAATACGGAGTTGCCAGACTGATTGGCGCAGACATCATCCCCGAGGCAAAAACAGCTGCCTATCGCGACCGTCCCGATGTCTATGATGAATACTATGTCGCCGATTTTACCAATCTGAATGAAAATCAAAAAACGGATCTTGAAGACTGGTCAGTGAATTGCCTCTCTGCCGTTGCGGCACTTGGGTTCGGGGATATTCCTTGCTCGGCATTCATTCAGGCGTTGCAGTTCGTTCAGAATGATGGCTGGGTGGCATTTAACATCAAAGATACGTTTCTGGATGCATCAGACACATCCGGCTTTTCCCGATGCATTCGCCAACTCTTATGGTCCAAGTATCTGGACCTGTTCCATCTCGAAAAATACCGACATCGACTTTCGATGGAAGGTGTGCCACTGTATTACTTTGCATTAGTCGCGAAGAAAACAGCGCAAATCCCGGACGACTTCCTGGAGATTCACGGTATCGAGAATGAGTAATCCCTGACGAGCAAGAGCAGCCTCTCAAAACACGTTCGTGCTTCTTGTGTCCGCGAGTTGAGCGTTTTGTCAGGTGACTGGCTGTGTGCCACGGGGCAGAAGCTGCTCAAGCTGAAGTGATGGCCCCGCAGTATTTGTGGGGCAGCGCACTCCGCAAAGCGAGTGCCTGTAAAGATGTCTTCCCCTGAAGTTTAACGCCGTAAATTTCGACGTTGAACGCTCAGGGGGCATCTCTGACAGGAACGGCCCTTCGACAGCCAAAACCAAACTGGCCAATTACCAGATTGGCAAATTGCCACCTGTCAAGAAAATTGAAATCTGGAATTTGAGATTTTCTCACCAGTTCCGGATTGTTTGTTTGCTCGCTGAGTCTCCTTCACTACTATTCACTTCCTGACAGAGCGTGCTGAATGTTGCACGTTTGAAAATTGTGTGCATTCAAATGCATCTCTCGAACCTGTTCAGGAAATCCTCAGTATGTCGACTGCAATTGGAATCATCCCTGCTCGGATGCAGTCCTCTCGATTGCCTGGCAAAATGTTGCTGAAGGAGACAGGCAAACCACTGATTCAGTATGCCTGGGAAGCCGCAAGTGCTTCTGCCTCGCTCTCCGAAGTCATCATCGCGACCGATAGCGAAGAGATTGCGACTGCTTGCAAGAGTTTTGGGGCACGAGTCTCCATGACTGGGGACCACCCAAGCGGAACCGACCGAATTGCAGAGGTTGTGCAGAATGAGAAACTTCAGGCCGATTTGATTATCAATGTACAAGGGGATGAGCCTGAATTAGACCCGGGCTGCATTGATCGGTTGGTCACAGCCATGCAGAAATCTCCCAACATTGAGATGGGAACACTCGGAACGCCGATTACCTCTCAGGCAATGCTTATCGATCAGGGGTGCGTGAAAATCGTGCGGGCTGCCGATGGGAGAGCCCTCTATTTCAGCCGTTTGCCGATCCCGTTTTATCGCGATGGTGACCCGGATGACCTCCTCTTCGCGCGTCCCGAAGATGCTCATTTTACCCGAAGTCCATGGTTGCTGCATTTGGGAATTTATGCATATCGACCGGAATTTTTACTGGCCCTGACGCAAATGCCTCCGTCGGAATTAGAGCAACTTGAGAAACTTGAACAATTACGTGCGTTAGAAGCGGGAGCTTCTATTCTTGTCGAAGTTGTGCATCATCGATCCGTTGGAATCGACACGGCTGCCGACTATGCTGCGTTTGTGGAAAGAATGCAGAGGAAACAGGATCAATAAGACAACTTTCGACACTCAGTCGGGTGTCCAAAACTCATTCACCGGAGGTCGTTTGCCTCCGGTTTTCACTTTGAAAATCGCTTGCAAGATCCCAGAGATCGTTTTGGTTGAATCAATTTTCGATCACTCACGCAAGCTTATCGATCTAATCAGCTAGGCTCGTCCTCATCCGCAGATATTCATGAAGAAGGATTTTCTCATTTTTTGAGAGACCAATTCAGGAGTCCGGATCAGGTCTCAATACAGGATGAATGAACGATGGCAAAGCATATCTTTGTCACTGGCGGAGTTGTGAGTTCGCTCGGAAAAGGGCTGACGTCCGCTTCTGTTGGATTGTTACTCGAACGGCGTGGACTCAAAGTCCGCATGCAGAAACTCGATCCGTACATCAACGTTGATCCGGGGACCATGAGCCCCTATCAGCATGGCGAAGTGTACGTTCTCGACGACGGCTCTGAGACCGACCTCGATCTGGGGCACTACGAGCGATTCACAAAGAGTCCGCTCTCGAACAAGTCAAACTACACGACTGGACGGATCTACAGTTCTGTCATCGAAAAAGAACGTAAAGGGGATTACCTGGGCGCAACCGTCCAAGTGGTTCCTCACGTTACGAACGAAATCAAGGCGAGCATTCTGCAACTCGCCACCGACGATGTCGATGTCGTCATCACCGAACTGGGTGGAACCGTTGGTGATATCGAAGGGCTTCCGTTCCTCGAAGCAATTCGACAGATTCCGCTCGACATTGGCAAAGAGAATTGCCTCTTCCTGCATCTGACGCTAGTTCCGTACCTGAAAGCGGCTCGCGAAGCCAAAACGAAACCGACGCAGCACAGCGTCGGTCAGCTTCGTCAAATCGGAATTCAGCCCGACATCCTTGTTGTGCGAACCGAACGGGCAATGGGACGTGAGAACGCCGAGAAGATCGCGTTATTTTGCAATGTCGAAAAAGAGGCGGTCATTGAAGAAATCGACAAGGAAGTTTCAATCTATGAAGTTCCAGTCGGGTTGGCAGAAAATAACTTGGATGAATTGATCATCAAAAAGCTGGGCCTTCCACGTGGCGAACTCGACATCGCTGACTGGAAGGATTTAATGCACCGCGTTCGTAATCCGTCGCACGAGGTGAGCATCGCAGTCGTTGGAAAATATATTGAACACCGGGATGCGTACAAGTCGATTTATGAGTCACTCACACATGCCGGTTTTTCGCATTCAACTCGAGTTCTAATTAAGCGAGTCGAAGCAGAAGAGTGTGAGGAAGAGGACCTCGACCAGCTCTTGGGGAGCGTCAGTGGAATTCTCATTCCGGGCGGGTTTGGCTACCGAGGAATTGAAGGAAAAATCAAAGCTGTCCAGTACGCTCGAGAGAAAAAGATCCCTTACTTCGGAATTTGTCTAGGGATGCAGTGTGCAGTCATTGAATACGCCCGCAATGTCCTGGGACTCGAAGCTGCCAACAGTACAGAATTCGCAGCGGACACGCCTGACCCGGTTATTTGCTTGCTTGAAGAGCAAAAAACAGTCTCCGACAAAGGTGGAACAATGCGTCTGGGAGCGATGCCATGTCTTCTTGCTGAGGGGACAAAATCGCATCAGGCCTATGGGCAAACTGATATTTCCGAACGCCACCGGCATCGTTTTGAGTTCAACCCTGCCTACAAAGAACAGCTTATTAATGCAGGAATGAGACCAGCCGGAACCAGCCCGAATGGGAATCTCGTCGAAATCGTCGAAGTCCCCGAACACCCTTGGTTTGTCGCAGTACAATACCATCCCGAATTCAAATCGAGCCCGCTCGAACCACACCCTCTCTTCCGCGACTTCATCGGCGCTTCGCTTAAGAAGCACCAGTCAAAGTAGAGCAGATCCTGTAGCCTGATCCTGCTCTTGCTTCACGGGGAACTGCTCGATGGTGAGCGCCCCTTGAAGCGAATGCTCGTTGCGAATTAAGAATCCAAATCACAAAGGTCTTCGTCACCTGTCACGTTCTTCTTGCCGGGTGTTTCGGTTTCGTCACGAGAGTTGACAGTCGTAGGGCGTTTGACCTGGCTGGAGCGTGTTCGGGATTCGGTGATGTAGCGTTTCCGCATTTCACGCCGTTGAGAAAGAACCTGATTGAACTCGAAGGCCCAGTTGCGCTGGTTGCGATATGGGCTGAGTAAGTCAATCACCTCTTGCATGGTTTGTGGACGCTCACCAGGATTGATAGCCATCATTCTCCGAGCGATATCGGAAAGAGCTTCCGGCGCCTGCGAGTTGATATCCTTCACCAAGGGGCGTGGGTGAGATCGATGTGCTTTGACTGTCTCGGGACGTTTGAGTCCGGGGAAAGGACGCTTGGCAGTCAGTGCCGTATAGAGCGTACAGCCGAGCGAATAGATGTCAGCACGATTGTCAACGCTGAGTGAATCCAGAGATTGCTCGGGGGGGATGTAATCTGCCGTCCCTAAACAGTCATGCCCGAAGATCATCGCCAAAGAGAATTCTTCTTCAAAAGCTCCCTGATCGGCAAGCGTCAAACCAAAGTCCAGCAGTTTGGAGTTTCCGTTGACTTCAATCAGAATGTTATCTGGCTTCACATCGCGGTGCACCATGTTCAGTTCATGCAGATACGCCAAACCATCGGCAGCCTGGCAAATGACATCCGCTGCGGCGTCCCACTTCAATGGGCCTTTGCTGAAGTTGATCCCTTCGAGTAACGTGACTCCCTGGACCAACTCCATGACCATGTATTCGGACTCGCCGTACAGTTCCTGGATCGTTCCGAGTTCCAGTGTTTTCACAAGCTTCGGATGGTCAAACTGCATTCCAGCACGGGCTTCGAGTTGAAATCTTGCTCGAATTCCTGCGTCGTGTTTGGTTTGTTCTCCCAAGAGTTTGATCGCAACCAGCCGTTTTGTTTCACGGTGCTTCGCAATATAAACTGTTCCCATCCCTCCATAGCCGAGGATGTCGAACAGAATATAGTCGCCTACGGAAAGAGTCCGGGCGCGGCCGTTGAGAATCTCTTCTGCCTGAAACCGCGTCATCAGCTTTTGCTTGACCGCGGAGGTCGCCAGTTGCACCTCGCTCACTTCTTCAGTGAGATGAAGCGTGTTCGTAAAAGCTTGAAACTGCTGAGCAGTCAGAATTCGGCTTTTTTTCAGTTGTCGAATGAATGTCGAACTGGTTGTTGGCATAGGGAGTAAGTTGTCTCCTTTCGATGAGATTTCGTCTGTATTAAGTCCTGAAGTCCTTCAATCGAAAGCTCTGTCGAAAACTCTCTCAATAACAATATGATGAAGGATTTCTGCCCCCTGAGAGACTCAATTCAGGTTGTGGGACCAACACTCAATGCAGTGAATCGCATCTTGATATGAAGTTTAATCCTAACATGTTGATGCGTTGAGCTGAACTATATTTTTACAGAAATTCAAACCCTCAGGCGAATTTTGCTGATTTGCCCCCCATAATTTTCCGTATGAGCCAATCTCAATGCAGCCTGACAGGAAAACAGACGTCATTTCCGGTACATTGGGAACCAGAGGGCCAACAGGGTCTTGAAGCAGAAATTGCCAGGGCAGTCGCGAACGAGAGAAGGAGGCGATTGGGGCTCAGGAAGAGACAGGCATCGGGAACGATGATTTCACTCCCAGGTGATGCGTAAGAGCGACTTGGCTCGCTGAGAAGATGTGCAAGATACAAAACATTGAACCTTAAGTAGCACAAAGAGAACCAAAACAATCATGTCAGATGCCGTAGAAATCGATGGAATCCGTTTGCACCTCGGTCATGCCGATTCGACTCCGGGTGAATGGATTGGGCAACAAGAAGTTCTTAAGCAACTGCTTGCCTGTTGGCTGGTCATTGACAAAGCGGACCTTCCTCTCGCTCCTCGTCTCGTTGGTGCCCCTGGAATTGGCAAAACGACTCTAGCCATCGCGGCGACGCGGCAACGCAATCAAGAGTTGTACATCTACCAATGTACAGCTGATACTCGACCGGAAGACCTGCTCGTGACTCCGGTTCTCGCTGAAAGCGGGAAAATTCAGTATCAGGCATCTCCATTGGTGACAGCCATGATTCGCGGGGGCGTCTGTGTCCTCGATGAAGGGAACCGTATGAACGAAAAGTCGTGGGCGTCACTCGCTCCGCTGCTCGATCACCGACGGTATGTTGAATCCATTGTTGCGGGAATTACGATTCCGGCTCATCCGGACTTCCGTTGTGCAGTCACGATGAATGACGATGAATCGACGTACGAAATCCCGGATTATATTCTGAGTCGTCTACAGCCGACACTTTCTTTGGGCCATCCATCACGCGAAGAAGAACTGGCGATTCTGAAGTACCACTTGCCTTTTTCGAATGAAGAAATGCTCAACCTCACCGTCGAGTTCCTTCAACAGTCGCACGGATTGAAACTCGATTTCTCAACTCGAGATGGCATCAATGTGTTGCGGTTCGCCTTAAAGCAACTTGCTTCGGTGCCAGACCATCCGCTTTCCAAAGATGAGGTGTGGCGGAACTCTTTGGAGAAATGCCTGGGTGAAGATGCCGTCGATTTGCAATCGCTGGCGGATCGCAAACAACAGTCCCTCGGAGGCAACGTGCTCCCAATGGGGTTAGGTGACTTTTTCTTCGATCCAAATCATCCTCTGCATCCCGATCATGATGATGAAGACGATGATGAGGATGACGACTTCTAGAGCAGCTTTGTTTTGTTTTCAGTATCGAGACAGCCCCGGGTGAATCACCGGGGACGTATCGACACTTAACACCAATTCGGAAAAAGTCGTCAGGAAAATAACTTGCCTCGCGAACGATTCTTGAGGTTGCTGAACTTCAAGTTACGAGTGTTCTTCGGATGAGAGAACTTCGAATTGGTCTCGTCGAATGACTTCAACTGATTCGACACAGGCGGTCACGCGGTGCTGAGGCAAGACTTCCGTGCGGAGAAATGTGACGACGTCTTCGCAAACAAACTGCGGGATGACGACTTCAATGCGAACCTTTGAATTTGTCGATGCAACACCCTGCTCGAGTTCGCTCCGACCAATTCCGCGGCATGGAAGTGAAGTAAATCCGGTTGCGCCAAATCCAACAATTTGCTCTTCCAGCCATTGCTCAAGATCTTCATCTGCAACGATAGTCAGCCGACGCATGCCAGCCAAACCTCGCTTGTGAGCGGCATGAGCATTCGCTGCAAGTGGTTGCAGGGATTCAAAGCCACGAACTTCAAACGTGAGTCCTTCCTGTTCGAAATCACGCTGCATTTCCTGGAGTTTTTTCATCACACTATGATCGACGAATTTTGTTTCGGAAACATCAATGATCATATTCCGATTCTGGGAGAGCCCAATCTTTTCAATTTGATTTCGAAACGAAATCCAGTTGCAGAAGACAATAGATTCTCGAGCAAGGATCAGCCTCGTCTTTTCATCAACCTCTTGAACTTCGATGCACGGTTTGAACAACGATTTGACAGGCACCCCATTCCCGATATGAATGATGATTTTCAAAGCAATTCCTGCCGCGACTCCAATCAGCAGATCGGTTGCAAGTACGACGATGAGTGTCGTTACGAAGACAGCGAGCTGTTCCTTGCCGATCTGATAGGCATGGATAAATTCCGTGGGATGCGCCAGTCGATAACCGGTGTAGACCAGCATGCCAGCCAAGGCTGCGAGCGGAATTTCATGTAGAATGTTCGGGATTAAAGCGACGCAGGCTAAGAGAAAGATTCCGTGCCACAGATCGGCAAAACGTGTTCGGGCACCATTGTCAATGTTTGCCTTCGAGCGAACGATCTCGGAAATCATCGGTAGTCCGCCCACCATAGACGTACACAAATTCCCGACTCCGACAGCGAGAACGTCGCGGTTCATGTTTGTTTTGCGTTTCCACGGGTCGAGCAGATCGATCGCCTTGGCACTCAAAAGCGACTCGAGACTTCCGATGATGAAGAACATCGTCACCCACTTCCAGGCTTTCAATTGAGTGAGCACTGCGAAGTCAGGCGTGGTGATATCGTCAAACATTCCGAACATGCGATCAGGCATTTTGACAAGAAACCGCTCGCCAAGTTGATACTCGTGGCCTTGCAGGGTGTAGGAGTGTGGGTGAAGTAAATCAAACCCGAGCCCCATCGGAATGGTGACAAGCAGGACGATCATCGGCGACGGAATCTTTTTCAAGATGCTCACGCGATTGCCGGCCAGGGGCCACGAAAACATGATGAGAATGCTGACAATCCCGATTGCAGCAATCGCCGGGTTCGCTTCAGCAACGTAATGTGGAATCTCTCGAAGCATTTCGAGTGGTTCCCCTACGGCGGTCACTCCCAGTGCCACGGGAATCTGTTTGATAATGATGATGAAACCAATCGCCGCCAGCATTCCATGAACGACTGAAATTGGGAAGAACTCGCCCAGAATACCGCCTCGAAATAGACCGAACAAAATCTGAATGATTGCAGCCGCTGCCCCCACAGCCAGAGCAGCTTTGTACGCTGTCATGTCCGCGTCCACCCAGCCCCCCGTCACCCCGTTCCCACCAAAGTCTTCGACGCAGCCGATCGCAATGACAATCAATCCGGCTGCCGGTCCTTTGATTGTCAATTCGCTGTTGCTGATGAACGTCGTCAAGATCGCCCCGATGATGGCTGTGAAGATCCCCGCAATGGGGGGATAGCCAGACATCACTGAAATCCCGAGACACAATGGCAATGCCAGAAGAAAGACGAGCAGCCCCGAGGTAAGATCGTGTTTGAAGTATTTCACGAATCCCTGAGGTCCTCCACGGGGAATATCGTCAAGGTCGAGTTGGTCAGTCATTGTTCGATTTGCGTTTTGGGGTTTCGGTGAGGAGAGTTGTCTGCGGACTTATTGCGAGTTCGTTCTTGATGGCCGCTGCGTTGTGTGGTTGAGGAACCGGCTCGCGCAGACGAATTAACATGTTGGCAGCATGATAGCGCGAATGAATTCCGGGCTGAGGAGCGAGTCCCCCGCCGATAATCAACACGACGACAATCAAAACGGTGATGCGTTCTGTGGGGCGACAACTCATTGAGATTGAAGGGTGGTGTCGCGTTCCGGTGAAGACGTGAAAGTACGCCTTGACGACGGCGATTCCGTTTAATGCGGCAGCTAAAACAATTGCCAGTCCAACCAGCGGGAAGATTTCAACAACTCCTTCCATCAGGAGTTCAGTTCCAATGAACCCGATCGTGCCCGGAAATCCAATTGATGCTAATCCGGTGAGCAAAAACATCCCGGCGAAAAAAGGAGTGTGCTCATACAAGCCATGGAAGTTCTCCAGCGTTAAGCGTCCTGTGCGGGCCTCAACGCTTCGCAATGCAAGCCCGAAGCCGAGAAGAGAGATCCCCACGGACAACCAAACGCACAACGCTCCGGTCAGTCCAATCGGCGTGACCAATCCAAGTCCGACCAACACAAGCGAAGAGTGGCTCAAAAACAAATAGCAGAAGAATCGTCGAGAGTCATGTTGCACGAGAGCCATCCCGGCTGCGTAAACAGCCGTCGTCAGTGACAGAATGGCAATGCATTGCAGTGCCCACTCCGGAGCAATCGGAAACACCAGTCGCATGACGGCATAAACACCGGTCATCGGTGTGACGAATAACAACGCGGTGCCGAAAGTCGCTTTCTCAAACAAGTCGGACATCCAGCAGTGCAGCGGACAGATGCCGCTTCGGATCAAGGCTCCTGCAGTGAGCAGACACCCTGCAAAGATCGACGGATTTGAAGCGGACGCATTGTCGCCGACGAAGAATTGACCAATCGCCAACAAGCCTAGCGACAGTCCCATGTGGAGTGAGAAAATACGAGTGGACTGCTGTCTTTTCCGTAGCTCCACCCAGGGAGGAACGACCGCCACTGCAAGCAACAGGATGATCAGCCATGGATGTCGGCAGGTCAGTGTGGCGAGCAAGACAGATTCGGAAAATAGTGTCCAGCCAAGCGAGAAGCGATTGAGCTTCGTTCGCAAAGTGGTCATGACTGTCGTGAAATAGAGAAGTGCTCCCAACGGAAGTAACGGAGCGCTAAGTTCATCGATCACAAAAACATCGCGATGAAAAATCAGCTGGAGCACATCCCAGTGATCGTGAGCTGCAAAAGTTCCAAGTGAAGAGAAATCAATCCATTCACCGAGCGCGCAGATCAGTGTGAGACCGCAGACTGCAATGCTGTGCTTCCTCGCACGGTCACGATTTTTGAGTAGTGAAACCCAAATCGCTCCCACCAACGGAAGTAACACAGAGAGTTCAAGCCAGGGTAGATGGAGTTCCGACATTAGACGACGTCCTCCAGCGAATCACCATACGGCGCCAGCCGGTCCGATTCACGTGACTCTCCTCCAGAAAGATAATTGGTCCAGCGTCGTTCCAGTGAATCGAAGAAGCGAAAGGTCTTCACAAATGGTCGAACAATCCAGTCATCTAACATCGCATCGAGGTATCCACGTTCCAGAGCGAAGCGGTACAGGCTGACCTGAAACTTCGTCGCAGTTCGCGGTGGGTTCACCGTATCACCGGTCAATCTGCGACCCACTGCGTCCTCGTACGTCTGGTGATCGCGTAAAACCGATGGAGCTCGCAGCAGTTGCAGTGTTCGCAAGCAGGCATGTCCGATCATGTGAATCAAAGCTATGTATCTCAGGCCGAGACCGATCTCTACGGTAATGATTCCAACTTGTGTGAGTGATGCGAACGCCAGAGCGTTTTTGACATCACCTTGAACACGAGATGCCAGCGCCCCGAAGATCGCTGAAACTAGTCCCAGAGCGATCACTGCGATCCGTAACGGCAGGGAGACTTCTAACAGCGGGCTGACCCGCAATAAAAGATAAGTTCCTAAGTGGACCGACAAGGCTCCATAGAACACCGCACTCGATGGCGTTGGCCCCTCCATAGCTCGCGGAAGCCAACCTGAAAATGGGACCATTCCCGATTTCCCAGCTGCGGCGAGAAGTAGCAGAGAACCGACCGCCAAGGCTTGCCAGGAACCAATCGCGGCAACCCCATCGGGCCAGGGACCGGAACCCATTAACCGATCGAAATCACCTGCTCCGGTGAAGTGGTGCATTGCCAGGGCAGCAATTAGAAATGCCGCGTCGGCAAAGCGATATGTTGTCCAAACGCGAAGCCCATTTCTGACTGGACCAGGCCGTTCGTGGAAATATGCCACGAGCAATGCTGATGAAAGTCCAACGAGTTCCCAGCCAAAGAACAGGGTCTCAATCGTTCCTGCCAGTGCTGAAACAATCATCCCGGCTAAAAATAATGCGTAGAGCAAAAAGAAACGGCGGTAACCTTTTTCGCGATGTAAATAGATGGTCGAGAAAGCTCCGACTGTTCCACACAGCACAAATGAAAGGATGGCAAACGGAACGGACAGGCGATCAAAGACGAACTTCAAATGGAAGTGGAAATGTTCCGGTTCAATCGAAGCCCAGTTGCCGAGTTCAATCGGCACATGTCGCGAACCGGAGACCACCATCAAGCAGAGGATCGAGACCGCTGCGACAAGCCCAACCGAGACACTCGTTTTCGTCAAACGGGCCTGGGTTCGTTCGCTCAGATTCCATCCCAGCAACATCGGAAGCCCTAATGATGCCAATAAGAGTGCAGGGCTTGCCACGACCACCAGACCTAAAAATTGCAATGTCGATGCTACAGTCATTGAACAGACTCCGTTTCTCGAATCGAGGAGAACGGAAGATGCTCACGTGAACCGTGATAGCATGCCAGGGAGGAGTCGGCTTCAGACAATTCGTTTCCATTGGTTTCGTATGTTTCAAACTCTCCATCGCGATAGATCTGAATATCACTCGTTTCAGGATCTATAGTCGCCAGGTGAACCCAGCTACCTCGGCACAAACGACCGATCGTTTCATTACGTTCGATAATTGACAACATTGCCTCGGGAGTCGTTTCGATCACAAACAGGATTCGGAGAGGATCATGAATTTCGACCATCTGCTGATACAGTCCTGTCCGCAAGTCGCTCGATGTCCCTTCCATAACCCCAAGAAGTGAAGCAATGTTGTGCGGCAGTTTCGATCCAGATCCGTAAGCCGTTGTGTCAACTCGCGAGAAGTAGTATTCGAGGTTGATGCCGGCACAGACTGGAATGGCAGCGGCGAGAATCCGAAGCAGGATTGAATGTTCTGCGTCATCCTGAGTCGGATCGTAGGTTGTCACAAATGCTCGGCGATCCATGTACAACCCGCGAGTCCAGTCACGGCGACCGACAACGCAAAGCGTATTGGTTGCGTGGTTGTATTCTGGGCGGACCTGAGAGATGTCCTGTGCACGGGCTTCCACGTGGCGTAGAGCTTCGTCCGGTGTCAGTGAAAGCGGTGCGGAATCGAAGCGACGACAACGTTCATGAGCATTTCTCCGCCGGGCAGTCTCGATCGATTCACGTGCCGATTCGAAATCATCGCGATGCGAACCGGGTAAGCGGTCGAGGTCATAAAAGACGACAGAGTCATCGCAAGTATTGTGGTAGGCTCCGACAAAAAATGTGTCGTCCGGGATTTGAATTCCCTGCTCTGCAACTTTCGCTCGAACCCGCCAGTCATTCGCCATCTCAGCAAATGCGCGGGCGTTGGGACCACCTCGTTTTCCGGCACATGCCCCGCAACAGTAAGCCGATTCATGAGGGTTGTTCAGGCTCGAAGATCCATGACCACAAATAATGAACATTCGCGAGAACGCATTCGGGGTGGTCACTCCCATATCCTGGAGAAGTCGCACAACAACATTTGCCATTTCATCAATGGTAAAACCGATGTGCCCGTTTTCCGGGCCGGGGTCGTCTGCGTACCTTTCCAGTTGCAACCTCGTAACCGGAGGAGGTTGCAGCAGCGACCCGAAACGACGACGAATTCGAGACGTCAGATGAGGAAACAGTACGCGGGCCACTAAAGGGACTGTGGCGAGTGAACCAACGATGCCAGCAGCGATCCCCCCGAGAAAAGTTCGGCTGCGTGTATGAAATGCACGCCTGACCAAGCCGATTTTGCGACGCAACTCGGCCCTCTCCCGATGGATTCCCTCGAATGAATACCCAACATCTTCTTGAACATAATGATCCGGCGTGATGACCGCGGGACATAACGGTTTGTAGAATCCATCGGCTGCACCACGATAATAGATGGCAATCGCAAAGAAGCCGGCCACCCCGAAGGTTTCGCACATCGGTTCGACTTCTTCGAGGTGTCGACGAAACGATTCTTCCCTGTCGTCAAGGCAGGTGGCAATCTGGAACCTGGGCCTTTGAGAGCCCCAAGGGGCGGCAATATTCTTGCGGCGCGATGCATGCTCCGCGAAAGCGTCCAGAGCAGCGTGCCGATATTTCAGTTCGTATGCTTCGTGGTAAATTCGGCGTCGTTCGATCCCGGAGAAGCTGTCGATCTCTTCGGCGAGTCGCTGCCAATCTGCTTTTGATAACGACATCAACTGCTGAGGCTGCCAACCTAACATTTGGGCAGTCTGAAACAGCAGAAAGGCACGCCGTTCAACATTGAGTGGAATTCGTCGAGCGAGAGATTCTTGTGCTAATTGCAGAATTGTGGAAATCGAGTTTGCTTCACCAAAATCCTCTTCTCCGATGTGTCGAATTGCATGCTTCTCCAAAATCAACTGAGCAGCCAGCATCCCGACAAGCGAACCTTTGGGAATGGAATGCACAACCCAGTCAACACCCGATTCAAGCTGCCAAATCATACCCGCCCAGCCCCGCAGACTCATCAAGGATTGTGTGATGAACTCCTGCTGATCAGCTTCTGCGATTTCCAACTCACGAAGACTCGCTTCGATTGATTCCTCGGGGGTGGTCCCATTTCGGTTCAGATTTGTGAGTTCTTCCGACAGTCCTCGCATCCACCGGCTTAACCCAGGTGACTTGTCAGAATAGAGCGTCACGAACGACTCAAAGAATCCCTCGTTGCGATTGGGGAGAATCCAATCGGAGTAGCCCTGATCGACATACGCGGTGCTGAAACGAATCAGAACATCGTCGACGTACCTGTCGGTGTCGAGACCTGTTGCATGCAGCAGTAGGTCGCGAGGGCGAAGGGAATTGGCCGGGCTTGAAGCGACAGGGCAAGACTGGACTCCATTTCGGCAGGCCCACCAGAGAAGGTGAAGAGTCAACGATTCCCATGCTGCATCATTCCATTTCGAAGCGTTGCGACCAAACTTCGAGAACAACTCAGTCAGTTCATCAGGGAGGTTCAAATCGTTCGCAAGTGAATCCTGAATCCAGGTTCGCGTTCCTGCGAGAATTCGTAAGCGAGACTCCTGTGAGACTTCCGGGCGAAACCGGTCAAGAGCATCAGTCTCTGCGACGATCCATCGTAACTCTGCGTCGGGTCCGACAAGGAGAGGATGCCGGAGCATCGCCAGGCGAATTTGCTCGCGCGTTCCGAGCCCATCAATCCATTCGCGATTTTGTCCCGACAGATCCTCAATGACGACCGCTTCGAGGTCATCATCCTGAATCCTCCCCTCTTGCAATAGGCGGCGATATTCCTGCTCCGGGAGATATGGTTCGGCCCCGAATCGGGCGTACCCAGCCTTCACAGCTTCATGAAATGGAAGACTTTCAAGTGCATGAAGTGTGTTGTGATGGACGAAGACCTCAATAGGTCCCTGGGTCGGCAGTAAATGTGCACCATGTTCAACCTGCTGCCGAATCCGAGACGGATCGGTAGCCTGGTCAGGATGGAAGCCTGATACTTCTACGATATTTGCAGCCGGCACGTTGTGCCCTCCTAGGCGTCTTGAATTTCGGGTCCATCCGAGGCTCAAGAGAGACTATGTCCAATTCGGAAGGCTTACGTAGTAAATGAGAGCAGCAACTGGTGCGCCACATCGCTCGTATCTCAATCCGAATGGAGATTTAATTCGAATGATCTAAGTAACTTTGTGAGAATTCCGGGGGAATTCACAAATTTCAGAACGTTTTTTTGTACTTGCGCAGTTGCCGAGAATCGAGAAAGCTACAATCTGATCTCGGTGGGACTGCAATTGTTTGCAGACTATCTGCAATGAAATGCATATTCCAGCCGAGAGAATAGACGGGACTCATAAGATGCAAGTACTTGTTGATGGGATTCACAAATTTCAGAGAGAAGCGTTTAGCAAGGGGCAGAAGCTTTTCGAAACCTTGGCTGAGGGGCAGGCGCCGCTTGCCTTATTCATTACCTGCTCAGACTCGCGCATAGATCCCAGTCTACTGACGCAAACGAAACCCGGACAACTCTTTATTCAAAGGACAGCTGGGAATATTGTCCCACCTTATGGTTCCGTGTTTGCCGGAGAGGCTGCCACAATTGAATACGCCGTGACGGCTCTCAATATTCGCGACATTATCATTTGTGGTCATACTCACTGCGGAGCGATGACGGGACTCCTCAACCCATCTTGTGTTGAATCGATGCCGGCCGTTAAAGAGTATCTTAAACATGCTGAATCGACTCGACGAATTGTTGAAGAGAACTACGGCCACTTGACCGACCCTGAGAAGCGGTTGACCCTCACGGTCAGTGAGAACGTGCTAGTCCAACTCAAAAGCCTGAAAACGCACCCCTCGGTTGCGGCAGCGATCAGTCGTGGCGACCTCAAGCTTCACGGCTGGGTCTATAAATTTGAAACCGGCGACGTCTTTTCCTTTGACCCCGATAAAAACGAATTTGTTCCAATCGGAGATGTCGCTTTGAGTGAAGACGAATTGAATCGATCTCTCCCAGTCATTTAAAGAACTAGTCCTGAAACCTGATATTGCTCTCTCGAACGTTGGGACAAGCGGCTATTCCAAAGGTTTTCGGACTGGTTCAAAAAAGCATGTTCACTAGCGTATCTTTCGAATTGGTTTGCAGGACCTTCCTCGTGGCGAACAGTATTTTCCCTAGAGAAATGCGTTCTTCACGGGCACACGGCAGAGCAAACTGCTCTAAAGCATGTTCACGGTTGGCCTGTAGTGACCTCGTTGCATCTGGGGTGGTCGTTGATCTCCCCAGATGACTCACCGGGGGGGC
Organism: Thalassoglobus polymorphus; assembly: GCF_007744255.1. Lineage (GTDB taxonomy): Bacteria > Planctomycetota > Planctomycetia > Planctomycetales > Planctomycetaceae > Thalassoglobus > Thalassoglobus polymorphus. Next base: position 349,379 of record NZ_CP036267.1, on the reverse strand, counting down.
GATATCGACGCTTAAGACCGCTTCGGACTCTCCAGAAACAATGTCACTGGACCGTCGTTGACCAACGCGACATCCATGTGTTCCTGAAACTTGCCGGTCTCTGTCCTGATCCCTTGTGCTCGCAACTCAGCGACAAAACTTTCGTACAATGGTTTCGCCTGCTCAGGCCGGGCCGCCTCGATAAAACTGGGGCGGCGACCTTTTCGGCAATCACCGTAAAGTGTGAACTGACTGACTGCGAGAACGCTTCCGCCGACATCTCCTAGAGCGAGATTCATTTTGCCCTCGTCATCTTCGAAGACTCGCAAGCCAATGATTTTGTTGGCGAGGTAATTGACATCGTCATGCGTATCGTCCGTAGTGATTCCCAGTAAAACGAGATATCCCCGGTCAATCTTCCCGACGATTTCATTGTCGACAGTAACACTCGCAGAAGAAACACGTTGTACGACAGCACGCATAGATCAATAATTCAAATCAGAGAAAAAAGTGTTGTGACTCAGCCCGACAAGCAGGATCAACAAGCTTTGCCGCTTGCTCCAGACTTCGACAACAGATCAGTTTAATCGACGCCAGCTGAGCAACAAAGCCTCTGAATTCTTTGTCCGAAGAATTGAAACCTGGCACAATGTTTCCCGCAAAATCACTGGTCTGCGAGAAAACGACACTTCACTCACCTTGATAGTGCCCTGCTGTAGCTTTCGAGGCCATACTCATGATCTGCGGCGTTGTCGTTGAACTTCATAACACAAGATCCCCGCTGCGACGGCGGCGTTGAGGGAATCGACATGGCCGGTTTGAGGGATGGCACAGAGAGTGGTGCATTGCTCGATCAGTTCCGAAGCAACCCCTGCCCCTTCGTTCCCAATGATGATCGCTGATCCTTGTGTCAGATCGAGTTCAGCTGGAGACGTTTCGGCTTTCTCCGACGCGGAGATCAGTTGAACACCCGCACTTTGGAGTTGCTGCGCGGCTGCAGGAAGAGATTCGACCTGTGCGATGTTCAAATAATTGACCGCTCCGGAGGAACTGCGTACGACATGAGAAGAGATCCCTGCCTGTTCACGATCTCCGATGATAATGCCGTCCACTCCGAACAGGTCAGCTGAGCGCAGGATTGAACCGAAGTTGTAGGGATCTTGAATTCGGTCGAGAATCAGCAGGAATGGTTTCTCTGAGAGTTCACTTACGAGTTCTTCAAAATCTTTGAGTGGAAACTCGGGCATCCGGGCTGCGACTCCTTGATGGTCTCGCGCACGGACCAGATCCTCCAAGCCGTTCGCATCGGTGAAACCCAATGGAATTTGATCACCGTCGCAGCATTGCTGAATTTCCTTCAACACCGCAGCTTCGAGCAGATCATCACAGACCAGTAATTCGTAAGGTCGCCAACGTCCTGCACGTAATGTTTCCAGCACGGCATGCCTTCCCCACAGCCAACCTCGCTGATGATTGCCGAGCGTTGATTTTGAACGTCTTTTTTTTCGTTTTTTTCCGACCATTTCAGAAGTGGCTTTGATTCCCGATTGAGACAGTTTCGAAGACCTGTCTAGACTGGCTTGAAGGATGATGGAACGCCCACCACAATGGAGTCTTCCTGAAAGAGAGCCCATGAGACGAATGTTACCAATACGAAAACGCCCCAGATTCCCTCAATACAATACTGATGAGGAACGTGAAGGGCTGCGCGCAGCCGGAAGATTCAACGCGGAATTGCTCGATTTTTTGAGACCGCACGTCAAAGCTGGCGTCAGCACGAATCACCTGGATGCACTCGCTGAGCAATATACTCGCGATCACGGTCATATCCCGGCATGCCTGGGCTACAGCGGTTACCCCAAGTCAATCTGCACGAGTTTGAATGACGTTGTCTGTCACGGAATTCCGAATGACGTTGAGCTTCAAGATGGTGACATCGTCAACGTTGACTGCACAACGATTGTTGATGGCTGGTTCGGCGACCAATCGGAAACATTCCTGATTGGTGAAGTGTCTGACGAGGCGCGGCGACTCGTTCAGGGAACGTTTGATGCACTTTGGATCGGAATTCATGCGACACATCCATTTTGCTCGGTCATCGAAATTGGGGCGGCCATCACGAAATTCGCGAGAGAGCAAGGTTTTGGAGTCGTCGAGAATTATCAGGGACATGGGATCGGTCGGAAATTTCACCAAGAGCCGGGCATCCCACACGTTCCATTTCGTAGAAGTCGAAGTGAAATTCTGGTTCCAGGAACATCGTTTACAATTGAACCGATGTTAAATTTGGGAGCCGCAGCCACCCAACCCCCACTCGATGATGGTTGGACTGTTCTTACCGAAGACGGCTCACTCTCCGCACAGTTTGAGCACCACATTCTGATGACAGAAGAGGGCCCAGAAGTCCTGACGACCACGAAAAACGGCCCGCGAGAAGGGCACAAATTTTAAGCTGGCGAGCATACGACTCGTATATTCACCACGAATCTGGTTTTAAGCCAGAGCAGCCAATGCATTCTCGAGGAATACTGTGAGCGAGGCGATTACAGAATCTGAAGCTGCGAATCTCCGAGATGCCAGTTCGCATCGTGTGATCGCTGTCATGCCGGCTTATAATGCAGAAGCGACACTGGAACGGACAGTCGCTGACATCTCCAAAAGTCTCGTTGACGAAATTATCCTCGTCGACGATTGCAGCAGCGACAACACAGTCGAGCTTGCGAAGAGCTTAGGGCTGACGGTCATTGCTCACGAACACAATCTAGGATACGGCGGGAATCAGAAGTCCTGCTACACTCGAGCTTTGGAGAATGGCGCGGATTATATCGTGATGATCCATCCCGATTATCAATACGATGCGCGAATGATTGGAGCTGCAGTCGAGGTGATGAAGCTGAAGATCTGTGATGTCGTTCTGGGATCGAGAATTCGAACCCGACGCGAAGCGATCGACGGAGGAATGCCTGCGTGGAAATATGTCGCCAACCGCTGTTTAACGCTCACTGAAAATATCGCCTTGGGACAGAACCTCGGAGATTTTCACAGCGGCTTCCGGGCATATCGTCGAGAAGTACTGGAGACGATTCCGTGGAGGAACAACACGAACGATTTTGCCTTTGACAGTCAATTTCTGGCACAGGCTGTCCACTTCGGCTTCAAGTTGGGAGATATTCCTGTCCCAGTCCGTTATTTCGACGAAGCATCAAGCATCAACTTCCGGCGATGCGTAAAATATGGATGCACCACGCTCTGGGTTTTGCTACAATTCTGGTTGCAAAAATTAAAGTTGGCTCGATTTCGAATTTTTGAAAAAACTTCCAACTGAAGTTGAACTTAACGCATAATTCATAATCTCCCCCTACTCTTCGTTGTCATAATGACGAATACTATGTAGCGGCTGTGTACTGAACGATCAGCACACGACTTCTCTGTTGACGACCACACATTCAGATAATGTGAGAACGAATCAAGCACCATGCGGCGATTCCACACACAATTGGGAAAAGTGCTAGCCATTGCGTCATTCGCAATGCTGCTAGCGACCCAATGGTTGCACTCGCCTCTGCTCCATGTTGTTGAATCACTTGAGTCACACGCCCAGACGGAGCATGCCGAAGCTCATCAAGAGCATGGCCACTCTCACCACCACTCTAAGACACAAGCAGATCAGCAAGCCCATTCACATGGGTGCTGTCATTCGCATGGGCACGCTCATCCTGCAGCTGCTGACGGGAAACCGACCTGTCCACATCCTCATCCGCACCCGGCTGAGGATTGCCACATTTGTAGCTTTCTCACAGAACGTGCCAGCACTCTTTCGTGCGACATCGAAATCTCTGGCACCGAATCAGTCGAATTTGCGATTGATGCTGTCGCGATCTTCTTCTCTGCTCCGTCGCAATACCGAGCATTCGTTCGCGGACCACCTGTTCTTTCGTAGTCCCGTCGCCGCTCTCGCTGTTCTCAATTTGCATGCGCAAATTGCTTGGTGACGTCAAGGAGTACGATTCAACATCACACCAAGGCTGTATCGGTGCGCATGTTGGATATGAAAGAGCCGTTGGAAGGTTTCTATCAACAAGTGAATCATGATCCATCTGTGATCGATTCTCTTTTCTGAATCCATTCCAACTCTCAATAGTCTCCTATGCACGGGACAAAGCCCACAATCCTAATTCGCCTGCGCCAGTTCTCTGTCCGGGCGCGTGGGTGTGCATGTATCGAATCATCATAATTTTTCTGATCGCAGAATTTCTGCCATCAACGACATCTTCATATACGTACCTTTATTTATTGACTTTGGAGTTTCTTATGTCTGCCCGACGCAAAAAGGGTTTTACGCTCATCGAACTACTCGTAGTGATTGCAATCATTGCGATCTTAGTGGCGTTGCTGCTGCCTGCGGTCCAGCAAGCCCGTGAAGCGGCTCGCCGATCCAGTTGCAAGAACAACATGAAGCAAATTGGCCTCGCCTTGCATAATTACCATGATGTCCACGGATGCTTCCCGTCCGGGTGGATTGGTGTTCAAAACGGAATGGCCAACCCAGAAGGAGAAAGTGGCTTCGGTTGGGGAACGATGTTGCTTCCATTCCTGGACCAGGCTCCTCTTTACAATCAATTTAATTTCTCTTTTCCAATGGACGCTGCACCAAATCGCCAGTTTCTCAACAGCTCCCTCTCAACGTACCAATGTCCGAGCGATCCGAAACCGGATGTCTTCACAATCCAGGACAGGAATGGGGCCGACATTGAATTAGCGACGTTTAACTACCCGGCTGTGTTTGGAACAGTTGAACTCCATGGTTGTGAAAATGCTCCGGGGACTGCACCGGTCACTTCGTCCGGACAATGCGTCAGTGACGGTGCTTTCTTCCACAACAGCAAAATCAGGTTTCGCGACTTCACTGATGGATCGAGTTCAACAATCATTGTTGGAGAGAGAACAACATTCACGGACACGACGACTGGTGAAAAATTCTACGGCACCTGGTCAGGAGCTCTCCCTGAAGTTGAAGAAGAAATAGCTCGCATGGTTGGTCATGCGGAACATCCCCCGAACTTTCATCACCACCCTGAAGACTTCGGAAGTTCTCACGTTGGGGGAGCTCAGTTCGTTCTGGGTGATGGTCATGTTGTTTTCATCAGCGAGAACATTGACGAAGGCGTTTTTCAATCGCTGGCAACTCGCAGCGGTGGAGAAGTCATCAGCGACTTCTAGAGCAGTTTGCTCTACCGTGTGCCCGTGAAGAACGCGTTTCTCTAGAAAAAATGCTGTTCGCCACGAGGCAAATTCTGCAAACCGGTTCGAAATTGTTCTAAAGTCAATTAACGATTTGTCCGCAGTAATATTCCTGCATTTTGAGTGGTCGATGGTCTCCCCCGGTGGTGACTCACCGGGGGAGATATCGACACGGAAGACCAATTCAAAAGATGCTTCAAGAAGAGTACGCGTTACGAAGAGTTACGGCGTCTCCGATGGCGGCTCTGTTTCAGCCGCTGTGCCGGACATCTTTTCGCAGATGTGGATTGTCATCCCGGACATGGTCATTGACCAGTTGACCGCCCACTCTTCGGGGAGTTCGAATTCAGCACGCTTGGGAACCCGTAAGATCAGCGTGGCGTTTTCGGCTGTTGATTCTTCTTTGGCTAGCCGCTTTAAGGAGGTCCACAATGGTTTCCCGGGGATGATGTCTCGGACCATTTGATATGGCGGATCGAAGAAGACCACTTCCCAGGGAACGAAGTCCGCAATACGGTCCCCCTTGGGACGGTAAGAACAGCGAAGGACGTCCGCTGGCCAGACGAGAACGTCCTCTTTGCAGTCAAGTGTGGCAACGTTTTCCTTGAGCAGTTGGAGGGCTTTGCGATCCTTCTCGATGAAGGTCACGCTCGTTGCTCCTCGCGAAAGAGCCTCGAGACCAATCGTCCCGGTCCCCGCGAAGATGTCGGCAACCCGTTTTCCATCGACACGTTGATGAATGTTCTCAAACAGGGCTTCCTTCACCCGATCCGTAATCGGCCTGGTGGTCAATCCCGGGTTCGTTTGCAGCTTTCGTCTTCGATATTTCCCAGCAATAATTCGCATTACGTTTCCATACTCAGCATATTCAACAGAGGAGTTCGTTGTGGAGATCTCGGACCGGATGAATCAATCCTGTTCGAGTCCTTCGAAGTGCCGCCTGATAATGTCTTTGGCTTCCTCTGCGACCGATGCAAAAGTCGGGCGACGTATTTTCGGAGCCGTATCTTCAACGCTTGGGGCATCGCGTGGAGGAGGTACGGAAGGGGTATCATAAGTCGCAGTGTCCGACTCAATGCGAGTCCCCAATTCACTATCTGACAGCCAAGATGCGATGTCATCATCCGAAAGGGGTTCTGCAATTTGTAACGGCGACTTCACAGTAATTTTGACTTCAACACTGCTTGAATCTTCTGAACCACCTCGCAAACGCAACACCATCGGACCGACAGCCAGCGTCCCTCCGGGCTGAAGCACCACTTCCCCATCGATCGGGCGTCCGTTAACAAACGTTCCATTGCGGCTTTCAAGATCTCTGACGAGAACCGAATCGTCGCGAACGATCAACAAACAGTGATGACGGCTGACGTCTTCCGAACTGATGCGAATTTTGGCGTCCCCGGAACGACCAATGATCGTCTCCGAATCCGTCAGCCGAATCTTTCGACCTTTATGACGTCCGGTCTGAATTTCGAGGAGAGGTAATTTATCCATCAGTGAATTCAACTTGGCTTGAGCAACATCAACAACGTGTTTCGTGATTAATCGTGAAGCGGAACAACTGCTGGCTGGCCACAGCGAGGACAATTCAAGGTTCGCCCTCGGTGCGACGCCTTCACCTTCAAACGTTTCCCGCACTCTCCACAATTAAACCGGACTTTCTCACCCGTGTCAGGTCGAGTTCCTAAATGTCGTTGCTTCCAAACATCTTCGGCGATGATATGAATTTGAGCAAGCAGCTCTTCCGGATCGTACGGCTTGGTCATATATCCATCCGCTCCGACTCGTGAGGCGAGTGAGCGGGCGTCATCCATATCAATGGCGGTCAGCATCATAACGGGAATGAACGGATTCTCTTTTTTCATCCGTTCGCAGACTTCGAAACCGGACACCTCATTCGGCAGAATCACATCGAGAATCACGAAATCCGGCAGATGCATTGAAAAGGCGACATGTGCTTGCCCCGAGTCTTTTGCAATTTCGACCGTATATTTATTTTCGTTGAGAAATGCCTTCAGAAACTCCGCCTCGTCCTTGTCGTCTTCGACAACAAGAATGCGGTGGACCATCTCTTCGACGGGGGTCATTCCACTACTCATCTGGATTCCACCTCGACCTTAGTCAAGTGAATATCACCTAAGAGCACAGCAGGTTCCTCAAACATAGTGTTCATGAGCATTGTCAATCCAACCGGTATGGTATCTTGCGAGGACATGCAAACACAACTTACATCTGGATTCAAAACGCCCCAAACCTTGGGAGTGCTCCTCTCAATGTCCTTGCGACTTCTGATGGGACAGGTCAAAATTTCCTTGGTATCGCAGACCCAGGTTCAAGCAGCCAGCTTCCCCTTATTAACTGAAAGGTCTGGAGAACGCATTAAAAAAATCATAACTCAGGGCATCTTTAGTGCTTATTGCGTTTGTAAAGTTCACTTTCACGGCTTGCGTTTTCACAACTTGATAGATGACTCGCCACGAGGCTGGCTCTGATTACCAGTTCGAAAATCATGATTTCGCCAACTCAAACCTCACCGAGAGAGAAACATGACAACTCCTCAATTTGACGTCGCAGCAGCTCACCGCTGGTTTGCGATTGAATGCAACAACGGTAGCTGGGATCTCGTTGAGGCAGAGTCCCGAACAGAGACACAAATCGAGGAAATGTTGCATTTGGCTCATGCTGCAAGATTTCACTGGCAGCACGCTGGCACAGAGCTGAATCTTTTGAAAGCAGACCTGTTGCTGGCTACGGCGTATTGCATCGCCAAACGTCCAGAAAACGGACTCGTCTACGCCTCACACGCAAGAGCGCACTTGAATTCCATCAAGGATGCAAACCCTTTCGACCACGCCTGCCTCGCAGGTGCGAGTGCCCTTGCACATCAGCTTGCCGGGCAAGAGCAGCAAGCAGCCCAAGCGAGAAACGAGTTCAAACAGCGACTGGAAGAAATCGACGACTCATCCGAAAAAGAGTTGCTCCTGCAACTCTATCCAGTGCCCTAGTTTTATAATGAACGCCTCTGGCTAGACTAAGCGTGACAAAATCAAAAACACAAACGATTCACCGCTTCCTCCCTCAAGCATCATGGGATTACACTTTATGAACCTGCTGGAGCGTATTGGCGAGGCGTGAAATCTCCCTTTTTTCTAATTTTTTGCAACATTGTCTATTGCTTCCCCTTGCATGGCAATGCTAGCGTCACACATCAGACGCTACCGATGTTGGATCGTTAGCGGGCCAAACTTTCCAATAAAACAACACGGGAGAAGCGTGATGATACGGGCAATTCAACGGGCAGCGGCGTGCGTGGCAGTGCTGATCGCGACAGCGGGGCAGGTGCAGGCGGGAATAATCAATTCTGCAGACGTGATCATAGGCGGCAACTCTTTCTCGACATTCACAGATGACTCCACATCGCTCGTATGGCTCGATCTCGACAATTTCTGGGACGTGACTAGTACATACAATTCCATCGACAGCTTACTCGCAGGGTCTGGCTTTCATCTTGCAACGCTTCCTGAGTTGAATATCCTTCAAGCTTCAATTCCCGCAGTTCCAGCCAACTTTTCTAGTGAAGTCGTAATTCTCGGCGGCAATTACGTTGGGAATCCCCATCCGGGCACTGACAGGGAGCTAATCTGGGGGATTTATAACGACGGAAACTCTTTAGACGGGATCTCCTATTCGTGGAAATACGATGGTTATACAAATTGGAATTTTGCTACGAACGCACTTTCGGCTAATCAATCCCTTCGTTCTGCAAATAGCAATAACCAAGACCTTGGAGCGTGGGTAGTAGCAGATTCTGTTTCTGCCGTCCCCGAACCCTCGTCGCTCGCATTGTTCGGAATCGGTGCGTGTGTTGCTGGAATCGGTGCCACCCGTCGTCGCCGATGCGAAAAGCAGCAAGAGGCGACGGCCTAAGCTGACAGAAAAAAAGGGCAACCAAAGCGGGCGACCATCATGGTCGTCCGTTTTTCGTTGGTGCAGTTGAAAACTTCGGCAGCACGGGACGCACCTGCGGCTTTGCCGGCTTCACGGCCTGCGTGATGGGCTTGCGTTGGGGCGATTTCTTCGGTTTAGGCTGCGTCAACTTCGACAGACCTTCCACGGCCCTGTCGTCGTTGAGCCACAACCCTTACCGCATCGCCAGCCATTCTTGAAACGTCATCATCTTCATGACTGTATTAACACCAGTCGGTCACAAAAACGGACTTGGCCAGCCCGCCCTGTCCAAATTGGAAGATCATTTTGGAAACAGTGACGCGGAAGGTGGCGCTGGCCCGTTGATGCTCCTTAAGCAATCTTTCAACTGGCAATAAAGATCGACGATTCCCGGCTGATCTATCGATCCCCTTTCCAGACGACTTTGGTTTTCGTAGCCATGTCGTGCAGAGCTTGTTTCTTGGGGGGGATGGCTGCGAAAAGGAATGGGATGCCCGCCAAATTATCCGAGACATTCCGGAGGAACCACTTCATTGTCGCTTGCTTCATCGTTAATTGCTTGTTGTCTTCTGTAATCACAATCAAACCAAAAGCATCCTTTCCGAGTGTCGTGCGAATCTCAGAGGCTTCCTGAACAACCCAGTACATCCAATTGCTATAGATTAGCCACAACACAAACATCCCTGGAAACGCGACCTTCGCAAAGATAAATGAAAGCACAAGGAAACCGGTAAAGACCCAGGCGACCTTAGAGAGTTTGGCATTCGAACTGACTAAAAACACCGCGAGAGGTGCACATAAGTTGTCAATAATATGCCCCAGGTAGCGGACCCAGAATGTGGCGATTTCGTACTCACGTTTCTGGTCAACCAGCCCCAGCGTTGAGCTGTGGTAGTACCCAAACAGCCCGCACGCTTTCATTACGAAAATGGCAGGGAAGGCTGAGAGATAGCCGATCGGAGCGATGACAATAAACGCCGCTGCGATGTTAAGCATCGCCCGGATAATTGTGAACATTCCCCCTTCCGGGTCTGGATTCATACCAACAATGTTCAGGAACCAGGTTGTAATCCCTGCGGTAATCCCGTTAACGACACCGCTTCCGAAGGGGTTCATCGATTCGAACCCACCATCTCCCTTGATCACCAGCAGGATCGGGACAGCCACCAGCAACGCGGGAATGAGGGCTACAAAGGCGACGAGGTGCATGTAGATAATCCCGACCAAATTTTGGAAGAGAATCTGCAAGAGCTCCCAGAGAATCCAGCCTTTATAAGTGTATCTCGCGGTCATGTGGACCATGGCCATCGGCAGCAAAAAGAGTGCAAACCCTAACAGCCCGCCACCGACGATCAGAAAGGCTGGATTGCTCAGATCACCGGAAAACAACAAGCTATAGACAACCCCTCCAGCGAGTATCACAGGCGCTCCGGGGATCAGAATCAGCGGCCAGAAGAACGCACGAACCCCAGCTGCAATAGAAGTAAACAGATCAAACTGAATTCGATCGGACTGAAATTTATCGTTGCGTCGGGTCGAGTCAACAATTTTCAATGTCAGATACCACATCAAGCCTGGCACTGAGAGACCGCAAAGCAAAGACAACATAATCCAGAAGACTTTGGGTGGCATTTGCTCCTGGACATAAACAAACCCCATGTAGCCGCACATGAGGGCTAATGTTGTAAAGAACGTGAAGCCGGTTCCCACCCGGACCGCCATTCTTGGTTCACTGAGCACGAACTTCCACGATTCCGGAAATGCCGCAGCGAAAAACTTGGAAGGGTCAGGACCTTTGCGGGACCGCTTTTTCTTTTCACGACGATCCATCTGCCCGGTTTCGAGGTTCATCCCGCAACTCTGGCAAATCACGTCATCTTCATCGATGTCCTTCGCACAGTAAGGGCAGATCTGCTCGTCTTTGTCTTCCAGATCATAATCATCAAGATTCCCCAAACCGAACGGGTCATCTGCAGCCGCCGACTTGACTGGCTTCTTCTTTCTTCGTTGTTGCTGAGGAGATGCTCCGCCACTCCCGCCACTCGGAACCTTTATTTTGTTGCTGCACTTAGGGCATTTGATTGTTTTGCCGAGAGCTTTCTCGGGAACATTCAATGTCGCTTCACAACTTTTGCAACGGATCTTCGGCATCAATTCGCTCCAGCATTGGCTTTCGGAACAGCAAAAACAAACGAAAACAACAGGTTGAATTGCTTCAATGGCGCTCGTCGACAAGCCAACATCGAATCAAAAGTCCGTTCCGCAAGTCCAGTCAATCTAGCAACTTCCCGACAAAATGCACATTTCGATTCACCAATATCAGGAGTTCTCTTCCCTCGAAAGGTCCGGTTATGCCGCTCACGGACCGCTCAGCAACGACTCACCCCCTCCCTGCTCTTGCCAGTCGAGACATTCGGAGAACCGATCTTGACTCTCTGCTCCACTCTCCAAGAGACTAGAGCATCTTTCGAATTGGCTTGCAGGATTTGCCTCGTGGCGAACAGCATACTCACTGGAGAGATGCATTCTTCACGGGCACACGATAGAGCAAACTGCTCTGTCAGCCACTGGATATTTTCACGTCAGGGAGTGACGAAATGAATAGTCGGACGAGGCAATTTCGCCTGATGACCTTCTCTGTACTCTGCTGCCTTTCGGCTTTCTCGCAGGCTCAGGAAGCGGTGCAGCCTCAAGTTCCCGGACAAATCCAGCCCCTCAACACGAATCAAACCCCGGGATCCCCTCGCCTGGACTTCACCGATGGAGTGATTGTGCTGGAAGACGGTCGTGTCTTCTCTGGACGTATCAGCAACGTCGCTGGGGGATACCGAATCGACAACAACGGAACCTATGGAATCGTGCCGTTTGGCAAAGTCTACGTCACTGCCCGAACACTCAACGAAGCATATATCGCACTGAGAGATCGGACACCCAACCCCAAAACCGATGACCACCTCGTCCTCGCTGAGTGGTGCCTCACAAACGACTTGGTCGGTCAGGCGAGAACAGAAGTTTCCAAAGCTCTTAAACTGGAACCGCTTCGCCCTGAGTCGCGAGCGCTGATGGTGAAAATCGAAGAGAAATTGAATCCGGTCAAAAAGCAGGTTCAACTCCCATCCGGGCCAGCCATGACGATGGATGGATTCCTACGCCCCCGAGAGCGAACATCTGCAGGGCTAAGCCGAGAGACTCACCAGAAATACATCCGACACATCCAACCACTGATTCACAACAAATGCGGAAACGCCTACTGCCACGGACAGGCTGCCAAAAATGAATTTCACCTGGAAGCTATTCGCCAAGGTTCATTGGGGAATCGACTTCAAAGCCAAAGCAACCTCGAGAATGTGTTGCAACAAATTGATTTGAAGTCCCCCGAAAGAAGCCCCTTTTTAACAAAGGCTATCGCGGTCGACACGCATCACCAAAGAATCTTTCTCGGACCACATGGGAATGATCAGCATCAAGTCTTGAAAGATTGGGTGACAAGCGTCGCTCGCGACCTCACCGGTTCTTCCAAGTCCAACACAATCGCAAACGCTGAAGAACCTGGCTCACAACAAGAAGTGATCCAACAGGCAAGCGCAGAGATGGACTCACAAGAGTCCACCGCAACAGAGCCCACCGCAACCCAGACAACGACAACGACTCCTCGGCGAGAAAGCATCCGCCTGCAAGATCTCCTCAATCAAAGCCAGCCCGACCCGTTCGACCCAGACGTCTTCAACCGGAGAGTCCACGGCGGAACCGCAAAAGAACTCCGCGAAGGCAAAACCAGCGAACAACCGAAGCCGAACTCACAAACCACAAGTCAAACACTCCCAATCATCACCCCCTAAACATCTTCGATGTTTTTCGTGCCCGTGAAGACCATGTTCAATACTTCGCAGACTCTTCGCCACGAGGCGGAACGTCAGAACAATGCCGAAACAGGCCTGAGACATCTTCAATGCTTTTCGTGCCCGTGAAGACCGCGTTCAATACTTCGCAGACTCTTCGCCACGAGGCGGAACGTCAGAACAATGCCGAAACAGGCCTGAGACATCTTCAATGCTTTTCGTGCCCGTGAAGACCGCGTTCAATACTTCGCAGACTCTTCGCCACGAGGCGGAACGTCAGAACAATGCCGAAACAGGCCTGAGACATCTTCGATGTTTTTCGTGCCCGCGAAGACCGCGTTCAATACTTCGCAGACTCTTCGCCACGAGGCGGAACGTCGCAGTGTTTTCAAAAGCTGCTCGAGCCTGTTCGTTAAGACAGACATCTTTTCGGGGGCACCAATGTTTTTAAGAACCGAGTAGCTGATCGAGACCTCGAGAGATTTGTCCGCGGCTTAAGACAAAGTCGAACCCCGCTTCTTGGGCGGCTCCGAGCTTCGCAGTATGAACATGCGGTCCAAAGCCAACCAATTTACCGGTCGTTGCAGACCTGAGTGCTTCCAGGTCTAGCTTCTCTGTTTCCAAGTCAATAATGACCCATTGGATTTCGTGTTGAGACAGAGCCTGAGTGAGCGTGATCTGTCCGAGGCAAGTTTGGGGAACCAACCCCGCTCGCTGAACAGCTCCATTTAGTTGGCTGGAGAACATCAGGTCTTTGCAGAGAATTAAAACGTTCGGTGCAGGGCGATCAGACATTTCGTCTTCGATAAAGGGTTAGAAGCATGCCAGGTTGATGAAGTAGCGTGCACATCAAATATTCAAATCACAGGACAGGGTTGCGATTCGTTCAAATTCACTCTTGCACTGTAGTAATGGCAAAGAGCAATTGCACTCGCATCAGCGACATCGTTCGGCTCCAAGACTCTTTTGAGTTTCAATTCTCGCTGAACTGCCAACTGCACCTGCTCCTTTGAGGCGGTCCCGGTTCCTGTCAGCAATTTCTTGATTTGTCGAGGAGTATAATGGACCAAAGGGATTCCAGTTTCCGCAACAGCGAAGAGGATCGCCCCACGCGCATGTGCCATTAAGACAGCAGTCTTCGGGTTGCGAGTCATCGAAAAGACTTGCTCAATCGCAATGGCTCCCGGTGAAAACTCCGCCAGCACCTCGCGAATTCCCGAACCAATTTCGTGAACACGTTCTGCAAGCGTTTTCGATTTCGTCGATGAGATGACTCCTCCTTCGAGCAAAATCGGACGCTGTCTTGAACGGCGAACCAGCGCATAGCCAGTCCGATTCAACCCGGGGTCAATCCCCAAGTACAAAGAAGATTGTGGACCAGCGAACGCATTTCCGAGAGCCATTCCCATCGAGGAGTCCTGGCACAAATTCTGAGAATTCTTTGGCTGTTGATCATCCTGAATCACAGCTGTCTCCTCTTTATGTCGCGGATTGGTCATATCAGACTTTCGCAAATCCGGGCAGGTCTGTCGAGGTTGACTTGAATACATTTGTTCAGGCTGCACATCCCGAAAAGAAATCACGGATTGAAATCTCCGTTGGAAAACGAATTCAACATCGAGCTAAGCAGTCCGGATCGTGCCCTGCTCAACCTGAACTTCACGAAATAAGAAAAGATTTCAGAATCACCTTCAAGTCCCTGCTGAGTGTAGCAATTCAATTCTCGCAGCTGCCCACCGCCGACCGCCCAACGAAAAACTTGCTCAAAAAGAAACAGGTGACCAATGGACCTGTGAGCCTTCTCCCCCCACTCAAAAACCTACCATGACGGTAAATCGAGAAGTTCCGATATTGACTGTGAACGGAAAAAAGGCTCCACATCCTCATATTTCTTAAAATTGTGGGTTGGCGAATGCCTATCCCATAGATATACTCCCTTCTGTTCAAGGAAATTTTCCTGGGACAAATCGGTCGGAGAAAAGCGAGTAACGGTTTCAGTGAAATGAAAACGTTGTTCCGGCCGAACGGGTACTTTTGATCTAAGAGCTGGAACCTCCTGTCATCCCGTTGTTGTGTGTCGGTCTTTTTTCCGCACATCCTGCTGCCAACTATCGGTTGTGTTAACCGCTCTGGGAAGCCGCCAGCGTCATCAAATGATGCAATGAATTCTGTGAATTTCTTGTTTGTCCAGAATTCCCCGGAACGCGGCGTTTGCCACTTGGTGTTGTCAATTTTATTGACGCATCTTCGCAAGTCTCCGACGAATTGGTCTGTCAACTGTCGATAACCAACTCCATCGAAGTGCTTCATGCGATGCAAAACGCAAAATACTGTGTTCCGCCATTTGAAACTTTAGCCTGGTTTCGGCCCCTCGTGTTGCTCTCTTTGAATCAACAGTGTGAGAAATCAGCCTGACGTTCTGGATGACCCACGTGGACAATGTCTGCCAAGACCTTGTGCCAAAATTGTTGATTGAAAATCAGTACGGATTACTTCAAATCAAAACGTCGATTTCAAACAGCAGCACGATAAAACCAATCAGCAGCGACGTTGCTGAAGGACTGATCCGAAAAACTGACTCTGGCCTGTCAAAACACTGGCGGAACCACACATTTCAGAAATTTTCTGATTGGCACCAAACCACCTAAGGAATTCAATTGAAGACGTTTGCGGAACTGAATCTCATTGCTCCATTGCAACGTGCACTGGCAGATGAAAACTACGAAACACCAACCCCCATTCAAGCGCAAACCATCCCGGTTGCTCTTGAAGGACGAGACGTTCTCGGCTCTGCCCAGACAGGAACAGGGAAAACGGCAGCCTTTTCACTGCCAATCCTGAACCAACTCGGTCGCACAAATCGAAAAGCTGTTTCGAAACGACCACACGCTTTAATCCTCGCCCCCACACGTGAACTCGCTGTCCAAATCGGCGATAGCATTGCGACTTATGGTCGTCACCTGCGATTGCGACACGTCCTCGTTTACGGAGGAGTCTCTCAACGCGACCAGGTCCGGAAGCTCAAACGTGGAGCTCATATCCTGATCGCAACACCAGGTCGCCTGCTCGACCTGATGAACCAGGGACACATTGAACTGAACCAACTTGAATGCTTCGTTCTGGATGAAGCGGATCGCATGCTGGACATGGGATTCCTGCCAGACTTAAAGCGAATCATCCGAGAGCTTCCTGAAAAGCGACAGTCACTGTTCTTCTCAGCAACGCTCCCCCCCAAGATCATCGAACTCTCGCAAAGCCTGCTTGTTGAACCGGCCACTGTCGACGTGACTCCAGAAAAGACAAACGTCGAAAAAATCGCGCAACGAGTCCTCCACATGGACCGTGGTCGAAAGCAGAACATGCTGCAGACGATCCTCAATGGTGACGATGTCGAACAAGCTCTTGTCTTCACAAAGACAAAGCGAACCGCTGACATGGTAACTGAACGGTTGCAAGACCGTGACGTGAAAGCGACATCAATCCATGGAAACAAATCACAGAACGCTCGCCAACGTGCACTGAACGCCTTCAAAAGGAAGCACGTCAAAGTCTTGGTTGCAACCGATGTCGCAGCCCGGGGAATCGACGTCGACGGCATCACTCATGTCATCAACTACGATATCCCGCTCGAAGCGGAAGCCTATGTCCACCGAATTGGACGGACCGGACGCGCTGGAGCAGATGGAATTGCAATTTCATTCTGCAGCAGCGAAGAACGTCGCCTGCTACACGTCATCGAGCAATTCATTGGCCAGAAAGTTCCAGTCGATCCAGAGTTTCCCGCACCTCAACGACGAGAACGCCAAGGTGGCTCTCCGTCACGTCGACGCGGAAAATCTTCATCTAACAACCGGCCAGCAAAACGCCGATCGGCAGACTCCGCAGCGACGCCGGACGGAAAACCAAAAAGAAAATACCACTCAAAGAAAAAACCATTCAAGAAGGGTCCGAAGGCAAAACACACACCTTCTTAACTGAATCGATTGGCGGTTCAACCTTCCACTAGATACAATAAAGAATCAGAAATCGCCTGAATTCACCCAACGAATAACACATGGAATCGCAACTTTGCATCCAAGGTTCCAACAATGCCTTGGAGTCTCTGTTCAAACTGAAATGCCATGTCACCGTAGCCTTTGAGGCACTCGCGAGTGCCTCACTCAATGCGAGTCACGTGACTTTCAGACAGAGATCAACTAGAAGTATCAGTCGTGGTTCATAGGTTTGTGAATTCAACTGAATCCCGTTTAAATGGAGAGACCTCATCGCAAAAAATCAGAACACATTCGCCAAGCGTCAACGAGAAGCGGAGAAACGCGCTAAAGCAGAAGCCAAGCGTGCTCGCCGCATGGAGAGAAAAGAAGCTGGAGGACTTGTTATTCCTCCGGAGCCTCCAGACGCCGAAGCGGATCCGTCTGATGAATCTGAGTCCGTTTGAGACGGTTCGTCAACACGTTCAATCACTCCCAGCAGACTTGCTCTGCAAATACTTGCTATCCGCCAAAAGTGAAATGTGAATCATAATCGCAAATCACAGGCACAAGCCAAAACACTGACGCATTTTGCAAAGTGTACAAAGAAGATTTTACGACAACCTTTGCAGTCAAGACTACGTGAGTGTTTCACGAACAGATGACAGCACACCATTTTGAGAGTACTGGAAGAGAGTTATGGCAGAAGGAACAATTAAGCGAATCACCTCAAAAGGATTTGGCTTTATTGAAGATGGAACTGGAAAAGACATGTTCTTCCACAGTTCAGCACTAGAAGGGGTTAGCTACGACGACCTCCGCGAAGGTCAACGCGTTGAGTACAACGTCGGACAAGGCCCAAAAGGACCACGTGCAGAGAACGTTCGCGTGATCTGAACCTGATCCCGCTGTGACGTGAAACAGAAACGCCGAAAGCCCCAAAGCTTTCGGCGTTTTTTTCGTGCCATCAGAGAACTTCAAACAAGCCCCAGACCTACAAGAAATCAAAACGCCCCACTTCTCAAACTGACCTCCCTTTCCCGGCCCCGAAGGAAGCCATTCAGGAAGTCGCGAAGCTATCCTCACGAAGAGACGTGAACGAACACTGAAAAATGCGATAATGCAAGCCCAAGACAGTCTTTGGGTCCCGCTTCACTGGCAGCCCCTTAAAAAAACAAGAGCACCGAAGCGATCTTCATCGGCATGTAGAGAACACGTCTTTCCAGAGAAATTGCTGTTCGCCTCTAAGCAGAATGCGAGGGTCAATTCAAAAAACACGATACAGCGAAGCAGAGACGGAGATGAAAAGCCCGCAAGCTTACCAGCGGAAGACGCCCGTTCCCCATGTCAATCCACCGCCAAATCCGCACATCAGAATGGCGTCGCCCCGATGGATCTTTCCTTCCTGGAAAGCTTCATCCAGTGCGATTGGAATGGACCCGCCGGATGTGTTGCCATAGCGATCCAGATTCACAAACAGCTTCTCCTGAGGAATCCCAAGCTGATCAGCTGCCGCATTGATAATCCGAACGTTGGCCTGATGCAGAACAAATTGCGAGATATCGTGGACACTCATCCCGCTTTTCTCCAGAACGAGCTCAATTGTGTCCGCCAGCATGCGGACTGCCCACTTAAACACGCTGCGACCATCCATACGGAGATACTGCTCTCCTGCAACAATCGCTTCTGGAGTAATTGGCGTATGTGTCCCGCCAGCTGGTCGGTCCAATAACGGGCCACCTGAGCCGTCTGAGCCGAGTTGATAGCAAACCAGCCCCTGATGTGGTGTTCCCCGTGTGACGAGCACAGCCCCTGCTCCATCACCGAAGAGAGGGTACGTCCGTTGATCTTTCGGATTCACGATACGGCTGTTCAGATCCCCTCCGACTGCGAGGGCGTATTTTGCATTCCCAGTGGCAACGAACTGCGATGCCGTCACCAGTGCGTACATGAAGCCAGCACAGGCGGCCGCAGTGTCAAACGCGGGACAATCGAGCCCCAGCTTATCTTGCACCAGGCAGGCCGTCGAAGGGCAGTGATAATCAGGCGTAAATGTCCCACAAACAAGGAGATCTATCTGTTGTGGATCAACGCCGGAAGAGCGGATCGCCTTACGGGAGGCCTCGACACACATGTCGCTCGTGGCCATTTCAGGCGGGCAATGGCGTCGTTCACGAATCCCGGTCCGCTGCACAATCCAATTCGGATCGCAGCCGTATTCCTGATCGAGCTGCTCGTTAGTAACGACCATCTCAGGGACATACGACCCACATCCAGCTATCTGGATTCCAAGTAACGAACTAGTACGGCGAGTGAACAATGTTCTTGCAGCACCGGGCGTGGTTTTTGTCGGATTCTCGTCGGTAATTGTCGACACGCCCTTCACTCCTTTTTGACGAACGAAAGACAGATCTTTCAATCGTTCGCTTCACGTTCCCTCGCAAATTAAAAAATGAGAGTGAACAAAATTGGTAAGTTGTGAGCTAAAAAACTCGAATTCTAGTATCTGTGGTCATCAGCATAAACATTTCTGGCCCTGAGAACCAGTGTGATTCTTCGAAGCGAATCAAGTTCAAAACATAAGAAAACATTCGGTGTTCAACAAGGTGAGCCGCAACTCCATCGAGAGAGCTTCCTGAACCAGGAAACCCTGCCGATGAAGTCGCGGCTGCAACCCGGGTATCGCCCCCGGAATCGTGGTGTTCAGCAGCCGTTTCTAATCGGCCCAAACTACGCTGAACGCACTTTTACTTACGTATTGGCTGCTCGAACTTCGATTCGTTCACAGCAGATTGAGTCGCACCTGTTGAGGCAGGTTGCGTACTCCGACCAGTCGGAGCTGCTGGAATTCCTGTTGGATTCCAGTTAGAAACCGACCAGATTGGATAAGTTTGCACAACGCTTGCTCCCAAGTCCTGCAAGCTTACCCGAAGCTTCGCCGAGGTCAATTCTTCGTTTGGAATTGTTCGCTGTAAAACAAAACGACGCGTGGCTGGGATATATGAGAAGAATTTCCCGCCCCCAAGCTCGTCATTCTGGGCCAACAGGCGAAGAAGGGCTGTTTTGGGAACTTCTGCCGAGACTGTAGGAAGCGGATCCAGCCAGGCCATCAGCCACACACCTGACCCATCCTTACTCAAAATCGCAGACATCGAGAGTTCCCACTCTTCGTCATTGACAACCGTCTGGAATGCGAAATCGTACCGCGAGACCTTCTTCTCGGGCTCAAGCCCCAAAGCAGAGATGAGCTCCCCAAGCTGATCTTCTGTCACCCCGACAGCAGCCTGATCTTGAGCAGATGCCTGCTGAACACTCACTGTGGATGTCCCCACACTCGCCAGAACCCCGGCGACCAGCAAACTTTTAATGACCTTCACGACAGAGACTCCTTTGTCTGCATCCGACTCGCTTGAGCGACTCGATATGAGGCCAGGAGGCTATTCGTATCCGAGTCGCTATGAATTATTTTCGTCCTTGAGGAATTCGAGACAGATTTGTGACCAAGTCTCAAAATCCTCTGAAGACTTAGCCAGTTGTGCCGGTTTTTCGAATCCTGTCTGTATGATCGACTTTTCACGTGGTCGAACTTTTGCCGCTTCCAGGTCAAAGATGTGAACAATCCCAAGATGGACCTTTCCAACCTCGTTTTCATCATCATTAATCAGAGCTACACATTTTTGCGTAAACCCTGATTCCATATAGACTTCCTCTTCGATTTCACGCTGCATTGCAACGTGATAAACATGGCTTCCAGAATTTTGATCTTCTGCAGAAATATGTCCGCCGATTCCAATCGAGCGTTTCGCGTGTAGCCGCCCTTCGCCAGATTCAGAGCCGCGCGTGTAATAAAAGATCTCCCCCGCATGACGGAAGATGCAGTAGGGAATGAGTTGCTTGAAGCTTGGGTCTTCCTCAACTTCGTTTCTGGGGCGATAACTGACGTGCTTTGGATCGAAGAGCCTCTCCAGGTACGGCTTGATTTCCGTGGTATAGCCTTGGAAATGCCCTATTTCGTGAAATAGTGACGTCGGGACCACTAGCACATGTTCGACAGTTGTTGATTCAGTCGTCATCAGTCTTCCTTTTCAGAAGTCGAGGATGCTCCAAGAATGTCACGGACCCGCGAGCCGATGTCTTCAGAACGCATCAGGGATTCGCCAACCAGAATCGCATGCGCCCCACCGCCCTGAAGCCGCAAAACATCTGCTCGTGTGTGGATTCCACTTTCTCCGACTAAGAGAATATGGTCCGGGATCTGTTTTCGAAGCGAGATCGTATGATTCAGGTCAGTTTCGAATGTTTGTAAATTGCGATTATTCACACCGACCAGAGGAGGATTCAGCTGAAGTACACGCTCGACATTCGCAGGCTCATAAACCTCAACGAGCGCCTCCATTTGAAGGTCAACCGCGAGAGTGTAAAGCTCGAGCAACTCACGATCATCGAGGCACTCAGCGATGAGTAGAATCGCATCGGCCCCTGCTGCGCGTGCTTCGTAGACCTGATATGGGTCCAGAATAAAGTCTTTACGCAAAACAGGGATTCCTGCTTGCTTGCGAACCTCTTCAAGGTAATCGAGCGAACCTTGAAAGAAGTGCTCGTCTGTCAAAACGCTAATGCAGGCTGCTCCATTCTGCTCGTAGATCCTCGCAATTTCGACTGGATCAAAGTCTTCACGAATCAAACCCGCTGACGGAGATGCCCGCTTAACTTCTGCGATCAAACCCATTGGGTGATGCAACTTCAAGGCCTCAGTGAATGAGCGAACCTGAGGAGCATCGACAATTTCTGCCTGAATGTCGGCGACAGATCGTCGAAGCTTGGCGGCAGCGATTTCACCCCGTTTGTACTCAACAATTTTATCCAGAACGTTTGCCACGTCGTCAGCTTTCCGTAGAAAGAAATGATCTCGAAAAAGTAATCTTACGATTTATTCAGGCGAAAGTTTCCAAACGAGAGGTTCATCACCACTGGAGTACCGAAACAAAGAAGCCAGAAATAAAAAGTGGCCAAATTGAGTTCGCCAGCATCAATACTCACAGGCACCCTGAGAGACCAGGACAGGACACGCCCCGCAATAACAAAACAGCACCTCCGGAAGAGTCAACACGTGATCCTCGTAATGCCTTGCCCCCCTTTGAGAACGATAGCGAGATCATTGGTCGACGAAAACCGTCACAGGAGAGAGGTTCTCCAGCGCAAAGAAAAAGGTGCGAGCCGTTTTGCTCGCACCTTCAATCCTGATTCCCGCATCTGCAAAACCGAAATCTGCTTGCAGCAATGAGGTATTACTCTTCGTCACCCTCTTCATCGTCCGCATCTGCATCAATATCCGACTGTGAAGTCGTTCGGCAGACACTTCGATTGAGCGCTTCGATATTATTCGAAACTGTTGGTGGCATCTCGATGTCAGTGAATTCTGCAGAATCCAGAATCACATCGACTGCTTTTCGCTCACGAATCTGAGCTTCCAGGTTTTCGATGGTTCCGTTTTTGATCATTCTGGCGCGGACACGACGTGGGTTTTCACCCTTTTGCATCGCCATGCTGAAGATTTCCATATCGAGATCTTCATCTGACACTTCAATGTTTTCCTGCTCAGCGATGCGGTCAAGAACAAAGTGCTCCTGCAAGTTCTGTCGCGTCATACTGAGTGAGTTCTGCCGCAAATCATTTTCTCTTGCGAGAATTTCCTTTGACGTAAACCCTGCTTGTTGAAGCTCAAGGATTTCACGACGCAAGGCATTATCAACTTGCTTGTTCACGAGATCTTCTGGCAGTTCCCAAGATGCCGACTCAGTGATTTTCTCCATCACCATGCGACGTGTGGCTTGCCGTTGTTCGTATTTCACCTGACGATCGAGCATTTGCCGTACTTGATCACGAAGATCCTCAACGGACGAAGCTCCAATTCGGCCAAGGAACTCTTCGTTGAGTTCTGGAGTTTCAATTCGTTTGACGTCCAAGACCTTAAAAGTCAGATGGACAGACTCGCCTCGCATGCCGATTGTGTCGGCTTCCATCGAAACAGTCACATCCGCTTCACGTGAGTCGCCTGCGGAAGCCCCTTTGATGAAGTCCGCAAATCCTTCAAGCTCTGCATCCTGAAACCGGAGAGTCGGTCGAACGCGAACAGAAACATCGTCAATCTTAGTGAGAGTTTTTCCGTCGTAAGATGCTTCGACGTCGACGGTTACGTAGTCACCCTCTTCAGCAGGTGCCTCAACCGGAGCCAATGAACCGTACTGCTCAAGGAATTGCTCAAGGTAGGCGTCGATTTCTTCTTCGGTCGTCTCGCGATTTGGACGCTCGACCTTCAGCCCTTTGTACTCAGGCAAATCGAACGAGGGACGAACTTCAACGTCGAACTCATATTCGAAGTCACCTTCTTCGGGGATTTCGATACTTTCGAGGTCGAGGTTTGGCTCATTGATTGGGTCAAGGTCAGAATCTTCGCCAAGCTGCTCAAGGCTTGCCATCAGAACCCGTTGCTTCGCTTGCTCTGAGATCTCGCTCTTGAAGCGTTTTGCGACCAGCGAAGCTGGAACATTTCCAGTTCGGAATCCCGGAACTTCCGCTTTTTCAGCGTATTCTTCAAGGAGTTCTGAAAAAACTTCGTCAATAGAATTCCGTGGCACGGAGACTCGAACATGCTTTTTACATGGACCAACGTCTTCAATCGTGACGTTCAAGTCCATTTTGGATTCAGCTGCCTGTTCTGCTTCTGCGACTCCAACATCGCCATCAGCCTGTACTTCAGCGTTCTGATCAATTTCTTCAGACACGTCGACTACCCCCCAGCATGGCTGGTTTGACAAAAACGTTTAATAGTTCAATTCACCTGATGATAGAAAGATCGTATCGAAGATCGAGCTAGTATCGCCAGACTTTAGAAAAAAAACGGCCGGTAACCCGCCAGGATCACGGCCAAACAAGAGTATGTTAATTCGTTGTCGCAATGCCCTGCGTAATCACAATTCTTATGATCACTATGATATCGAGCACACAACTTCTGATCACAGTTACTGATCATCGTGCGTTCGCTGCGGGACACTCTCCGTCATAAGAGAATGTCATCCATCGCACTCTACTTCTGCGTTATCAAGATAAATCGATTATGACCAGCTTGGAGAGATCAGCCTTCAGCGATCGAAGACTTATCTCCTCGTATTTATCTTTAAGAGCGGGTGAAGGGATTTGAACCCTCGACAACCACGTTGGCAACGTGGTGCTCTACCACTGAGCTACACCCGCTGAAGTCTGGTGAAATCTCACCAATGCTCTAGCGATCGAAGAGTTTAGAAACTGTTGACTCTGGACGTCAAGGCAACTCTCAACGAATTGCGCCACCATTTGCATTGATTACCTGTCCCGTCAGGTATGAAGCGTCTGAACTGACCAAAAATCGAGCAAGTTTGGCAATATCTTCCGGTTGCCCCCACCGCTTCAACGGAGTTTCTTGCAAAACTCGCTCCTGCCAATCCGTGCTCGCCTGATCTCCCCAAGCCGTCTGTATCCATCCGGGAGCAATACAATTGACTCGAATTTCCGGCGCCAAAGAGACAGCCAATGACCGAGTCGCACCCATCACTGCATTTTTCGCGGTAGAAAACAGCTCTGCGCTGTCCCCTTCCATTCCTCGGTCAGCCTGATCCCAACCAATATTGAGAATCACCCCCGAGCCACGCATTTTCATGCGCCGACCGATCGCACGGCTCAAGTGGAGGCTTCCGGCAACATCGACCTCTAACAGTTTTGTCAACTTATCCTCATATGCAAGCTGTGCCCCAGCCCCTGTCAGCAAGTCGACTCCAGCATTGTTGACCCAAATATCAACCGGACCTGAAACCTCTTCCACCGATTGAACGAACCCTTCGTGATTCACCCCCCCCAAGTCCGCCTGAATCTTGCTGGCTGCCACGCCAAAACGAGAGGCCTCAGCGACGACCTGAGTAGCTGCGTCGATAGACTTCGCATAATGAACCACAACATTTGCCCCACCTCGGGCAAATTCCAATGCCATCGCTCGCCCGATGCCTGAAGAGGCCCCAGTGACAACAGCAGTCAGTCCTTGAAGTGTGGCAAATCGATTTTCGTCCAGGCTCATAATTCAATCCAATCCTGACCGCCACTCTTTACCTAAGTGAACGGCCGATGAAGCTGTGAGAGTCATCCCCACACCCACAGGCACGACAAGCATTTGAATCAGTCCGAATACTTATGGAAAAGTCACTTATCTCAGTGTTTAAGCGAGCGAATTCAAGTTTCAGGATCAGTTTTAAGAAATACTCAAGTCGATGCGACTCTCGGGGCTGACTATTTCAGTTTCGCTTTGCAATCTCGTTTTTTTGTCTCGCGGAAGCCTTCTCTGAGACAACACTCACCGCAGAAACGATGCAAATAGGCTCGGCTGGTGCAATTCCAACGCGTATTCCTAATTGAAATTGCTCAGAGTCTCCGCTCGCGAGTTGAGACTCCGGCAACTATAATGACGATGAGATCGGACTGAAATCATTGTCGACGGTTTCTCACCGAGATTCTTCTGAACAGTGGCCTCACTCGCTTCCGATTGAGCCCCTGCGGTGAATAAACTTCTTCAGAGAATTTTGAATCTTAGAAGACTTTCGTGTTTCCGGTTTGCGTAAAGAGCGATTCCCAGAGAATGAATCGACCTTTTCCACAAGACGCAGAATTCATGAATCAGATTCGAACTGATCATGAAACCTGAAATTGCTCTCTAATACTGTGAGAAAAGCGACGACTCCAGAGTTTTCCGGACTGGTTCGAGACGGTTTCAGCGGGAGAATTTCGACGGGTCAATAAATACGGCGAGACTTCCGCCCAGGCACAAGTGGCGTCCGTCAGCCAGATCCCAATCAGTCGTCATGACGATCTGGCGGGGATTGCATAAACGTTCAAAACAATAATAAGAATCAACAGCAGCTAGAAAATTGCAGTCAGAGACCGCAATTGATCGAGGTTTGGAATTATGGCGAAGGTACTTGTTGTCGGACAAGGAGGGCGTGAGCACGCTCTCGTTTGGAAATTGAGTCAATCACCAAAGGTGAGCGAAGTCTTCTGTGCCCCCGGAAACGCTGGGACAGCTGAGGATGCCACGAATGTTGATATCGCAGCTGACGATTGTGAGCGTTTGGCAGCCTTCGCAAAAGAGAATGAAATCGACCTGACGGTCGTCGGCCCTGAAGTCCCACTCGTGGCAGGGATCTCTGACCACTTCAAAGCACAGGGGCTTCGAATTTTCGGCCCATCGAAAGCAGCTGCGGCTTTGGAAGGAAGTAAAATTTTCTGCAAGGAGATCATGCGCCGTGCAAATGTCCCCACAGCGGACTACTGGATCTTCACCGACGCGACTGACGCTGTTCAATTCGTACAGGAACGAGAAGAGGAATCGTTCGTCATCAAAGCGGATGGACTGGCCGCCGGGAAGGGCGTTTCGGTTTGCTCCAACAAAGCAGATGCCATCGAAGCGATCCATCAAATGCTGACGCAAAAAGTCTTCGGTGACGCAGGGAAAAAAATCATCATCGAGGAAGTTCTCGAAGGACAAGAAGTGAGCGTGCTCGCACTCGTCGACGGAAGAACGATCGTCACCCTCGAACCGGCACAGGATCATAAAGCAGCCTACGATGGCGATGAAGGCCCAAACACCGGTGGAATGGGAGCCTACACCCCTGCACCGTTCGCAACTCCGGAACTGATCGATGAAGTGATCTCAAAGATTCTCATTCCGACAATACACACGATGCGAAAGAATGGCTCGGAATTCAAAGGTGTCTTGTACGCCGGTCTGATGCTGACAAAACAGGGACCAAAAGTCCTCGAGTACAACGTTCGCCTGGGAGACCCGGAAGCGCAACCGGTTTTGATGCGACTCAAGTCTGACCTGTACGAAGTTCTCTTCGCTGCAGCCGATGGAAAACTCAAAGACTTGCCGGACCTCGAATGGGACGACCGATCCGCAATTTGCGTCGTAATGGCATCAGAAGGATACCCAGGCCCAATCTCGAAAGGTCATTCAATTCGAGGTTTGGATGAAGCTGCAAAAACTCCGGAGACAAAAGTCTTCCACGCTGGAACAGCAATAGATGGCGGCAATGTGACCAACACCGGTGGTCGCGTCCTCGGGGTCACTTCTCTGGGAAATGATCTCTCCGAAGCGAAGAAACGAGCCTACGAAGCGATCAAGTGTATTCGCTGGCAAGGTGCCTGGTGCCGGAAGGATATTTCCGACAAAGCAAGAAGCTCAGAGCCAGCACCGGAATGATGTCGTCGTTAAAACTTGCGAAGTCCATCACATCTTGCCGAGAATTTATGTAGAACTGATGCTCAGCTCCTGTTTTGTGGTCAGTCATCGATGAAATCGTAACACCGAGTTTCACGGAGACAGGAAACACGAAAGTGTCCTCATGAATTTTCCGGACCTATCCAACCACCAGAACCGTCGCACGTTCCTGTCATCGACAGGAGTCGGACTAGGAAGTGCCGCACTCTCTTCACTGTTGGCGAATGACCTTTCAGCGAGTGATTCGTCGTCGACTTCGTTGCCGCGAGGTCTGACTGAGGGGTTAGCTGGCTTTCCCCATTTCGGGCAGAAAGTGAAGCGAGTCATCTTCCTTTGCATGGCGGGCGGCCCATCGCATCTGGAGTCATTCGACTATAAGCCCAAACTGGCGGAGTTGGATGGCCGACCGATGCCGAACTCGTTCACACAAGGGCAGCCGATCGCACAGCTACAAGGGCAGGAACTGAAGTGCCTGGGACCGCTCACAAAATTCAACCAGTACGGTCAAAGCGGTCAGTGGATTTCCGATTTCCTCCCGTGGCACCAGAAAATGGCTGACGACATTTGTGTCATCAAGTCCATGGTGACGGAACAAATCAACCACGATCCAGCACACACTTTCATGAACACAGGCACGGCGATCAGTGGTCGACCGTCAATGGGTTCGTGGATCAATTACGGACTCGGAAGTGAGAGCGAAGATCTGCCCGGCTTTGTCGTGATGACCAGTGTCGGCGGACGCAACCCTCAGCCGATTGCGTCACGGCAATGGGGCGCAGGATTTCTTCCAAGTCGATTTCAGGGAGTTGAATTCAACTCAACCGGCGACCCTGTCCACTACGTTTCTCCTCCGCCTGGAATCTCGATGCAGCAGCAACAAGAACTTGTCGCTGCCGTCAATCAACTCAACCGGCACCGCAACAAGAACATTCAAAACCCCGAAGTCGATGCTCGAATCGCCGCCTATGAGATGGCATTTCGAATGCAAACTTCCGTTCCGGAACTGATGGATGTTTCGAACGAGCCGAAGCACATTCTCGACATGTACGGAGCTTCGCCCGGCGACGGA
This sequence comes from Thalassoglobus polymorphus, assembly GCF_007744255.1. Classification (GTDB taxonomy): domain Bacteria; phylum Planctomycetota; class Planctomycetia; order Planctomycetales; family Planctomycetaceae; genus Thalassoglobus; species Thalassoglobus polymorphus. The sequence goes on along the minus strand of NZ_CP036267.1, from coordinate 321,029 downwards.
ACTTACGCTTCGAATTGCTTGCTCGCAAGACGACTCGCTGAGCGAGGCGTCCGTTTTATCCAACTGTACCACCGCGGCTGGGATCACCATGGTGGCCTGGAAAGGTACATGAACATCTGCTGCGACCTGACCGACAAGCCGACCTACGCACTGATTCAGGATTTGAAGCAGCGAGGGATGCTCGATGAAACACTCATCATCTGGGGCGGCGAATTTGGCAGGACACCAATGTTTCAGGGCAAAGGGGGAGCCGGTCGAGACCATCACATCAAAGGATTCTCAATGTGGATGGCAGGCGGAGGAATTCAACCGGGCATCAGCCACGGAGCGACCGATGAACTCGGATACAACGCTACCGAAGACGTTGTCCATGTTCGCGACCTGCACGCCACGATGTTGCATCAACTCGGTATCGACCACAATCGCTTCACCGTCAAATTCCAGGGTCTCGACTTAAAACTGACCGGCGTTGAAAAAGCTCGCGTCGTGAAGGAAATCCTTCTGTAAGTAGAGCATCTAAAACAATGGGCCGACCGCGATTGAACCAAGGGTATTGAGCGCGTGAATCAAGGAAAAAGAAACTTCGGGTTTGATCTATTAAGAGCAATCGCAATCGTTTTTGTCTTAGTGCAACACCAACTCTCAATCATGGGCCTGATCGAAGACCCAGAAGTTCAAAGGATAAGCCTTGGACAAATCGGGGTTTCAATTTTCCTTGCGATTAGCGGTGGGCTTGCTGCCCTCGACAAAGGAAGTCCATCTTCGTGGCTTTGGCGACGCCTGACGAGAATCTACCCGGAGTTTTGGATTGTCACGATATTAAGTTTCCTGGCGACCTGGCTCACTGGGTACAAAACGTTTGGAGCGTTTCAGTTCATCTCTCAACTCATCGGCACCGGACTTTTCACTCACCCTGAAGACCTTATCAACCTGGCGACATGGTTTGTCTCCCTCATTCTACTTTTGTACGTTCTCACCTTTCTCGCCAAGAGTTCTGGAAGAGAAAAGCTTTGCATCTGTATGATGGCTGTCTCCTCAGCCTGCTTAGTATCGAGTAGTGACCATCAATTTCTTGCTACACACTCTCTAGTCTTTTTCTTGAGCTACCTTCTCTCAGGTCCAAGCAAAAGCAGAGCTAAACTTCTTGTACTCATTTCACTCATTGCACTATCTATCGTTCAGAATTTATTTCTGTATCCCATAATCGCAATTGGTCTCTGTCACTCACTCCAATATCTCAAATCGATCCCGGGTGTGCTGATGTGGTTATCCAAGTATTCGTATGAAATTTTTCTTTGTCATGGAATTTTCCTCGTAGGAAGCCAGCGTTTTTTCGGGGACACCCCTTACCTCAGTGTGCCGTTGGGAATCACAGCCTCACTCGTTTTTTCGTTTTACTTGAAGTACGTTGTAGAACGATTCACAAAGCGACTTCAAAGAAAGAGAGTCGCCTGCGTTTGAAACTGGACTCCGTAATCACTTCGAGGTTTTCATGTCGCACTGGTTGATCGCCGTCGTTCTCAGCTTTTCGCTCTTCACTCATGCCAAAGCAGATGAGCAACCGAACATCGTCTTCATCTTTATTGATGACATGGGATACGGGGACCTGAGTTGCTTTCACGAGTTGAGTGCCGATGGCTGGGACTCGAAGACGATCTCCCGATATCCCAAAACCCCAAATATCGACGAACTCGCCAGCGAAGGCTTGCGTCTCACGAACTTCTATGTGGCATCACCAATTTGCTCACCGTCACGGGTTGGCTGCACGACAGGACAGTTCCCATCGCGGCATTTGATCAACTCCTATCTGAATAGTCGTGAGAAAAACAAAGCACGCGGAATGGCCGATTTCCTGAACCCGAACGTGCCAGCCATTGCGAGAGCATTTCAGGACCATGGTTACGCAACCGCTCATTTCGGGAAATGGCATCAAGGGGGAGGACGAGATGTTGACGACGCCCCCCTGCCGAGTGCCTACGGTTTCGACGAATCACTCGTTTCCTTCGAAGGTCTCGGAGACCGCATCCTCCCACCGGGCGGACTTTCTGAACAGAGTGCGAAGCTGAAACGAGGAAAAATCGAGCACGTTGAAAAACATGAGCAAACCCCCATCTACGTCGACCGCAGCATCGACTTCATTGAGCGCCATCAGAATCAACCATTCTATTTGCACTTGTGGCTGAACGATGTTCATGATGCACACAAGCCCGCCCCCGGCGAAGCAGAGAAATTCACAGAGCAAACCGACAATATCAATGAGCAAAAATTCTTTGCGGTGCTTGTCGAAATTGACAAACAGATCGGCCGACTGATTCAGCGAATCGACAAGCTTGGTCTCGACAAAAAGACACTCATCGTCTTGACCAGCGACAACGGGCCCACTGCCTGGGCACGTTATTACCGTCGACAAAAAGTTGACCCAGCTGGCAGCACGGCTGGATTCCGTGGTCGCAAATGGTCATTGTATGAAGGAGGAATCCGCATGCCGTTCATCGCACGCTGGCCCGGGAAAATCGAAGCGAATGCCGTCAATCAGGATCTCATCCTGTCGACTGTCGATTTCTTCCCAACGTTCGCCAGTCTCGCAGGAATCGACCTCAAAGAGACTTTCAACATTGACCCGAAAACGTACTTCGATGGCGAAGACCTCAGCCAACAGCTTCTGAAGAATGAAGGTCAACGGACCAAACCGCTTCTGTGGGAATACGGCCGAGATGAAAGTTACTTGCGCCCCGGCTTGAAGAGAGACCAAAGCCCAAACCTGGCACTCAGAGACGGCCAGTGGAAACTTTTAATGAACGACGATGGATCAAGAGTCGAACTCTACGATTTCCGGCTATCAAACCGCGAAAAGAAAAACGTCGCCAAACAACATCCAGATGTCACCCAAAAACTGAGTCAACAACTTCTGGACTGGCGTCGAGCCCTCCCGGCCCGGACAGATTGATTTCACGATTCAATCTTACTGTGGGGGAGACTTCGTAAGACCTCGAGCATCCATTCAATTCAACTGTTTAATTCAACTGTCACCGCCCTCATTCACCGGCACGCCAAAGAGCGTGCCGCCTTTTGGAGCATCTTCCGTACTGGTGTTCAGGTTCCGCCTCGTGGCGAACGGGAATTTACCAGAGAAATCCGCACTTCACAGGCACACGCTCGAGCAAGCCGCTCTAATCTTGCCAATACAGCTCACCCCCACGCATATATGAGGGCAAGCTGAAAAAATGAATACAATGTTTGGAGCGTGTTACTCCGAGACAGTGTTACTCCGAGACTTTGTCGCCGGTTGCGGTTTCAATGGCTTCAGCTCCTTCTTTCACACCGTCATCCACAGTTTCCTTGACTGCTTCTGCACCATCCTTGATGGCTTCTTTGCCATCTTCAACGACTTCCTCAGTAGCCTCTTTGACGTCTTCAGCGGCATCGCCTAAATCGGTTTCAGCTGACTCCGCTGTCTCTTTTGCTTTTTCGACAGTCGCATCGGAACAGCCCATGATGAACAAACTCAAAACAGTCAACATTGTTGCAAAAGTCTTCATTGTTTTCTCCAGTTTTTGAAGTTTCATCAATGCCTCAAAACAAGGTCACCAAGAGAAAAGATCCAATTCCAGACTGTTTTATTCCAGCTGTTTCTCATTTTTCGCGAAATGCAGCCTGTGAAGCGTCACCAAATTCACGACTCATTCCAGATGTGGCAAGAGGTAACATGTGAAAAGAGAAGAATCTTATTCCAGTGGGTCAAGGCCGACTCGAGGACAGATTTTCAACAGAGGGCATTCAGTGCATTTCGGGCGGCGGGCGATACAGATTTGTCGTCCGTGGTGAATCAACCGGTGTGAGTAAGTGATCCACTCCTTCTTCGGCAACACGGCCATCAAGTCTCTCTCAATGATGTCCGGATTCTGGCTTTCTGTCAAACCGAGCAAGTTGGAAATTCGCCGAACATGTGTATCGACCACAACTCCGCTAGCGATCCCGTATGCGGTTCCGAGCAAGACGTTGGCCGTTTTTCGTCCGACGCCAGGAAGTGTGATCAATTCTTCGAGTGTTCGTGGGAGTTCCCCATCATAGACCTCCACGACTCGCTGCGCCATTCCGCGCAAGTTCGTTGCCTTCGCTCGGAAGAAGCCCAAAGATTTAACGATTTTCTCGACTTGAGCTTGCGTTCCTGCCGCTAACGCTTCTGCATCAGGGAATTTCTCAAACAGAATCGGAGTGACAGAGTTCACTCTTTCGTCAGTACACTGAGCCGAAAGAATGGTTGCTGCAAGCAACTGAAACGGCGTTTCATGGTGCAATGCACACTCAGCGACCGGATAATGCTTCCGCAACCGGGTCACAACCTTGCGGGCCTGTTTCTTTTTGGCATCAATTGATTCGAACATTTCGACGAACTGTTTCAGGGTCTAAACAAACGGATCCCAGGACTCCAAACGATTCCAGGAAATGTGAATCTTACACGAATTTCAGTTCGACACACCTCAAACGTCAGCGCTAGAATCGCAAACGTAACCAAGGACGAGGGGCCGATGCACTCACTGGATAATTTTAAGCATGCCAACTCGCGATAATGACTCCCGTCTCCAAGAAGCTATTGAACTTTTCAACTCGCAAGAGTACTTCGCCTGCCACGACGTACTCGAAGACCTTTGGGACGAGACACTCACTGATGAACGAGGGTTCCTGCAGGGGTTGATCCATGCTGCGGTCGCATTGTTCCATTTCACTGAGGGCAACCTCGGTGGGGCTCGCAAGATGCACGATTCTGCAGTGCGGTATTTATCTCCTTTTCAACCAGGCTGCCAAGGTGTTGAACTGACACAGTTCCTCATCCGGTTCGACGAATGTTTTGCCCCCCTTTTGGGGCATCACAAAACCTATCCGCAAGGAATTCGTATTGACGAATCCCTGATTCCTCAACTGATGCTGACCTTCAAGGAAGATGAATAATGCAAGATGCTTCAACAGCACCAATATGCACTACTATTGCCGCAACGAATCCCCCGACACTGTGTCTCTCACAAATCCCGATCCTGCCGGGGTTAGCTCTGCCGTTGACGGTCGATTCTCGACAATTAAATGACACCCTACACAATCTTTGGACCAGCACGCGGCAAGTTATTCTTGTTCCGACAGCAACTTCAAATGTTGGCTGCCTGACGACTCTGATTGCATTTGACGGAAATTCCGGACAAGCTCATTTCCGAGGAATTCGGAGGATTCACCTTGAGACATCATGTTCAAAGGCGTCGATGAACGATCTCGTGGAACAACGGAATGAGAACAGTTCCCCTCACCGAAATCGTGCTAACCAACGGGAATTACTGATCGAGGCATTCCTGAATCGATTCCCTGAACATTCGCGAAACCCGCTTGTCACGCCGCTTTGGGAACGGGAGCTTTCATTCGGGGCACTCTGTGATCTCTTCGCGTTTAGCTGTCAGCTGAATCACAATGAACACGAGACCATCCTGAATGAACTCGATGAAGACCGTCGTTGTGAACTTGTCTTGAACATGCTGAAATCAGAGCGTCCCGCGTTTCAGTCCGCCGAATTTCCGCCACCGTTCAGCCTGAACTGAGCGGCAACACGAACGTTACCAGAGTTCGTAATGTCCGGTTGATAACACATAAACGCCGAGCAAGAGATTGCTTGTCCCGTGAGCGACAACGCACTTCCACAGGTCTTTCTTCCAGATCAGTAAACTGTTGAGCAGAATGCAGTACCCGGCAGCCGCAAACCATTCTGGGTGAGCAAGAGTAAACAACACCGTCACCCCCCAGAAAGAGGCAGCTGTCATCTTGCCGATGGGAACACTCTCCCACTCCTCTGAAACGATCCATCGCATCAGAAATCCTCGCCAGAACAACTCTTCCGCAATCGGCACAAGAACAGCGAGCCCAAGCAGACGGATCGAAATAAACCCCCAAGCTGCAAGGTGACTGGAAAACTCTGCGAATGGGTCGTAAGCAACCCGAGGGCTGGGCTGCATCCATGCTGGAAAACCGGCAGTGAGGCTCGCTTCCAGATGCCAATGACTGATCCAGATCCAATAGGCGATACCCACAAGTCCGACCAAAACCGCATCTAAAATTTTCCAATGCGGGACAATCGCCTTTGAAGTTCGCCAACTCCAGATGACAACCAGCAGCGTCGCAAGAACGGTGAGCGAATAAAGGAGAGGGAATTGATCCGACCACTTCGCAGCGAGACTCATCCCGGCGAGATAAACAACAAATGGAAGAACAAATGCTTTGGCCATCTTCGAACGTTCTCGTTTAGAGCATTTACGATGCTTGTGGTGGCCTGTGAAGATCACCTTATTCAGTGCTTGAGAGTGCAATTACAAATTTGAGAACGAACTCTCGCTCTAGCACATCTTTCGAACTGTTGTTCAGGTTCTGTCTCGTGGCATCAGCGAATGGCCTTGTGAAAACGTACTCGCGGACACAAGAAACACGAAAGTGTTCTAGGATGTGCGGCAAATCCCTTATGCAAACTGATTCACCAGATCGCGTAGTTGTTGCAGTTCATCAAGGATCTTCGGGAGATCTTCCAGATGCACTTGATTCGGGCCGTCGCTTTTCGCCTTGTTCGGATCGGGATGCGTTTCTAGAAAAACACCGTCAGCCCCGGCAGCAACTGCGGCCCGAGCCAAGATGGGGACCATTTCTCGATTTCCTCCTGTAGTCGAACCTCCGGGGCGTTGCACGCTGTGCGTCGCATCAAAGATGACCGGGCACCCCATCTCCTGCATCGTGGGAATGCACTGAAAATCGTTGACCAATCGGCCATAGCCAAAGGTCGTCCCTCTCTCGGTGAGTAAAATGTCGCCCTGACCGGAAGCTTCACACTTCTTCACAGCGTGGATGACATCCTCGGGAGCCACGAATTGTGGTTTCTTAATGTTGACGACCCGACCATGTTTTGCCGCCGCTTCGGCAGAGGCGACAACCAAATCGGTTTGACGCGCAAGAAACGCAGGGATCTGCAAGATTGAACAGACCGATGCCACTGCATCTGCTTGCTCTGGGGCATGGAGATCCGTCGTGACCGGCAGCCCGGTCTCATCTCGCACGAGTTCCAGAAGCTCTAATCCTCGATCCAAACCGGGACCGCGATAACTATCGATGCTGGTGCGATTGGCTTTATCGAAACTCGCTTTGAAAACAAGCTGAATCTCCTGTTCACTGGCGATGTCTGCTAACCGCAAGGCGATTTCGCGCAGCGATGATTCGCCCTCGATGACACAAGGTCCAGCGATCACCAATAACGGCAGTTGTGGACCGCATTCGTATTCACCAATCTGAACAGGGTTATTCGGCATGAGACGTCCGTTTCTCTCGAATCAATTCATGATGCCCCCGGTCAACGACCGGGGGGAGGAAGTGGAGCAATTTACTTTGCTTTTGCAAACTGCTTGAACACTTTGTTGATGTCGTCTTTGGTGGTCTCTCCGCCATGAACGTAGAGGCCATATTTGAAGTTGAGCTTCTCACCATTTGGCTTAAGTACACGATGATGAGCGGGCTGTTCGTCGTCGCGACCTTTTGTGTAGGCTCCTGCCCCAAAAGGATTGATAGAGAAGAGCCCATAGTTACGAACATGATATCGTGACTTCCAGGGGTTCTTCGGATGATCCATGATTGTGACTCCAAAGACGTGACCATCAACGGGCCCTTTGTAATCAATCCAGTTTGTCGTTCGTCCCCAAGTGGCAGCGGTCCCTTCAGCTCCTTCAGCATTTGTGACCGGACCGCCCGCAATCATTTCCCGCATACTGTTAGGAAGTCGAATTCCGAACATCCCCTCTTTGGTGTCGCGGATATTGACGTCTTGCTCCGGTGCAGTGAATGTGACGTCATAAGAGAGTAAACGATTCGCATACACAGAGATCGTCGTCTCTTCTTTCAGAAGTGTTTTCCCGTCAGTTCCAACCCAGTGGTTAACGGTTTCCAAAACTGCCGGATTCCCGGACTTCTTGACGATTTCGACCGACTGGTTTTTGATTTCACCATCTTCATTCCAAAACTTGATCCCTTCAATTTCATCAACCGACAGCCAAATTCCTTTGTGGTGCGGATGGTCGTAATAGAGTGGGTGTTTGCGATCGAGACCTTTGGTCGGATTGTCGTTGATCTGACGAGTGACCGTCGCCACCATGGGAGCGACTGAACTGCGATGAATCCACAACTTTTTGGCAGGAATTTCCAGCCAGTCACCTTCTATCTTACCCACTTCGACCTCATCGCCAATTTTAAAATCCGCCTTGCCCCCTTTGAGCTTCGGCGATTCGTCAGCGATGATCACTTTTCGTCCCGCAGCTCCCTCTTCTTCCGAGGCCTTCGCTGACTTCAAGAGTTCGAATCCCCCCGGCCCAGTGACGGGCAGCGCGAAAGGTTTGCGGCGGTTTTTATCGAACTGAAAAACAAGAAAGACATCATCACCGATGGTCGCTTTGACACTTTCAGAACTTTGCTCCAGCGTGACTTCAGCTGAATACAGTGACGTTGCGAGAAGGAGGGGGGTGAGAAAGGCAAAAAGGGTTCGCATAATGGCTCCGGCGAGCAAGGTTTTCAGGTGGGTGAACTGTCAATTGAAGCCAGTTGAGGAATGCTCGTCAAGTGGCGAGTGAAATTGTTTCAAAGAGCCTTTCGAGAACCACTGAAAGTGACGGTCAAAACTGACTCGCCAAGCAACCCCTGCTCTCTCTACAATGCCGCCATGGCAGGAAATACATTTGGACAATCGTTTCGTATTACAACCGCAGGTGAAAGCCACGGTCCGGGGAATGTCGTGATTATTGACGGCGTTCCACCGGGGATTTCATTGACCGTCGAAGATCTGCAGGTCGACCTGGATCGTCGAAAACCGGGTCAGAGCAAGATCGTCACCCAGCGAAAAGAAGCGGACGAACCGGAAATTCTCTCCGGCGTTTTCGAAGGTCGTACGACCGGAACAAGTCTGGCGATTTTGATACGAAATCAGGATCAGCGTAGCAGAGATTACGGCAACATCAAAAACCTCTATCGCCCCGGTCATGCCGACTACAGCTTCGATGCGAAGTACGGCTTCCGAGATTATCGCGGTGGCGGACGAAGCAGTGCCCGTGAGACAACTGCTCGCGTGGCAGCGGGTGTGGTCGCCAAGAAAATCATCGCTGAGGCATTTGGTGGACTTGTCGTTGGCTATGTCACACAGGTCGGGCAGATCAAAGCTGAGATTGAAAATCCGGGCGAGGTGACTCTCGAACAGGTCGAAAAACTCCCGAACGGTGAAGCGAACATTGTTCGCTGTCCCGATTTTGAAGCTGCCGACAGAATGATTGAGTTAATCAACGAATGCCGCAAAGCTGGCGATTCGATCGGCGGAGCTGCCGAAATTGTGGCGACAAATGTCCCCCCGGGATTGGGAGAACCAGTTTTCGATAAAATCAAAGCCGACTTTGCCAAGGCTCTCTTTTCACTCCCGGCTGTGCTGGGTGTGGAATATGGCATCGGTTTTGGATGCGTCACAATGAAAGGGAGTGAACACAACGACCTGTTTACTTCCGAGAAGCAGAACGGTGCCAATGAAGATGGTGAACGAAAAATCGTCACCAAATCAAATCGCCACGGCGGAATGTTAGGGGGCATCACCACAGGCATGCCCATTGTCTTGCGGGCCGCTGTGAAGCCGACCAGCAGCTTGCCCATCGAACAAGAAACCGTCACACAAACCGGTGAGGATGCAACAATCCAAACCAAAGGACGTCATGATCCCTGTTTGCTTCCAAGGTTTATCCCAATGGCAGAAGCGATGATCGCCATCGTCCTCGCGGACCACTGGCTACGCTGGCAAGGACAGACTGGACAAGGGTAAATCGTAATTCAAAGCTGGCTGGGACTCCTTCCGGCAAGGCAATTCAGGCAACATTCAGGAATCGTCTCATTAGCGACAATTGCTTCTCCGCTGTGAAATCGCTGAGTTTTACCTCAGCCTACAGAAATCGAGTGGAACATTGAGTAAATCGGTTGCAGAGCCAGATCGCGAGTCGCCACTGCGTTCGCTTATCCCATTCTTTGTTCTGGCATGGATTCTGATTTTTTGGTCGCGTTTCTTCTACACCCCGCTTCCCGGGATCGGCGAAGGTGACATCGATCGCGTCGACATTCTTTTCGCTGTTCCTGAAATCTTATGGAACAACATCTCCCCGGAACGACTCCCAGGTGATTCCTCCAGCTGGGCGAATCTGGTTCAACGAATTCCAATTCTGGGATATGCCCTATTGATGCTCTCGGGAGCAATTGGCTTGGGTCGATTAGCTCTCCGAGGAATGAAACTAAAATCGATCTTTGATCCTGTTTCAAAGACAGCCTTCTCGGGTGGACTGGGCCTTTCAATTCTTTCTCTGCTAACTTTAGGACTTGGAACCGCCGGGGCCCTCTCACGTGGTCTGTTATTCGTTCTCATACTTGTCATGATCGCTGCCGAATGTTTTCTGACACTACGACAGCGAGACAAAAAATCACAGCAAAACGATAAACCTAAACAACACAACTTCTCCCTTCGCTGGATTGGGCTTCTCTGTGTTGTTTTTCTCACCCCCATGCTGCTCGGAGCGATGCTCCCTTCAACAGATTTCGATGTGAAGGAATATCATATCGAAGGTCCAAAGGAATACTTTCTGGCGGGCAAGGTTCATTTCCTGCCACACAACGTCTACACAAGTTTTCCTTTCCTGACCGAAATGCTGACACTCTGTGGAATGGTCCTGACAGGTGACTGGTTCACCGGAGCCCTGGTTGGCAAAACAGTTCTAATGGCCTTCGCTCCGCTCACTGCATTAGGGATCTTCGCCGTGGGACGTCGCATTGCTGACGATTACGTTGGAGCGATCAGCGCCCTTGTCTACCTGTCCACACCATGGACGTATCGCATTTCGGTCATCGCATACACGGAAGGAGCGATGTGCTGCTATGTGATTCTTTCACTGTTAGCGTTGCTGCACTGGCTGTCGCTCTTCTCCGACTCTCGACAGGCTTCCTCAACTGAAAGAGGAATCGCGATGTTATGTGGCCTCTTCGCAGGGAGTACTGTTGCGACCAAATATCCTGGAATCGTACTCATTGCGATTCCAATCGCTCTTGTGATGCTGACCACTGTCGTTCTGCGACGAGTCCCCTGGCGACAAACAACAACGATGGCGGCATTGTATGTCGTCGGCGGCTTGCTGACATTTGGTCCGTGGGCAGTCAAGAACACCCTCGAAACCGGGAACCCGGTCTACCCGCTGATGTATTCAGTCTTCGGAGGCGAGGACTGGGATGCTGAATTGAACGCCAAGTGGAAAGCGGGGCATGCGCGGCCGTCACCTCTGCTCAAGAATCCAGTCGCGATGGGGCAAGAGCTGAAGAAGAATGTTGTCGATGTCACGCTCGGAAGCGTTTGGCAATCCCCGCTGATCTTCGGGCTCGCTCCGCTCGCATTTCTTTATCGCAAACGTAACTGGGAGTTCTGGATTGTCCTCGGAGCAGCGATCACGATCCTGACCGTCTGGTACACCATGACCCACCTCATCGACCGTTTCTGGGTCCCGGTGCTGCCTGTCATCGCTCTCCTTTCAGGAGTGGGAATTGCGGCATCGAAGGAGATGTTTTTCTCAAGAAGCAACGAATCCCCCTGGTATTTCCCTTGGCTGGGGAAAGCGGTCTCCCTGTTGCTGCTCGTCACACTGGTTTTCAACCTTGCATTCATGACAACTCCTGCGAGCGGATACAATGCCTATCTCATTGATTACGATAAGGCACGCCAGCAGGTGAAACCGGCCTCGGTGCTTCTTGCGGAACAAGCTGTCGGCGAAAGCGGGCGCGTGCTCTTCGTCGGTGAGGCGATGGTCTTTGATGCGGAGTGCGAGTACCGATACAACACGGTCTTTGACTATTCCCTTCTCGAACAATGGACCTCCAACAAACTCGGAAAAGATGAATGGGAACTGCTGCCGGCTGCGACCATTAAACAAAATTTCCAGGAGGCTGGTATCACGCACGTTCTGATCAACTGGAATGAAATCCTTCGTTATCGCACGACATACGGATATACTGATTTCGTTTCTCCAGAGAGGCTCAAACAGCTAGCTGACCGTTGGCCGTTTGAAGAAGTCCCGCTCCCGGATGAATTCAACCTCAGAGACTGGGAATCCATCGACGACTCCTGGAAAGACGAAATTGAACGTTGGGGACCTGAACTCAAACGAACGACGTTCTCTGGAGAACAGAAGATGAAACAGTTCCAATTGTTCGAATTGTCGGGCACTCGATGAGGATCACCTTTTAGCCCAAAGGGCTTTTTGAGAGTGGAATTTCATGCCTGAAAAATCGATCTGGCCGGAACACGAAGTGACGCAGCAACTTGTTCAAGCAGTCGCTGACGGAAATGAACATGCCGTCAACGATTTAATGAATCGGCATCGTGACGCATTAAGACGACTGATTCATTTTCGACTGGACCGAAAGATCTCCGCCCGCGTCGACGCCAGCGATGTTGTGCAAGACGTCCTGCTCGAAGCCAACCAGCGTCTGAAAGATTATGTCGCAAACCCGGTCATGCCGTTTCATCTGTGGGTCCGACAACTTGCCAAGGATCGCATGATCGACCTGCACCGTCGGCATCACGCCAAGAAGAGATCGGTCGACAAAGAACAGCCACTCCAACGACGAAAATTTGGCGATCAATCATCACTCAACTTAGCTGCGCAGCTGAGTGATCAAGAACTAACTCCAGCGGCAGCAACGATCCGGAAAGAACTCGAAGAACGTTTTCTTGAAGCCTTGAGCCAGATTGACGATGACGATCGGGAGATCATCGTTATGCGGCACATTGAACACCTCGGGAATAGCGAAGTCGCACAAGCCTTAGACCTTTCGCCGGCGGCAGCGGGAATGAGATACTTGCGAGCGATTCGGCGCCTGAAAACCATACTGACCGCAACAGACGAATCAGAATCTGAAAAACGCTCAGAGTAGAGAATGTCCAGTGGTTGTCGGGCCGTGAAGATCACTTCCTGGAGCAGCTGGCTCTACCGCATGCCCGGAAGTCGAAACGAAGTCGAAACAGAAAAAAAGCCAGGCATTCCGAGATGCCTGGCTTTTCAGTTTCTAAGAGCTTTTCAGTGGCTGACAATGCTCTTTATGGTATCACTCACAGCTAGAATCGCTCCCTGTCAGGATCCCGTTTGCTTATTGTCCAGTTGAACTGGCAGGTTTTTTGTTTCCACGATCGCTGCGGAAACGTTGTGAAGTTTGTCCGCTGGAGAGTCGGCTTGCTCCGAGAACCTCATCAGTCCCGGTACTTCGTGATCCAGACTTCAGGTTGTACTTCTGGTTTTCCCCAGCGACATAAAGTCGCTGCTTGTTTTCATACCCGATGTAATTCAGGAAGTCAGAGAACCGTACGATTTTAATCCCGAACTGAAGTGCTTCTTTTTCGAGAGCTTTGTGCTCTTCGCTAATTTTCAGAGCGAATTCGCGACGCTCGTCAGCACCTGGGAACTGGCTTGGGTCAGGAATGTCTCCGACGACCAGATATTTTGTCTTCACAGACATTTTTTGGCCTTCAGGAATTCGATTCCCCTGATCGTCGACTTCGACTTCCACAGAAGCACCGGCATTCGAAATAATCCCGTGCAGGAGTTCACGGTCACTTTTTCCGTTGTCATCCATATCCAGAATTCCAACGAACGAAAATGACTCAACGACCCCAGGGTTGAACAATGGTGAGTAAACCGGGTCGCCAGCCTGAATGGGGCGATCGAAGTCTTCTTCGACAATACGGCATTCAGCGAGATTTGGACCGAGGATTTTGTTGACCTCGACTTTGGCCTTAATATCTGCTGAACCACGTCCTACTCCACGATGTGTTTGAATGTAAACACTAAACGTTGTTTGTGGACGCAGGTAATCCTTGCTGCCGATATCGATCCAAACGAGCCGAGTCGTGTTGTCGACACGAACGATTTTTCCGTCAGGTTTGTCGAAGCTCTGGTTTTCAAGCTTATCGAGTTGTAGTCGGAGAAACTGATTCGCCTGTTGGAGAAGCGAGATTTCTTCGCTGGTCTGACGGCGGACGCGATCGAGCTCATCATTGAGTTGCCCCTTGGCGACTCGTTCTGCGGAAAGTTCCTGTCGCACAGTGGCGATCTCGGCATCCTTCGCAGCCATTTTCTCAGTTTGATCAGTGATCAGTTTCTGGTGTTCTTGCTCGGTTTTCTCTTGCGACTGTTGAAGTTGATTTTCCCGGCCTCTGGTGGCAGTTTTCTCAGCTTCAAGTCGTGCGTTGGTTTCGTTCAGCCCGGTGTTATACGTTTTACTTTGTTCCGACATCGTTTCCAGGCTCGCACGCAAAGACTGAAGCGTGTCCCGGAACTTTGGATCGGTTGGGCTGGGCTGGACTTGATCGCGTCCTAATGAGACAAGATCTTTCTTGGCAGCACCGATTACAGAATTCTCGTTGTTGCCTCCGATGCCGATTTCTTCGAAGCCTTCATACCCCATGAGTTCCTTCAAGGCGGCAAGCTCATCAAATTGTCGTTTGAAGTTCCCCTCAGCTGCGTTCATTTTGTCCGTTGCATCAGCTGCAGCGAGTGCCGCCTTTTTCTGTTCCTGAAACGTCAAATAGGTGACGATGGACAGAATAAGCGTGGTCATCACAAAGAAGACAAGTGAAAAGTGTACTGCGGTCGGTTTTGAACCTGCCATCGAGGAGTCCCCTTTGGAACAATTTCAGTGAGTATTGCGCGAAATGGAGGTAATGTGCGCAAATGGATTTGTGCCGAAAGTGATTGAACGGACACGATTTCACAGCGAATGTTTTTTCAGAGCGTATGTCTTAGACGAGGTGTCTCTGAACTACGCAATCCTGATCGAACAAGCTGATCTAAACAATGCATGTCGCATCTCTAACATCGTCCATGACACTGCTTCACAATCCATGCAGGTTGTAACCCCATGTAGGTTGTAACCGAAGGTTGTCTTGAATCCACAGTCGGTTGCAGTCCACGATTACGGTCCAACAACTTCGCTTGTGAATTGATATTGATACAACGTGATCCGACCAAAATGAATGGTCTTCTTCATTTATGTCGAGTGAATTTCATCGAGACTTCAATGCAAATTGCCGAAGTCCGATAACCGCTAAATTCGAATGAATTGAATGATAAGAGGCTTCACTGATGTGGTCAAAACGCCACATCAATCCTCTGTTCAGTTTACGATGACACTTCAGCGAGTCAAGGAAATCCCCCTAAATCCTTAAGGACTCTTAGGATTCGGGAGTTCCTTAATCCAAATATTCCGGAACTGGACCAAGCTGGAAGCAGGCTTGTACGAGCCATCAGCGTTCACACCACCATGATGCTGAAGGGCGATTCGGCCCATTGCGGGAACTTCGGGTAACTGGGCGTTTTCGAGTACCATTTTGTTGTTCAAAATCACGGTCAGACGGTCATTGACCATGATGATAGTGAACTGATTCCACTCACCGACCGGGTTGTCTGCATTGATTTTTGGAGTCACTCCCGCGCGAATGACGGGATCTTTCTGATTATTCCGGTATCCGTAGACCTCTCCAGAGCCGATAGGCCAGCACCACATATTGATTTGGGCCTTTGACGTTCCACGAACATAGATGCCGGAATCGGCGTTGGGCATCTGAATTGTCAGCTTCTTGCCCGTGGCATCGTTCAAGTATGACCCATCTTCCAGAACGATCGGGACTGGATACAGCCCCGAAGTCTCTTTAATTCGCCAATCCATCTTCAAAATGAAGTCGCCGTATTCCTTTTCACTCCAGAGGTTTTTGTCCCCTTTGGCTTCTGAATCGGCGTTGTAATCGATCACACCATCGACAACTTTCCACTTACCGCCGTCTCCCTCAGGAGTCGTCCAGTTCGTGAGATCCTTGCCGTTAAAGAGTGAAACAAAACCATCTTCGATCTCCCCCTCCGCAAGAACGGGGGCAACCGAGAGAAACAACACTGCGAGAGTGGTCAGGATAGCAGAGCCGGTACGCATGGGAGATTTCTTTCAGACATTCAACGAGTGGCAAAACAAGACCAGTTTAGCAATTCCACCTGACGCATGTCGAATGATGCATGAATTCGGAGGAGACGCCTCTAAAGAAAATCACCGAGAGCCAATACCAGTCCTGATCAGACGGAGAAAGGAGAAAACTGGAATGCGATTCAATCTTTGATGTGGAACAGTCGCTTGAGAGTTTCGAGCATTCCGGTCGGCGGGCCGGAACGAGCTTCGTCTCGCAACGTCTCCAAAGGAGGATGGAGTAATTTGTTGACGACACGGCTCAGGGTTTTCTCAACCGCCTCTCGTTGTCGATCATCGAGTTCCGGGATCTTGCGAAAGAGAATCTCCAGCTCCGCCCGGCTGGTCTCATGCCAATGCTCCCGGAGCTGTTTGATAATCGGCCCGGTCGCCTTGTGGTAGATCTCATGCATGAACTTTTCGGTCTCTTCCTCGATGATGCTCGTGGCCTTCGTGACCGCGGAAGAGCGCTGTTTGCGATTGTTTTCACAGGTCGCTTCGAGGTCATCAATGTCGTACAGGAAGATCCCATCGTCCAGATCACTGACCTGCGGCTCAATATCTCGCGGAGCTCCTAGATCGAGAATAAACAATGGCTTCGGTCCGGTTTTCATGCGAAGACTCTTGAAGTCCTCAACTCCAAGAATAGGTCGATCCGCCCCGGTTGTGCTCACGATCACATCGGCTCGCGCCAGCGATTCATGCAAAGCTTCCCAGGCGACTGCTTCGCCGGAGAATTCTTTTGCCAACTTCTCGGCACGTTCAAAATGCCGATTTGTGACAAGGATTTTCTTCACACCTTCATCTTTGAGGTACGTCAGCGTTTCAGACGCCATCTCTCCTGCACCAAGAATGAGGACGGTCTTGTCATCGAAGCGATCGAAGATGCTTTTGCCGAAGTCTCCCACAGCAACGCTGGCAATGGAGACGCGCCCCTCGGAAAGCTTTGTTTCGGTCCGAACTCTCCCCGAGACTGCCATTGCCCGTTGAAACAGAGCGTTCGTCAGCGGTCCATTCGCTGAAGTCTCCATTGCGAGTTCGTAAGCAGACTTGATCTGGTTAACGATCTGACTTTCGCCGAGAACCATACTGTCGATACTTGATGCGACTTCGAAGAGATGTCGGACCGCATCTGGCCCTTGTCGTTCGAGAAGATCGTTGAAAAATTCTGTTTTCGGAACCTGGTGAAAGTCTGAGAAAAACTGAGCTAAATCATCGTGGCTGGGAGTATCTCCCGGATCTTCCTGAGCTGTGTAGAGTTCGATTCGATTGCAGGTGGAGATGACGACATGTTCGGACCTCGGAAATCGAACGCGGAGTTCATCATACGCGCGCACAACATGATCGGAAGACGGGAAAGCAAGTCGCTCCCGCAGACCCAAGTCCGCCGTCTGGTGATTACAATAAACAACCTGCACGTTCATCGATGAATAAATTCTCCTACAGTCCCTCTCCCAAAACGACAGGAAGGAGGAATTTCCCAGTGCTACAGTCTACTAAGAACTCAGTGCGCTAATTGCCAATTCTCTCAAAATCCAGATTCAAGTCTTTGGGCCATCCACAATAATACCCGGTAATTGGACTCCGAGCGAATGAATATTATCGGCACTCAGGAATCGAATTGCCAAAAGGGTAACGAGCAGGAATCCGCAAGCCAGAATTGTTCGCCACGCGACCAGGCGTCCTGTGGCATTCTTTGAAACCAACAGCCAGCCAAACAGGAAGGTCATCGCGACCCAGACTAGCCCGAAGGCAATAAAACCAAAATTCGCGAGATTGACCGCTTGGTCAGATCCCGCACGTAAATACGACATCCACAATCCGGTCACCATTCCCAGTGTCAGCAAGGGAACGGAAACAACAATCAGCCACCAGTTAATTTTATTGAGCCGCTCCAGACTCAGCAGATGCAACGCTGGGAGCTGAGCTTTTTTGTGTTTCAGACGGGAGTGCTGCAGCAAATACATCATGCTCATGACAAGCGATAGGATGACCCCGAAGATACCGAAGACCCAGAATGAAGCATGAATCATGGTCCATTCGTATGCGATTTTAATATCTGGATTGGGAGTGGTGCTCGCAAAACGGGACGATCCGACAAGCAGCAGAACAAGCGGAAGGATAAACAAGCCAATTGACAGGGAACGGTCCCAAAACTTGATTCCGAGATAAAAAACAATTGCCAACCATGCGGACACCAACAGCCAATCATGTGATGACGCCAATAGAGGAGGCAGCGCAGTTTGGCGACTGCGTTCAACGAGATAAATCGTTTGAGCCAAAAATCCGGCCGCCGAAATTCCCAGTGCGGACCAGCGCATCACTTGACTCTGCCTGATGAACTGCGTCAGTTCCAGGACAAGCGCTGCTGTGTAGCTAGCGAAGAAACATAAAATGGTCACGTTTGTGAGCTGCATGAACTTTGACTGTATTGATCCTTTGAGGGACGTTCGCAACTGGTCTGGAATCATCCCATCATTCACGTTCCAGCTGAATCCGTCAATGATCTCTGATTCCACCTGGGCCTGTCAGACTCAATTGTACACATGTTTGTTCATAAAATCGTTGTAACAACACATCCACAGCACAGAATCACAGCACAGACAGCTACGTAAACTTCCGTACAGTAACCGTTTCCCCAAAACTCAAAGCCTGAAATCGAATACCAGTTTAGCACACATTCCTGTTTCTCGTGTCCAGTAGGGCTCCCTTTCGCCAAGAGAAGATTTCCATAAGCCTCGACAAGGCTGCTTAACACGGACCTCCCATTCCCCCTATTCTGCGTTTTCGTGCTGAACTATGACGATTTCAGAGCAATAACCAAAATCTCTGCTTTCAACCTCGGAATTCCCACAGAAACAGGGGTGCTTGGCTCGATTTCGATAGACAGGGATGTTTACTGGAAACGCTCAAAACAGACCTGAGATCGTTGATTGATAATTGGATGACGATCACAGACTCAGACTTCGTTAGAGCGAATTAATCAAATTGCACCACTCACGGAGGATGGTCATGCCGGACCAGTCTGCGGTCACTTGTCCCGACCTGACAAAGAAACAGTTCTTATTTCTGGCACGAAAGCTGGGATGTTTCTCGAAGCGGTCGTTACTGGACGTTAGCCATGCAGGTGACTGGGTCGCTGATGCCACACGGCGGCATGGATCCATTGAAGGAATTGCTGAGCAGGCGAATGATTCACCAGCTGAGAATGTCACTATTGGCTCGCCAGCAGGGTCGATTTCCCAAGCAGCCCATTCAATGCACCGTCTCCTCGTGCGCGATATCAGTGTGTTTCAGTCAGAAGAAATGACGCCTGAAACAACAATTGCTCTCGCAAATTTGCTCTCCTGCCTGAAGCCACGTGGTCGCATGGTGATTCCCGTTTCAGAAGTCGATGGCCCTGAGCACGAGTTGTGGAAGCAAAGACTGAGCGGTTTTCCCGGTCGGCTGACCAGTCGAACCTACAAGACAAACCTCTTCGACTATGCAAGCCTGACATTCGTACTCCGAGGAATTCACGCAATTCCTGTGCTTGAATTCGCGATCGACCGCAAGCCGATTTCACGAATCGACTGGCACCGCTTCGCCCGCGAAGCGGTCATGGCAAGAATGGAGAACTCCAACGCAGCCGCGTAGTTGCGCTCATCTCTGCCGCACAAATGCCGCACAAACTTGAAATCCAGTCACCAACAAGTGATTCGAATGTGGAAGCTGAATTGAATGTGGGAGCCGAGTGGGTGCGCTTCGCTGCACGCAACTCGCTGACTATTTATTCAAAGCTGCTTTCAACTCGATGATCTGAGATTTGAGCAGAGTATCCTTGACTGTGTCGCTCAGTGGATCGAGAAGTTTCAA
This sequence comes from Thalassoglobus polymorphus, assembly GCF_007744255.1. GTDB lineage: Bacteria > Planctomycetota > Planctomycetia > Planctomycetales > Planctomycetaceae > Thalassoglobus > Thalassoglobus polymorphus. The sequence continues at coordinate 301,097 of NZ_CP036267.1, read as the reverse complement.
GAGTTCAGTCTTCTGGTCCGAGGTGAGTTTTTCTTCGAGTTCTTCAAGAGCTTTAATACTGTTGATGAGCATCAGGACGCGTTCGAAATACTCCGATTCCTGCTCTTCAGTTTTGACCTGCTTAGGGTCCAGGCCCCAATTGGCTCCATCCTTGAGGAGGTCAAAGAAGACGTCCACTCCCTCGACTGAACCGTTGCGTGACAGACCGACCGCTGCGTTCATGCGAGTCATCAAATCGGGATCGCTGAGGAGAGCAACCAGGCGTGCCTGACTTTCCGCTGTGGGAAACAGCCCGAGGGCGTAAGCTCCCTGATGGCGGAAGAGTCGGTCCCCTTCCTTTGAAATTTCGATCAGCTCATTCACAAGTTCCGGGTCGCTCAAAGTTTGCCCCGATTGCTGAAGATTCCCCGCAAACATCGAGAGCCCAATCAGTGAATGCTTTCGCACCTCATGATTGCGCGTCTCCTTGATGCCTTCCCGGAAGACCGGAATGACGGCGCTCTGAACCTGCATTCGTCCTAACGCCTTTGAGAGAAATTCGAGGTTCTTGAGTTCTTCTTCCGAGAGATCGTCCAAATCGATGAACTCTGCATAGAGCTCGGCAAATGCAGTAGCGATTTCCGGGTTGGCGTTGAGTTGCTGGCTTTTTTCACCCCGCTGAGCATCAGCATCAAGCATGTGGGCCAAGCCGAGCGCTCCGCGCCAACGGACGTGAGGGTTTTCGCTGCGAACATCGGTGACAAGTTGCCGCCAATCGAGTTCCTGCGAAGCCAATTGACCGAACACGGCGTAAACCCCGACGATCAATGCGACAATAATCGCAGGGACCAGAAAGAGCTGGATGATCATCCCCGCTGAAGGTGGCTCCACCGGTGGCAGATCAGTTGGAAGATCGACTGTGACATCTTCTTGAGAACTGTCCCCTTCGCGAGGAAGCTCAGATTGATCATCAGGTGTTGGATTTGGTGTTTCGGACATGAACTGGGAAAACCAGGGTTGAGTGGCGATTCGCAGCAAATTTTGACGAATCGTCCCGGAGGCGGCAGCGACGGAATCGAAGCCCCGTCGCAAATATGTTACTGGGCTAACCTCAAGAGTTTATGCCCATTATGGTTGGAATCAAGACTTGCAGTTCTGCTTCCTGAAAACGGTGACTTTCTGGCGTGTTCGATTTCAATATCCGGGAGTGCTGATGACAACATCGCCCGGAACCGGGATCGCAGGCACTGTGCTGCTTGAAACTCGACGTTTTCATGATCCGGGTAAACAAATTGCGGCTGAACCTGCGACTGAATCCGGGGCTGCCTTCTCGGAAAACCATTCAGCAAGACGGCGAATTCTTACTTAGCTTGAGATAATGTACGCAATAATTGCGGGATGAGGCGGTCAAAAGCTCGGGCACGGTGGCTGATCTGCTGTTTCACGACGGAACCCAACTCGCCAAACGTTTTGCGATATTCTCGCATTTCGAAGTAGGGATCATACCCAAAACCATTCGTGCCACGGGCAGAGTCAGCGATGCGGCCTCGGCAAGTCGCCTCAATATTCAGCTGCACATTTCCCTCGGGATCAGCAACGGCAACATGGCAAACGTACTTTCCTCCCCGCTTTTCACTCGGTAGCCCAGCCAGTTCGTCGATCAACTTCGCATTGTTTTTCTCATCTGTGGCACCGGGCCCGCTGTACCTGGCTGAGTAAATTCCAGGAGCCCCCTTTAACGCATCGACACACAGACCACTATCTTCGCCAATCGCCCAATGCCCGACAGCGAGAGCTGTTTGAGATGCTTTCTTCTCGGCATTGGCCTGAAACGTGTCACCATCTTCTACTACATCTTCCACGCCTTCGAACTCCTCGACCGAAATCAGTGGGATTCCATACGGAGCCAGTAGTTCCCGGATCTCGCCGATTTTCTTTTGATTTCGACTCGCAAGGACCACTGTCGGAAAAGAATTCTGTTGACTCATGATGCTCATTGAAGATTGAAGGAACGAAAAACGTCTCGGTCAGCCGCTTTACTATACTCTGCATCGATGATTTCGAAAGGATTGACCGAATAACAATTCAAGAGATTCCCGGAGGCCGGATCAGCCCCCCTGTGGAATTCAGTGAACTGCAACGATGCAGTGAAATAGACCCTATGTCGCCTGCTCGCTATGATCGGGGCTTCTGAAAACATCTGAAGAGAAGCGCGAAACAAACATGGCTGAGAACGTCTATCTGGCAATTGATTTAGGAGCAGAAAGCGGTCGAGTGATCGCTGGAATCTACAATGGAGAAACGATTCGCCTCGAAGAGATGCATCGCTTCCCGAATGGTCCAGTGAATGTTGCTGGGACACGACGTTGGGATCTGATTGGACTCTGGAGAGAGATTCAAGAAGGATTGCGAGTTGCTGGCCAACAATACGGTGATCAAATTGTCTCTTGCGGCGTCGACAGCTGGGGCGTCGACTATGTCCTGCTGACGGAGAAAGATGAACTCATTGGACAGCCGTACAATTACCGTGACTCCCGGACCGATGGAATTCTGGAGCATGCCACGACTCGCGTTCCTCGACATGAAATCTTTGCCGAGACTGGTTTGCAGTTCATGCAAATCAACTCCTTGTATCAGCTGATCGCGATGCAGCTGAACGACCCGGAATTGCTCGGTATTGCAGATCGCTTCTTAATGGTCGCTGACTTCTTCCACTGGCTGTTGTGTGGAAGTAAAGTTGTGGAATTCACGAATGCGACGACGAGCCAACTCTACAACCCAACAAACCGGGACTGGTCAGCGGAGCTCCTCCGCCGCTTCGAAATTCCAGCAAAAATCTTTCCTCAAGTGGTCCCACCCGGCACGAAACTCGGCGCTCTCCGGAACGATGTCTCCAAGCAAACAGGCATTTCCCGAATTGATGTTGTCGCCCCGGCGACTCACGATACCGGAGCGGCCGTCGCAGCTGTCCCGACTGATCGGACTGGAAAAGCGAACTGGGCTTACATCAGTTCAGGGACGTGGTCACTGATCGGCGTCGAAGTTCAAGATGCGATTTTGAGTGCGGAAGCCCTGAGTCAGAATGTCACCAATGAGGGTGGAATTGACGGAACCTACCGGCTTCTTAAAAATGTGATGGGATTGTGGTTGGTACAGGAATGTCGCCGCTCGTTTGAGCGGCAAGGAAAAAGTATCGACTACACTCAGCTGACCCAATTGGCGACCGACGCAACCCCCTTCCGGTCCATCATTGATGTCGACGATGCACGCTTCCTGGGACCGGATAACATGGTCGCTGCCATTCAGGAATGGTGTACTGAGCACAACGAACCGGTCCCCGAGACCGAAGGGCAACTTGTCCGCTGTGCCTTAGAAAGCTTGGCACTCAGGTATCGGACTGTGTTACGTGGCATTGAAAAACTGACCGGCGAAACAGTGGAAGTGATTCACATTGTGGGTGGTGGGTGTAAAAACACATTGCTCAATCAATTTACCGCCGATGCCTGCGGTGTCCCGGTCATCGCAGGGCCGATCGAAGCAACAGCTTTGGGTAACGTTCTGATTCAGGCTCGAGCAGCGGGCGAAATTGGAACGCTTTCCGAAATCCGTTCTGTTGTGAAAGCCTCGTGCGAGTTGGAAACATTCGAACCACAAAATCCTGCAGATTGGGAAGCAGCATTGTCACGGTATCAGAAGTTGGTCAAGGGCTAGAACCAGTCCAAAAACCTCTGGAATAACCGCTTTTCTCAACTTCCGAGAGAGCAATTTCAAGTTTCAGGGTCGGTTCTAAAAATTTCGAGTCGGTCAACGGAAGAGATCTCGCAAATGGGGCGTCTGTTTACCATTATTCACTGAAGTCAACTTTTCATTTTACCTGCTCTCACAGAATCTGCTGAATCCATCGTCATTCCAGTGAATGAAACGACTCCGGCAGAATCGTGAGTTTCTCTTAGAAATTTAAATCACCATGGCGTTTTTTGGAAAACTGAAGTCCGCGTTGAAGAAGACGAAGGATGTCCTACGAACAGATGTTCGCGACCTCTTCAAAGCTGGAGAAATCCTGGATGAAGACAAGCTCGAAGAATTTCACCGTGGTCTCATTACGACCGACATGGGCGTGGAAGCGGCCAGTGAAGTGGTGGAGTCGCTACGAAAAGAGTTTGGTGGACGAACAGTCGATCCCAAGGCGATTTGGGAAAATGTGAAAGAGACGCTCAAGCTCATCCTCAAAGGTGACGGCAGCACGGACTGGGACCCCGACAATCCTGTTTCTCCTTTGAACATGGCTGAGTCTGGAACCACTGTCATTCTAGTTTCCGGAGTGAACGGCGTTGGGAAAACCACCTCCATTGCCAAGCTCGCGAACTTTCTGACGAAGGCGAACAAGAAAGTCGTCTTGGCAGCCGGAGATACTTTTCGCGCCGCTGCGGTCGAACAACTGACGATGTGGAGCCAGCGAATTGGTTGCGAAATTGTCAAAAAAGAAGAAGGCTCTGACCCTGCGAGTGTCGCCTTCGCTGGCTGCGACCAAGCCGACAAAAACGGCGCGGACGTTGCAATCATCGACACCGCCGGGAGACTGCAAACACAACAAAACCTGATGCAGGAATTGGAGAAGATTCATCGCGTCATCGGAAAACGAATCGAGGGGGCTCCGCACGAAAGCTTGCTCGTTCTCGATGCAACGACCGGACAGAACGGAATCTCACAAGCTTCGAAGTTCTCAGCAGCTGCAAATTGCACAGGGATCATCCTGACGAAACTCGACGGAACAGCCAAAGGGGGTGTCGTGGTCGCAATTCGCAAAAAGATGGGAATCCCGGTGAAGTACATCGGAGTTGGCGAACAAATTGACGACTTACAGCTATTCTCCCCAGACGATTTCGTAGAAGCACTGTTCGAAGAAATATAAGACAGGATTGAGGAGTCTAAACTTGGGAGTTCAAGCAGTTTTGAAAAAGTAGTACCTGACTTTCACGAGCACACGGTAGAGCAAACTGCTCTAGCATTGAAAATGCTCTACCCCAGATGCCAAAGTGATGCATCATTTTGGATTGCGGCTTCGTTAAGAATGTAGGATGACGTCATGGCACATGCGTATACTCCCGGATTGCAAATCAAAAAGCAGATTCGCTATCGCGTGCATCGTGCGTTACCGATTTCCGGTGAAGTGTTAGTAAAGCAGGGTGAGATCGTCACAGCTGAACAAGTGGTCGCTCGCACACAGCAACCCGGAAATGTCTACCCTGTGAATCTGGCTAACCAGATCGGTGTCAGCGCCAGCGAAGTCCCCTCTGCTATGAACTTCAAGCTGGGTGAACATGTCGAGGAAGGCGAACAACTGGCGATTTCAAATGGGATCTTCGGCTTCTTCAAAAACTCGTATGCGTCGCCTGCTTCCGGGACGATTGAATCGATGTCGGACATCACAGGACAAGTCATCATCCGCGGGGCTCCGATTCCAGTTGAAGTCAACGCTTTTGTAGACGGAGAGGTCACCGAAGTCTTTCCGAACGAAGGGGTGATCGTCGAAACGGACGCTGCATTTGTGCAAGGAATCTTCGGGATCGGTGGGGAATCTCATGGTCCACTGAAGATGATCACCTCAAATCCCAACGAAGATCTGACTCCGGATCTTTTAACTGCTGAGCATGCAGGGGCCGTCGTTGTCGGAGGTCGCCGAATCCATGGCGAAACTGTTGCAAGAGCCAAGGAACTGGGAGTGGCCGCCATCATTGGTGGCGGTATTGATGATCAGGACTTGCGAGACATTCTGGGTTACGATCTGGGGGTCGCAATTACCGGGTCAGAAACGATCGGGCTGACTTTGATCATCACCGAAGGATTTGGCCAGATTGCGATGGCATCTCGGACCTTTGAACTCCTGAACTCACTCGAAGGCCGCGCCGTGTCGGTCAACGGGGCGACTCAAATTCGTGCTGGCGTACTGCGGCCGACAATTGTGATCCCACTTTCGGAGTCCGCCGAAAGCGACGAAACGGCCCAGGTCGTCGGAGGCGGCATGTTGAAAATTGGCTCACATGTCCGGCTGGTTCGTGATCCCTACTTTGGCTTGCTGGGAACCGTTTCAGAGTTACCGTCTGAGCCGCAGGAACTCGAGTCTGGTTCGAAAGCACGAGTTCTCAAAGTCGATTGCGAGTCTGGTGAGCAAGTGATTGTTCCGCGAGCAAATGTCGAACTAGTCGGAGATCAATAATGAAAAACGGTCTGTATCTTGTGGTCTCCACGTTTGTCTTGTCTCTCTTTGCGGCATCGCTGATGGCTCAACCTGCTCCTCCACTGAGCGTGCTTGCCGAAGACCATCCGATGGACGATGGGACAAACATTGACGTCGTCATCACGCTTCAAAAAGATTCGTCTCCCGATCTGGAATACATTGTCGAAAAATCAGCAGAGTACAACGGGCTCTTTCAGGAGATCGGAAAGGTTCAACCCTCTGCCAAACAAATAAAAGCAGCTGAGATCATCTACACGAGTGACCGAAATGTACGTGGAGAAAAGTATTGGTTTCGTGTTCAGGCAAAATCCCTGAAGGAAGACGAGGCGAAGTCGGCCTTTGTCCGCACTGCTGAAGATTCCCCCGGTGTTGGCAAGCTGCAGTTCTTTGATGGAGGTCGAATTTGGTTGGCAATCATCACTGTGCTCGTCTGCGGTTCTGTCGTGGTCTTCATTTCTCTAGCTCGCGGTGGACGCGATCTGAAAGTTCGACCAATCGCAGGTTTGGAAGCGATTGAAGAAGCGGTCGGTCGTGCGACGGAAATGGGACGGACCTGCCTGTTCGTTCCTGGTCTTCAGGACATGAACGACATTCAGACAATCGCTGGATTGACGATCCTCTCGCACGTCGCAGAGCAAGCTGCAGAGTACGACTGCCGACTGGAAACGCCAACTTCGAGATCTCTGGTGATGACCGCTGCCCGTGAAACTGTTGCCACGGCATTCCTCAAAGCGGGGCGCCCTGATGCGTACAATGACGACCTGGTTTACTACGTCACCGATGAACAGTTTGCCTATGTTTCGTTTCTGACCGGAAAGATGGTTCGTGAGAAACCGGCAGCCTGTTTTTATCTGGGCGCCTTCTATGCCGAATCGCTCATTCTTGCAGAGACTGGAAACGAAGTCGGTGCAATTCAGGTTGCGGGGACGGCTCAACCAGCTCAGTTGCCATTTTTCGTGGCAGCGTGTGATTACACTCTCATTGGTGAAGAGTTCTTCGCTGCCAGCGCTTACCTTTCCGGTGATCCTGATCAACTGGGAAGTTTAAAGGGGCAGGATGTTGGAAAAATCATTGTCGGAGGGCTCATCCTGATCGGAGTCACTCTCGTCACTTTGATGGAAGTGACCAATAACGAATTGATCGCAAGTGCTGCAAATTACCTGCTGAATACAATTTTGCAGTCAACGTGAAAATTGAATTCAGCACCTCGAAACTTTTGCCTGGCTCCACACTTCAAGCCGAATGCGAAACAGGCCGTCCCGAGCCAGATCGTTCTGAGACAGAATCACCGAACCAGTTGGACTGGAACGACTCTCTGGACTCGAATCACGTCGGCCCCGAGTTGTGCATGATGCCCTCGGCTGCCAATGATCCCAGCTGGCTTGCCGAGCCACTGGTCGATGCGGACTCCTTCAGCTGCCTCGAGATAGGCCAGCATCCGCCCGTCCGGTGCAACGAGTGCGAATCTTGGTGTCCCGGGATAATTCCCCGGCAACGGACGAATAATTCCTGCACCGTTTAATCGAGGTGAGACTGGCTCATCGGTCGGAGGACCTGGTTGCGAGGCCATTTGCTCAGGTGCAGGCCCTCCCTGCACGAACGTCTGATTCAATGTGGATTCATTCTGAAAACCGAGTTGTTGAGCCACCAATTCTTTATCTCGACGAGCCGACGCAGCAGAAACACGTACGAACTCCTGATAGTGGCTGAGGATCTCACGCCGACGCTTCAGAACATCCATTCGTTTCTGAATCAGTGCTCCGATGGTGGAATCGGCACCCTTTGCAAGCAATTGATACTGCTCCTTAATGGATTCAAGATCCCACTGAGCAGGCTCCTTCTGCATCATACTGGCGTAAACTCGATCAATGCGGTCGAGCTCATCGTAGAGAACTTTTCGCCTCGCAACTGCTTGGTCGACTTCTTTCTTCTTAGCTGTTTCAATCTCTTTTTTCTGCTTCAGAAAAGTGGAACGATTTTCGGTCGGGACCTGGTAAGGATCATGGGCGATTTGCTGTTGAATCTGCTTGTCGAGCGGGACCAGAAACTCCCCTTTCATCCAGCGGAATTCCTGCGCGGGAGGAACGATTTTCAGCATGCGAACTGGACCACGCTGGGTCGTTAACGTTTCTTCCCCAAGAATTGTGACTTCATCTCCATTGGAAAGTTCTCGCCCGTAGTAGGAGTGTTCTTTGCTCAACTCACTGCCGATTCGGACAATGGCACGAGCTGGTCTGCCGTTTTGCGGAGCAACCTGAACAACGCCGGTATCACCACCCGTTCGCTTCACGAGTTCAGCGTCGATCCAGCTCAAACTCCCCTTGGGAGGCGCGATCATGAACCAACCTCCGTGATCGTGCCGGTGAACTGTCACAGTCTCTTTCTGTTGCACATGCCCGGTGACATAGAAATTCGCACCAGGACCACAGCGAACTTCCACCTTCTCAGCGATGACGGTCGCCTGATACGGGAATTTCTGTTCAATGGCCTCCGCTGATTGCAGGGAGCCAATGCACAAGAATGTCACAAGGAAGAGACGCCACATGTTCGTCATTCCGGTCGAGATTTGAGATGAGATTTGAATGAACTGCCAGGCAGAACATGAAGTGAAGTGCGGCGATCTGGAAACGAATCGCGCATGAGTGGGGACAGTGCTTATAAAACAAATCCTGAAATCGAAGCAAGATCAGCTCTACCGGAAATCTTGAGTGAAGACTGAATTCCAGGTGCATTTTTGTAGGAATGACAAATTCCTGTGCTGCTCGACCTGCATTTCGCTCAAATCGAGCATTCTTTGAAACCGTATTCACGAACTGTCCTGTGCAGAGAAGTGCCCCATCACAGACATCGAGCTGTTCACGGACTCTAAACACGAATGTGTTCTCGATAGAGTTTCCTTGCGATTCGCTGAATGAATCCGCATAGTTCTCAATATTATACATCACCGACACGAATCAAACGGGATCTCACCCATGCTGAAGCACACGTTAGTTCACCCGCAGATCAACGAAGTTCTTGGGCGAGCGGGGCATCATTCCAAAATTTTAATAGCAGATGGAAATTACCCCGCCTACAACACGCTGGGGCCAAACGCTGAGTTGGTCTGTCTGAATCTCACGCCGGGAATTGTAAGTTGTACAGATGTCTTGAAAGTGTTGTTGACTGCGGTTCCGATTGAAGCAGCCAACACCATGGGGATTCCAGATGACGATCCATATGCTCTGGAAGGAGATCCACCAATCTGGAATGAGTACCGTTCAATCTTGAGCGATGCCGATTGCGATGTGGAACTGGAACCGATTCAGAAATGGGATTTCTACGATGCAGTCGCCAGCCGAGATCACGTCTTAACGATCCAAACCGCCGATCAGGCATTGTGGGCAAACCTGCTACTGACCATGGGCGTTCGCAAGCCCGGAGAGCTGTGAACCTCAGCAGCCTGAAAAAATTTCAGCGATGGAGATTTCGCATAAGAAATTGCAGTGGCAAATCAATGCACTCTTCTGTTATTGTGGACCAGTGTGTCGTACACTTGTAAGCAAAAGAGGGCTGGGGTCTCGTTTTGAAATAGGGCTGGGAGTTGGAATTATGGTGGAAACCCGTGTCCAGTGTCCGAAGTGCCAGTCAAAAATGAAGTTGACATTGGCTGTCGAGAAAGTCCGCTGCCCGAAATGCGACACACTCTTCGTAGCGGCTAAGAACCGTCTCCAGCCTCAAGGCCCGAAGAAGAAAAAAACTGCCCCTCCGCAAAAACCGACTGCTACAAGTTCGTTCGATTTCGACGACGATAACTTTGGCAATGATGACGACGACCTTTTTGCAGAGGCTTCCGCTCCACGAAAAAAACGGAGTCGAAAGCCTGCTCCGAAAAAGAAAAGCAAGCGTCGCTCGCAGCCGAAACCAGGAGCGATCCCTCCTGAACAGATTCGCAAATTCGGCTTGACGATGGTGGCGATTGGAATCGGAGTGTTCATCTTGCCATTTGTGGGGCTTCAGATCAAAGGCCTCAATGCAATGTCGCCTGAGATGCAATCTCTGGGAGGTGTCTGCTTCCTGCTCCTGGGTGGAGTGGTGATTTTAATCTCCTTCAAAGATGCTCTCGGCGACGCCGCGAGTCAAACGTTTGATCAAGGCTTTACTATCGTCAAGTGGGGTGCGATTGGACTGTTTGTCTTATTGATTGTTGGTCCATTTTTACTACTGGGTGTGAGATTGGCTTTTCGAACCGTGGCATCCGTTGGAGGAGGGAATCAGGACCAGATTGCGCAGGAAGAACTCCCTCCAAACTTTCGAAGACCAATTGGAACCGGATCGGGAACGCCACCAATGAAGAAGCGACCGGTCGGAAATAGGAACCACGCGAACTCTGGTACTAACCAGGCAACAGAGGAGTCTCCTTTTCAAGATGCCGGGAGCGGAAATTCAGCAGGGCGACCTTCAATGTATCCTGCGACACACAGCGCAGGAGAGAGTTCACAGAATCGAGGAACAGTGAAAGTAATTCTTAAAGGGTTCCCTCTACAGCAAGTGGCCCGCCATTTCCTAGAATTGCGAGCAGCTGGACAAACTGCTCGAATGCGTGTGATGAAGATTGAAGAAAACCTGGCGGAAGTCGAGTTTGATCAGGCGGCGGAAATTCAGTTGTTTGCCAACAACATCAGATTCGGAAAAGTGACCAGTGTTGATGGGGAGCAGCGGACAATCACCGTGGAACCGTGACGCCTCGTCGAGTTCGTCAGTTTATGAATGAAGTGTCTATGCAGCCGTCGTGCCGCTTTTCAATAAGAGGCTCAAATTCCGATTGCGGTGCCAATCTGATAGGTGAGGAACGAGGCCACGTAGGCGAGCAGAGTCATGTACGTGAAGGTGAAGATGGGCCAGCGCCAACTGTTGGTTTCCCGACGAATGACCATCAGCGTCGCCCCACATTGAGCACACAACGCGAAGAAGACCATGATCGACAAGGCGACCGGAACGGTGATCAATGGTGAACCATCGGGCCAGGTGGCCTTCATCAGTGCGTTTGACAGCCCGGGGTCCCCATCTTCGAGTTCACTTCCCAGACTGAAGATCGTTCCGAGTGTGGCGATGATCACTTCACGGGCAGGGAAGGATGCAATGGCCCCGATCCCAATTCGCCAGTCCCACCCCAAAGGTTTGACGACTGGTTCAATCGCCTTTCCCATGCGTCCGAGGTAGCTCTCCTGAATGAGCACGGCCGAAACTTGATTGTACTCAGAGGTCAGTGCTGCAAGTTTTTCGCTGTTCTCTTCAACCTCAGCATCGATTGAATTGATTTCGACACTCAGTGATTCCTGACGAGCATGATCGCCGGGGAAATACCCGAGTGCCCAGACAACCACAGTGACACTGAAGATCAGTGATCCCGCTCTAACGACAAACGCTTTGGACCGGTCGTAGACGCGGTTGAAAACAATCCCTGGTGAGGGCCATTTGTAAGGGGGGAGTTCCATAACAAATGGTGGGGTCTCTCCTTTGAAAAATGTCTTTCGGAGAATCCATGCAATGGGGATCGCGACCAGAGCCCCCAGGCTGTACATGGCGAACAGAACGATGCCCTGTAAATTGACCCAGCCGAGCAGCATGGTGGCGGGAATAAAGGCGTAGATCATCAACACGTAAACCGGGAGTCTCGCGGAGCAACTCATCAGCGGAGCGATGAGCATGGTGATCATTCGATCGCGACGATTTTCAATCACTCGAGTCGCCATCACCCCCGGAATCGCACAGGCGAACGAGGACATCAACGGCAGAAACGACTTCCCGCTCAGGCCGATGCGCGTCATCAGCTTATCCATCAGGAAGGCAGCACGGGCCATGTAGCCACAATCTTCCATGATGGCGATGAACGCGAAAAGCATGATAATCTGAGGCAAGAATACGATGACAGATCCGACACCCGCGATAATGCCATCGATGACCAAGCTACGAAACATCCCAGGTGGCATGAGCCCTTGTACGAAATCGCTGACACCGCCTTGCAGACCTTCGACCATTTCCATAAACGGTCCCGACCAGGTGTAAATTGCTTGAAAGATCAGGAACATCACCAGCGTGAAAACAAGAATCCCCCAGAAGCGGTGCGTCAGAAACTTGTCGATACGGTCGCTGGAGCTGAGCTTCGAGTCCTCCTGAGAACGTACTAATACGCCGTCGAGCCGTTCTCGAATCCAGTTGTAACGAAGTTTGGTTTCGACTGCTGGAATGCGGCATCCCGCAGCAGTGAGACGCAAACGTGCTTCGTCCAGATACTCTTTGAGTTCTGGGGCAATGGCATTCCCCGCTGCATCTTCACTGGCTCCCCGGACATCGAGAAGCATTCGTTCAAGGAGGAAAAAGTGGACTTGCTCTTCTCCACGATCCTCGAGCCACTTAGACAGTTTTTCGACTTCGTCATAGAATTCGGCGGGGAACAATCGCGGGGAAGGCTGAACCGTCTCTTCGAGTGCCTGCAGCACGGCATGGCTGACCGCTTCGATTCCACTTTTCCGATGCGCTGAAGTGGTCACAACTTTCACACCAAGGCGTTCCTGCAGCTTCTCCACATCAATTGTGACACCGCGAGAAGTCGTCGTATCCCACATATTGAGGACAAGAACCGTCGGAAGATTCAGATCGCGCAGCTGACTGAAAAGATATAAGTTCCGCTCCAGATTGGACGAATCAACAATACAGACCACCGCATCGGGGGCCGGAGCGCCGGGTTGCCGTCCGAGAAGAACGTCAACTGAAACCATTTCGTCAGCTGAGCGCGGCGAGAGACTATAAGTTCCCGGAAGATCGACAAGAGTGATCTCTCGGTTTTCAAATTGATACGCCCCAACCTTCTTTTCGACGGTCACCCCGGGGAAGTTTCCGACACGCGCTTGTCCCCCGGAGAGAGCATTGAAAAGCGTACTTTTCCCAGTGTTTGGATTTCCAATGAGCGCGACGGTCAACGACGCTGATTGTGTGGGCGAGGAGACCAAATCAGACATGTGATAATCAGGAATTTGGAGGAAGGAAAAGGTGGGGAAGTTTACGGGCTTGGGCAAAACGACATTTTGCTGTCGTGATGGGAGAAAACATTCAGTTGAAATGAGGGCAACAAGTGAATCAAGTGCAACGAATACAGTTCTCTCGAAACTGCTTGAACCGCATCCATAGTCACTGCTTTGAGAGACACTTTACGCAACCTGACAAATTCAAAGGGGGGCCGAATTCAAATGGAACTGGACAGATAGCTGGCCTGCTAAATCGACCGAATACTGACGCGGGCGGCTTCAGTCGATCGAAGTGAGATACGATAGCCACGGATCGAGTATTCGATCGGGTCACCGAGTGGGGCAAAGCCGATGACCTCGATTTCTTCATCTTCGGTCAGCCCCATTTCCATCAAGCGGATCGCGACGGCATCATCTCCGTTGACATCAAGAATACACCCTCGAGAGCCGACTTCTTTCAAGTCTGCGAGAGTTGTTCGCGGTTGGTTCTCATTCCCCACGTCTATTCACCTCACCCTGTTGACTCGGTCAATCTAATGAGCACCATCGTTGAAGGATCGCAACGAAAGGTGAAACGATGCCCAGCAACCGCGAGAATACAGGGCTCACCGGTTCTCACCATCCGAACATTTACGCCTTCACGTAAGCCCAACTCACCCAAACGGTGTGTCCACTCATCACTCGCGATGATCTCCGCAACACATCCACATTCGTCCGTTCGTAAAACTTCGAGCGGAACAATCGGGGCTGATATTGAAGCTGACATAACGGCTCACCATTAAAATTGAGACTCAGTCTCATTAAGATATCGAATTGTAACAGCCAACGGGAGCAGTGCAAATCAATTTCTTCTGAGAAAAACTAGAGAATCAACTCTCATAGCCCAAATTCGGGGCGAGCCAGCGTTCAGTTTCGGCCATTGTCATCCCGGTACGCCTGGAATAGCTTTCAACCTGGTCTTTAGTCACCCGGTCGACACTGAAGTATCGGCTATTCGGATGAGCAAAGTACAGTCCAGAAACCGAAGCTGCCGGCCACATGGCATACGATTCCGTCAGGGAAATGCCTGTGATTCTTTCGGCGTCGAGGAGATCGAAAAGGGTTCTTTTCGGCGTATGATCCGGACAGGCGGGATATCCAAATGCGGGACGAATTCCGCGGTATTTCTCCGCAATCAGCTCTTCTCGGCTGAGCCCTTCATCAACTCCATATCCCCAGTCAATTCGGGCCTGAAGATGGAGAAATTCCGCGAACGCTTCCGCAAGACGATCCGCCAAGGCTTTCGCCATGATTGAATTGTAGTCATCGTGATCGGCATCAAACTTCTCGACGAGTTCCTGACAACCGAGACCGGCCGTCACCGCGAAGGCTCCGACGTAGTCCAGTCGACCAGACTCTTTCGGAGCGATATAGTCGGAAAGGGAGCGGAAGTCTTTTTGCCCTTTTCGTTCCCATTGCTGGCGAAGCATCGGGAAGGTGACAAGTGGATCGCCATCGGCATTGGCTGCTTCTGGTGCGAACAGATGAATATCATCCCCTTCGCTGACGGCAGGCCAAAATCCGTACACGCCCTTCGCTTTGAAGAGTTTCTCCGAAATAATTTTGTCTAACAGCACGTTTGCTTCATCAAAGAGCTTCTTCGCTTCAGTCCCGACAAACTCATCTTCAAAGATCTTCGGATACTTTCCTCGCAATTCCCACGTACTGAAGAACGGTGACCAGTCGATATAGTCCCGGAGATTCGAAAGGTCCATCGATTCGATAGTTTTCGTCCCCTGGAATGCAGGCGTGGGAATCTCCACCGACTCCCAATCAGTCTGATGTCGTCGCTTGAAAGCCTCTGCGTACGGGACGAGTTTTCGTTCCTGCCGGGCGCCGAAGGCAACGCGATCCTTTTCTTGCTGCGCAAGATTCTTTTCAATGAATGCAGCTCGTTTATCCTTGTCGATCAGGGCTTCGACCGCTGGGACAGCAAGTGAGGCATCAACAACATGCACCACTGGGTTGGAATACGCAGGGGCCACCCGGACAGCCGTGTGCTTTGCGGATGTCGTTGCTCCGCCGATCAGTAGCGGGATCGTAAAACCGTCCCGTCCCATCTGCTTCGCCACGACGATCATTTCTTCCAGCGAAGGAGTGATCAGGCCAGAGAGGCCGATAATATCTGCATTCTTTTCAATAGCAGTCTCGAGAATTTTATCCGCTGCAACCATCACTCCAAGATCGATGACATCAAAGTTATTGCAGCGCAAGACGACCCCCACGATATTCTTACCGATATCGTGAACATCTCCCTTCACAGTCGCAAGGACAACCGTTCCTCGCCCCGGAGCATTCTCGAGGCCAGCGTCAATTTTTTCCTGCTCCATGAACGGTTCAAGATAGGCCACCGATTTCTTCATCGCACGAGCCGACTTCACAACCTGCGGCAGGAACATTTTTCCTGTTCCGAAGAGTTGCCCGACCACAGCCATTCCATCCATCAACGGCCCCTGAATCACATTCAGCGGGCGATCGTATTTCTGCCGAGCTTCTTCGGTGTCAGCTTCGATGTGATCGGTGATTCCCTTGAGCAGTGCATACTGCAACCGCTCTTCGACGGTTCCGTTCCGCCACTCAGCGATTGCGGTATCGTCTTTCTTCCCGGAGCTTTTCTCCTTAATTTCATCAGCGTACTCGATGAGCCGGTCTGTCGCCTCTGGATTGCGGTTCAGCAAGACATCTTCAATGAGGTCGCGCAGCTTCGGTTCGATTTCATCGTAAACCTCTAACTGACCAGCATTGACGATCCCCATATCCAGCCCAGCATTGATGGCGTGGTACAGGAAGCAGGCATTCATCGCTTCGCGAACAACGTTATTCCCACGGAATGAAAACGAAACGTTACTCACACCACCAGAGGTTTTCGCACCGGGGCATTCTTCCTTGATCCGCCTGACGGCTTCAAAGAATTCGACAGCATAGTTGTTATGCTCCTCCATTCCGGTGGCGACGGTCAGAATGTTCGGGTCGAAGATGATATCTTCCGGCGGGAAGTTTGCCTTCGTGGTTAAGAGATCGTAAGCCCGTTTACAAATGCGAACTTTCTCATCGGCATCGACTGCCTGACCTTGTTCATCAAAGGCCATGACGACAACAGCTGCACCATACTTTCGGATGATCCGTGCTTGCTCCAGGAACGCTTCCTCTCCTTCTTTGAGGCTGATCGAGTTGACGATCCCCTTCCCTTGAATGCACTTCAGACCAGCTTCGATGACTTCCCATTTTGATGAATCGACCATGATCGGAACGGTCATCGCATCATCAGAAAGGAGCCACAAGAACTTCTGCATACAGGCTTCGGAATCGAGAAGCCCTTCGTCCATGTTGACGTCGATGATGTTTGCGCCACCTTCCACTTGCCCTTGTGCAATGGAAAGAGCTTCATCGTAATTCTCGTCCTTGATGAGACGGGCGAACTTCCGCGAACCAGTCACGTTGGTTCGCTCACCAATCATGCTGAAGTTGGATTGTGGTGTAATTTCATACCGGACCAGTCCCGAGTAATTGGACGCCCCGGAGAGTTCGGGAATCTTACGGGAAGGCAGATCCTCGACCGCTTCCGCAATTTTGCGAATGTACTCAGGAGTCGTTCCGCAGCACCCCCCGACAATATCGACCCAGCTGTTCTCCGCCATGTACCGAATGTTTGAGGCGACTTCTTCCGGATTGGAATTAAACCCGCCCATTCCGTCCGGCATTCCAGCGTTGGGATAACAAGAGATTCTGCAATTCGCCAAGCCATGCAAAGACTCGATGTGCGGCCGCATTTCCTTGGGACCGAGCGCGCAATTCAACCCAATACTGAACAGCGGCATGTGCGAAACGGATGTATAGAACGCCTCCACTGTCTGCCCGGTTAAAGATGTTCCAGTATCGAAAATGGTTCCTGAAACCATGATTGGAAGTCGGACGTTTTTCTCTTCGAAGACATTATCGATGGCAAAGAGCGCCGCCTTCATGTTCAAGGTATCAAAGGACGTCTCAGGCAAGAGGATGTCGGCCCCGCCATCAATGAGTCCGCGAACCTGCTCGGCATACGAGGCGACCATGTCGTCAAACTTGACCGGACGTGTTCCGGGCTCGTCCGCATTCATCGAAAGCTGACGGTTTGTCGGCCCAATACTTCCCGCGACAAAACGAGGTTTATCAGGATTCTTCTTCGTGAATTCTTCAGCGACTCGCTTCGCCAGTTCGGCAGCCGCTTTGTTAATTTCGTATGTCAGATGATCGAGTTGGTACTCTTCAAGAGTGATGATACTGGCGGTGAAGGTGTCTGTTTCGATAATGTCCGAACCAGCTTCAAGGTAGCTGCGATGGACACTTTCAATCAACTTGGGCTGAGTGAGCGCAAGGATGTCGGCCTGATTCCGGAGATCGATCGGATGATCTTTGAACCGCTCCCCCCGATAGTCTTCTTCGCTAGGGTTGTTAGAAAAAATCAACGCTCCCATTGATCCGTCGAGCAATAGAATTCGTTCAGAAAGAATTTCGTTCAGTTTGTCTTCAGTTGATGACATTATAATAAAATATGGGCTAAAATTTCAGAATTAAAAAAACTGACAAGCCTGTTGAAATCGCAGTCGTCAGCTAAGACGACATCCACGACTTCGAGTGATTGCAGAGCATTTTCGAATGCTCGTCACGCCGGTGAAGGTCACTTCCATGACTTCAAAGACCGCTCGTCGCGAGGCAGAATGTTAAAGGTCAACATTGGACTTGCTCTAGCGTGAATAAGACCCTCGGAGTTTAAAGAATGTTCGGAGTTGAACGTTCAGCGGCGATGGATCGAAACACATGTCTTAATCCATCGTTCTGAACTCGAGCGTACGGCGTACACGTTACCAGCTAAATAGAACCACTCCGAAAACCTCTGGAATGGTCGCTTTTCTCAACATTGTGAGAGAGCAATTTCAAGCTTCAGGATCAGTTCTCAACATCAGTAGCCAACATTGCCTCAACAATGATTCTTAATATTGAGGTTGGTACTGGCTGCGTTGATACTGGCACTGAGTTAGCAGCGGTACTGACATTGTACGCACTGCCGATTATAAAATAACGGTTTGTTCGCGATCTGGACCGATCGAAACGAAGCCAACTTCAGATTCCAGAAGTTCGGAAACAGAGTCGATGTAGTGGCGAGCTTCCTTCGGGAAATCTTCGAGTCGGCGAACATTGGTGATGTCGGTTTTCCACCCGGGGAGCGTTCTGTAGATCGGCTTCGCGGCTGCGAGGTCGTCAAGTTGGCTCGGGAAGTCAGTCGTTCGCTCACCATGAATTTCGTAGGCTTCGCAGATTTTGACTTCGTCGAGCTTACTCAGAACATCGAGCAGCATCACTGCGATGCAATCGATCCCGCTCACTCGGGCACCGTGTGCGGTCGCGACAGCATCGAACCAGCCACAGCGACGCGGCCGACCGGTCACTGTGCCGTACTCGTTCCCTTCGTCGCGAATATGTTGACCGGTTTCATCTTCCAGTTCAGTCGGACAGGGACCACCGCCGACACGTGTTGTGTAGGCTTTCACGACTCCAATCACGCGGTCAATCATTCGACTCGGGATACCGCTTCCCGCTTGAATTCCGCAACCTGAACTGTTCGACGAAGTCACATACGGGAAGGTTCCGTGATCGATATCGAGCAGGCTTCCCTGAGCTCCCTCAAAGAGCATGGAACTCCCGTTTTTAAGCTCGCGATGGAGATACGACGTCGTATCGATGACAGAGTCTTTAAGCTGCTCAATGTAACCCAGGTACTCGTCGTAAATCTCCTGAACCGAAGGGAGACTGACGGACGGATCGAAGGCTTTGAGGATGATGTTTTTGGCTTCAACGATATCTTCAAGCTTTTCGCGGAAGAGCTCGGGGCGGAGTAAATCTCCAATACGGATGGCATGAGCGCGACCGATTTTGTCTCGATAACAAGTTCCGATTCCGCGCATGGTCGTGCCGATGGCTTGATCGCCGCGACGTGCTTCGAGAATCGCTTCCTCAGCGACGTGATAAGGAAAAATCACATGGGCTTTATCGCTAATGAAAAGTTTGCCGAGCTGAACGCCTTGAGACTTGATCGATGCGATTTCGCCGAGCAATGCTTTGGGATCGATCACGACACCATTGGCGATCACTGATGTCGCGTCCGGTCGCAAGATTCCCGACGGGAGCAGAGAGAGTTTATAGGTCTCTCCACCAAACATGACGGTATGCCCTGCGTTATTCCCACCTAGATAGCGGACTACAATCTCGTGCTGGTCGGCGAGAATATCAACAATTTTGCCTTTCGCTTCGTCTCCCCATTGGAGCCCCACGACTGCCGTCACTGCCATAACAATTCCTGAATTTCAAAAAGCATTCTAGTGATCGCGTCGAAACGATTCGCGCGAAAACTGCCCGCAGTAAAAGTTATCTGATTTGACACAGCACTGTACGTCCGCGAGGCAGAACCTGTTTCGTTGACCCGAGAGTGGGATCGCAGCAGCTCATGTGCTTTTGCGCATTAAAAATCCGTCAAGAGATCCTGACGGATTATTCCCGAATCAAATCAAGTTTAGAGTCTTCACCGGCAACATGCACGCGCAGCCAGTGAACTGGTTCCGCAATCCGAAAGATGGATATGGAAAGCCAGAAACTTTGTGGCAATGCGATCGATCATGCCCGATCCGTCTCTCGATTCATAACAATCAGGGTGATGTTGGAATCGGCGACGGATTCGAAATTCTTGCTTGGGATTCTTACTTTGCCCAGAAATCGACAACTGTCACATCTTTGAGAATCGGCTTAAGCTTGGCAACAAATGCCTGATGGGCAGGATGAGGGAGATAGGCATCCCGGTCTTTCTCAGACTTGAATGTCACAATAAAACAGTGCGTGTGCGTCTTATTCAGACCTTCAGGACTGTTGTTCAGCCCCCATTCATAGTCCTGAATTTGCTTAATTTTCTTAGGAAGTTGACCAAATTCATGGACGATTTCGTCGACTTGCTTCTCCGTTGCGGCATCAGCAAAAGTGAATAATACGACGTGTCTCAGCACTCTTGGCTCCTTCTCTTCGGCTTGCATCTCACTGTTTACTAAGCCGACAAAAACGACTGACAGAATCAGGCAGTAAATGGTCTTCGAGATTTTCATAGTCCGAATTCCTTTGAATGAGAACGTTTCGCAAATTTTTTCAAGGCTCAGCATACCGACACGAAGCGATTTTGAACAGTCACGAGTACCGTAAACCGTTTGACACAAACGGGTTTCGACCCGGTGACATTTCTGTGACAGAAGCTGCGCAACTTTGACGAAAGTTTCGCCTCCCCCTGACACTTTACCCCCGAAACTTCTGATATAAGACCAGCCTCGTTGAGTGCGAAGCTTTCCCAGAGCACCTTTCGATTTGGTGTTCAGGTTCAGCCTCGTGGCGAACAGCATTTTTTAGAACAGATCCTGAAACTTGAATTTGCTCTCTCAAACGTCGAGAGAAGCAGCGATTCCAAAGATCTTCGGACTGGTTCTAGAGAAACGCGTTCTTCACGGGCACGCATTAGAGCAAATTGCTCCAGGCAAGTCCCGCACCAGCTGACTGACTGATATTACATGACTGAAATGAGGATAAACTCAATATGTCAACACTCATAGAACGACCAGAGACTGATTCCGAAGACGAGGCATTTGCCCCCACTGTCGAAGTCGAGCAAGTCAACGAAGACCAGCTCATCGATGGTGTCGATGTCGATGCCCTGCACGAAAAATTCGAGGTCGAAACTCAACCCAAAAAGCAACTCAGCCAAGCTGCCCAGGAACGCCAGGAGATTCTGGACTTCTTTTCACCAAACAGGCTCGCATGGAAAAATGTCGATCCAGTGGTTGCCAGCTGGATGGTTGCTATGCACGTCGGAGCATTGATTGCTCCATTTTACTTCACATGGCAAGCACTCGCTGTGGCGGTTGTCCTGCATTGGCTCACCTGCAGTATCGGAATTTGCCTGGCGTACCATCGCTGCCTGTCTCATCGATCATTGAAGCTGAAATGGCCATCGAAAGTCGTCGCAACCTTCTTCGGCGTCATCGCTGGCGAAGGTGGACCTCTCCGCTGGACAGCAACTCATCGCGTGCACCACGGACAATCCGACCAAGAAGGCGATCCACACTCACCACTTGAAGATGCCTGGTGGGCACACCTGTGGTGGATGATGCTCAAGCATCCTAAACGTAAAGATGAATTACTCTTCAAGCACTATGTTCCAGATCTCACAAAAGACAAAACACTCGTCTTCTTCGAAAAGACATTCCCACTATGGTTGTGGGCGACCGGCCTGACACTCCTGTTCGTTGGCGGTTTGCCAATGCTTCTCTGGGGCTTATGTGTACGTGTTGTTCTTGCATATCACAGTACATGGTTGGTCAACTCCGCAACACACCTCTGGGGATACCGCAACTACGAAACGACTGACGCATCTCGCAACTTGTGGTGGGTCGCTGTCGCTGCATACGGCGAAGGCTGGCACAACAACCATCACGCTCACCCACGTCTGGCACGAGCCGGTCACAAATGGTGGGAACTCGATCCGACCTGGTGGGCAATCAGCTTCCTGCGGTTCATTGGACAAGCCGTTGATGTCGACGACCGCATCCCGGAAAAATCACAGGCGTAACAACCTTCTTCTTTGCAAATAAAATGAGCCGTACGCTTCAGCTGAAGTGTGCGGCTCATTTTTTGCGCGACCACTCACGTACAGGTAGAACAACCTATCTGTGTGACACGACAGCAAATTCATTATTGGTTTAACGTTCTGCCTCGTGGCGAGCAGTCTATGAAGTCATGAAAGTGAGCTTCACAGGCAAGACCAGCATTGAAACTGCTCTACCGTGTGCCCGTGAAGAACGCATTTCTCTAGTAAAATGCTGTTCGCCACGAGGCTGATCCTGCAAATCAATTCGAAAGATGCTCTTAGGTGGTCGCGACTGATGAATTTTCAACCTGGTGACATCGCAGCCTGCTACGGCAGCGACTGGACTGGACGTTTCATATCCCTTGGAACAGCCTCTTTTTTCTCGCCTCCCAAACTTCTCTTCGGCCCTTCACACGTCGCCATTCTCTGTGAAGTTCAGGGCGATTTAGTCTGGGTTGAATCGACAACACTCTGCCGTTCGCCATGTTTAATTCGAGGCGAACCTGTTGCCGGAGCACAGGCACATCGGCCGAGAGACCGCATCAACGACTATGTGCTGAATGCGGGAAAAGTCGATCTCTATCGATTGACGCCAATCAACAAACTCTCTGCTGCGGAATCGCAACTCCTCTCAGCCATATTAATTAACCATTTCGTACGCAGCGGCAAACAGTACGACATGGCAGGTGCCCTGCTCTCCGGGACTCGGGCGTTTCAGCTTTCTCGCCTCTTCCCCGGGGCGAATCTTGATGAACTCTTCTGCTCGGAACTCGTCGCTGCTGTTGCGATGCGCTTGAACCGCATGAATCACAGCAACCCGACTCGCTTTCACCCTGCCAGACTGATGCGGCAACTCGTCCGCTCCGGAAAATATCACTTCGTGGAAACGATTCAGGAAGAACTATGAACTCAAAGCAAATCTCAACGAAATGTTGGCCCCTCGTTTTCGCACTCTTACTCTCCCCGTCTACTCTTGCAGAGAACTTCACCTGCGCCGATCCAGCAATCGCAATAGCTGCCGAGAAGGCACGACTTGAATCTGCCATCTTCTGGACAGGCTCCCCGCTTCCGGGAGACTGGTTTCGTCCCTGTCCAATCTCAGTCCGCAACGCCCAACACTCAGGCGGAGGAGTAACTCGATTTCGCTTCGAAAATGGAGAAGTCTTCGACTGGTCGATGACTCTTGAAGGTCCGCACGCATTATTGCTCAGGGATGTCATTCCTCACGAAGTTGACCACGCTGTCCGGGCCTCGCTAGTCCGGCACCCAATCGAACGCTGGCTTGACGAAGGCTGCGCAACACTGTTTGAATCCGAGGAAGTAAAAAACTCTCTCCGAGAAGCCGCACTGAAGGTTCCTTCGGAAGCCATCACCAAACAATGGCTCAGCGATCTCGACTACCCACAGAACCCCGAAGCGATGGCCACTGTTTACTCGATCGGCTTTTCGCTCGTCGAGTACCTTCTCACCTTAGCCCCCCCTCCGACTCTTCTTGAGTTCCAGCGAATCGAAGCCCCCATCGAATCGCGATTGATCTCAGTTTACAAAGTGACGATCCCGGAGTTCCGCGCTAACTGGGAGGAGTGGCGAACGAAGCCCTCGCAGATTCAGATAGCGTTTCGTTGTCAGTGTCGAGACCAATCGAAACCACTGCTTATCGTTTGGACCGCGAAATGGTGTGCGAACTGTCGACAGTTTTCGCATGCCTGGGACTCCAACTCTTCATTTCGCGCCGAGCTTCAAAACGCCTTCCATATTCATGTTCTGGATTACGATCAACACCGCGACTTGGCAATCAGACACAACATTCAACACCTGCCGACCTTTCAAACTCGACTGAGCAGGATCATCGGCTTCGAAAGTAAAACTTCTCTGCTGAGTCAGCTGCTCGAACCAACAGAGCCACTCAAGAAAAATTCAGACAAGCAGGACTCCCATCCAGAAAGCGGTAAAACTCAGAACAGTAACACCGAAAGCGAGAACGCTGTAAGCAGCGATGCAAAGATCGCTCCTCCGGAAGAAACTCTGAGTGACGAAATTCAAAGCAAAGAGAAGCTGGAGCAAGAGCCGAAGCAAAAGCTTTCGGAATCAGCCAAGCCAGAAACTGCTCAGCCGTCTCGTTTTCAATGGCTGAAAAACTGGATTCCGGTCAGTTCCAGTTTTTTATATCAAGCGGGAATTCTCAGCGGAACAGCAGCGAGCGGAGGCTTAGCGGGCTTTGCACTTGCAGTTTTGCCACGTCTTTTAGCAAGAAGAAAAACGAAGATCGCTCACGCCTCCAAGCAAAGCCTGCCTTCAGAGGAGAGGAGCGTATTGATTTCCAAAGTCCCCTTTCCCCGCCAGTTGGATGAAGCGAGTGAGCTTCTTGCGATCCGGCAATCAGAGGGACGTGTGGCAGTTCTTGATGCGTTACGAGGAATGTTTCTCGACGACGAACTGGAAAAAATCACCTCGACCGCAGACGAGAAAATCAAAACCGCGCTCACCCAGCTGAAGTCCTCAATTGATCAGCGGGTCGATGAAGTCGCACCACTCTCGACACGAGTTGAAGCAAACACCAACGATTTGTGAGGCATCAAAGCATCCCACGAAAACAAACTGATGTCCAACCTTCACCAAACCTGAAACGGAGTTCTCTCAATGCCTATCGGCGATCCCGGAAAAGAACAATTTCGACGAGCAATCGTCACCATGCGCAACCTGCACATCGCAGCTGCCCTCTCTCCCCTCTTCACGATGCGCGCGGAACTGCTCGCCAATGATGAACTCTCTGACCGTGGAGGCTTCGACGATCCGACCAAAGATCATCTTGTGAACTTACTGGTCCATTGCGACCGTTGGCGACGCCGGGTCACTCACAATCCAGACAACGAATCGCTTGGAGACAAGATTGAAGTCGCTATCGACTCCAATACTTCTCTCGAAGTCGGAGCCAATCCTTTCGGTGGTGACGATATCCAGAACCAATCGGGTGGACTGATCGATCTTCCGTTTGCAGTCGATGGGAGCGATCCTGATATACCGATTCAGTCACAACTCAAACTGAAAAGCACTCATGCAATCGTATTACTGGGAGCCCTCGACAAAACGATTGTGGCCTGGACACGGCTGAACAGTCGCGACCGAACCCGTTTCATCACACGCTACGATTCCATGAGAATCTACGGCCATTACCAAGAGCTCCTTGGGTATCTCGACGCCTTTGGCGGCGATCAGAACCGCGTTGATATCGCTCAGGTGCTTCCCTCAGAGGAACCACTCGGGCCGAACGACAGCCCAAATCGACGCACGGAATCCGCAGGATAAAGTTTTGCATTCTGCACTGCGTTTCAACATCTCCTACATTCTCGCTTGACTGAGAAGCTCTCGCGATCTCGTATAGCAGAACGATAAGGAGCCGGTGTGAGTACCCTCAATTCCTTGCACCTCGCCCCTTGGTGCTCAACCAGCCGCCTCAAAGTTGCAGACAACTCAATGCAAAACTGGTAAATGCAAAACTGGTTCATCGCTGGTTCGATCGAGGGAGGCTCTGCTATCTTATGGTGGCAGAGCCTTCTTTTGTTCTTTGACTGACTTACTTGAGTTTCGCGAAATCTCAATGCCTGTGACATCCCCCCCGCTGCAAATTGGACAATTGCAACTTGAACATCCATTTGTGCAAGCTGCTCTCAGCGGGTACAGCGACTGGCCAATGCGGTCACTTGCCCGATCTTATGGAGCGTCGTACACCGTCGCTGAGGTGATGATTGACCGTTTTGTGAACGAGGTAAAAGGGTCAGGGAAAACAAATCACTACTTTCGAGTCGAAGAGGCCGATCATCCCGTCGGTGCTCAATTGATGGGGTCCGCCCCTGAAATGTTCGTCCCTGCAGCCCATCGGCTTGTCGATGCGGGATTTGATGTCATTGATATCAACTTCGGCTGCCCAGTGAAATCTGCAATCGGCGGATGCCGAGGTGGTTACCATCTCAGTCAGCCTGCAACGGCTATCGAAATTATCAAGCGTGTCCGAGACGCGGTCCCCATCGAGACTCCGGTCACCGTGAAGATGCGACGCGGTATTGATGAAACAACTGAAAGCCGTGACAATTTTTTTCACATTCTGGAACAAGCTTATTTAGCGGGTGTGGCTGCCATTACAGTTCATGGTCGGACTGTCGAACAAAAATATCGGGGCCCCAGCAATTGGGATTTTCTTCGAGAAGTGAAGCAAGCAGCCGGGGAGAGAATCGTCCTCGGATCTGGAGACCTGTTCTCCGCTGAAGCGTGCGTGAGCATGCTGGAACAGACCGGCGTGGATGGTGTCACCATCGCCCGAGGTGCCATCGGCAATCCCTGGATTTTCGAGCAGGCACAACAACTGCTTTTCGACAATATCACCCCAGTCCCACCAACGATCCAGCAACAGCGAATTGCGTTAGAGAGGCACTTCTCGCTCGCCCAAGCCCACGACTCAGCTTCAGCCTTGGGCTCCATTCGAAAATTCGGCTTTAAGTATGCCCGGCTCCACCCTGAAGCTGA
Organism: Thalassoglobus polymorphus; assembly: GCF_007744255.1. Lineage (GTDB taxonomy): Bacteria > Planctomycetota > Planctomycetia > Planctomycetales > Planctomycetaceae > Thalassoglobus > Thalassoglobus polymorphus. Next base: position 274,660 of record NZ_CP036267.1, on the reverse strand, counting down.
CGAGCTTCGGAAAGCCTTCGGAAAGTCGAAAACCGTTGACGACTGGGACAAGTTAATCAGGAAATTCTACACCCAGGACGGCCCTGGTCAGTTCCCAAATGTTGATGAAGCACAAAGCTGATCCGTCTTCAAGAATCGCTGAAGAACAAAAAGAGAATGCAGACCACATTCAAAACTCTTGAACCTGCTGCAAAAGCCCTATCTTTCAATGACGCCCTGTTCTGCCGCAGAGCTTTGCCGTTCAATAAACATCAGAGAGTCGTGAAAGGCTGACGACTCGGTCTTTCTGAACGAGCACTCGTTTTCGATTTGGGGCGAGTCCATGCGTGCGGATTTCGTGAACATAAACTTCTCGGGTCGAACTGCTGTCACGAAGATCGTGAACATCGACATCTTTTAAAGCGAGATAGCGATGGTCCTCTTCGACGAGCGTGCCGATAAAAATAAACGGGCTCGACATATCGAGCACTACAACCTGGTCAAGAAGTTGCTCAAGCATTGGCCATGTCCCCGGTTCTCGCCCGATTGATTCTCGTGAAACGTTTCTGGTTCAATGTTTCCCGCTCCGCTCTCAACGCTTCGACATTCTCCCTGCGCGTTCCGGGTCGATAGCGACAAACTGTATACTGACGGTACCAGTCTGCCAGTCGGGCAGCATGTGCACCCTCTAAATCCAAGGCGATTCTCTCTGCGAATCGCGTGGATGTCTCTCCAGGCTCACGCTGAAACCCAATTCGAGACATCATTTTATCCATCTTCTGCCGCTCTATAACCAGATCGGGCCACTCTTCCGACTCATCAAATTCCAGTGTAGGATCTCTTCGGACTCGACGCTTCAGAAGCAACTGGAGCCCGATCCCCACACCGATCGCCACGATCCCCCACATTAGAGGTTGCAATAAAAACCAGAGAGCCTGAAGGTAATTTCCACGAACAAATTTGTCCTGCAACGAACGACAATAATGTGCAACCGCTTCGCGGCGATTTTGCCAAACATCTGTTTGAGAGGGACTTGGAACTCCGGTTTCTGGTGTCGACTCAACGAGCACCCACCGTTGTTCTTCAGAATCGTACGCCTCCACCCAGGCATGCGCATCCTTTCTTCGTGCCACCCACATCATATCCACCTCACTCTGTTCCTGAGCGAGATAACCTGTGACATATCGCGATGGGACTCCCCCAAGTCTCAGCAGAATGGCACTGGCGGTTGCAAAAAATTCGCAATGGGCGGGCGGACGATGTTCCAGAAAATACCCCAGCGGATCTTCACCTCTGGGAAGATCGACTCCCAATCGATATTGAAAATTTCTCTGGAAGTATTGTTGAACAAGCTGAATTTTCGCTTGCGGAGATTCCGCACCAGCGAAGAGTTCTTGTGCTACCTGAACAACACGTTCGTCGAGGTGACCAGGGAGTTGCAGAAAATCACTGGAGACAACTTCTCCATCACGGCTCGGCTTTGAATCGACAATGACAGAGTAAGAGACAACGTTTGGTTCATTTTGGCGAGCCACGATCCGATTACGATCAACAGAGACAGGCTTTGAACGGCAAGTGAAAGCAACCGCTTCGAGCGGTGCAAAACAATGCCCTGCAGTTTTACGCTCGACCGGCCAGACATTGATGATTCGATTCTTCTTCGGAATCGTTTCGGAGACCAAATACAAGTGCTCGTCATCTGGGAACTCAGCAGAGAGTTCGCCAGAAACGCTTTCTCGCGGACTCGGAGCCAAAGTTCGACTTCGCTCTGTCGTCACCCAACGGTTCATTTGGAATTCATTAAACACCTTTCCCCGCAGGTAACCGGGCATCGCATCGGACTCGACACGCAGTGCCACCTTTTCTCCGCCATAACTTTGCCAGCTGGAAATATCGCTGAGCCCACCTCGATTGGAAAACCCATTTCTGGCAGGGCCACGATCCCCAATCGCCAAGTAACCGTTTACGACCCTTTCGAAAGCATGTTCGTATCGATGAAGCAAGAGCGACAACGATGTTCCCAACGCAGCCGAACCGATTAGCACTCCCCACATAATGGAGTTTCGCCAAAGCGATCCTCTCGGTTGTCTGACCTGAGAAAACCGGCGTGACTTCATCGAGAACAGCATGCTCATGAATAGAAAGCATTGAGTCATCAGCAACATTGCCAGTCGCCGAAAGCCATTCAAACGAACATTACAAGTGCAGACGAGTCCGATCACCGCGAACACTAAAAATGATGTCGGTAATTTCTCACGGTTCTGTTTGCGATATAAGTGACACAGTTCCACGACGACACAGAACATGGCGACTTCATAAGTAAAGTCGGTGAACAGAAATCTGTCGTCCAAATCGAATTCTTTTGGCGCAAAAGAGTACTTCACCACGAAGACAGCACCGAGGAGAAAAACCCAGAAGTCACCTGGAAGTGAAATCAGCCAGCCTTTCTTATGTGCGAACAGTCCACAGCAGGCGAGTACAGCAGCACAAACAGAAAACGTTGCCGCTTCCATCATGATGAAGAGCACTGCACATTGAATCAAAATCACCCCCACAGCTGCCGTTCGCTGGGAACTGAAAAACGTCCGATATTGTGCCGCTTTGTGATTCACAACTCGCGAACCTCACCAAGAAGAATCGCTCGTGGATTGAGAGTTGTGAACTCTCCTTCATCGTACGGAACGGGAATGTCTGGCTCGGACTCCGAGACCAACAACAGACGAACGGCACAGCCAGACTCGACAATGCCGCGGACAAATTGCTCTCGCGATTCGTCCCAGTCAACAAAAACGCAAAACACAACTGAAACATCTTCCAACGAATCGGCGATCACAGGAGCCAACTGCGAAAGCGATTCAGAATTCGTCAACTCGGTAACTGAAAGAACCTCCATCACGCTCTCGAAGTGTGTCACCCCCGCAGCTGGCTGAAAGAGAAAGAGATCCGCCCCTGCCAGAAAGACTTCGACAGACGCATCATGCTGGTCCATCTGATGAGCGATCGCTGCAGTCAGGCTGACAGCAGCATCTAACCTCAAACGATCTTTCCTCGCTCGCCCCCAACGACGCGGAAGATGGGTATCGAGGAATATGGCAGCCTGTGAATTGAATTCATCCTGATATTCACGAACAACTGGTCGCCCCACTCTTGCCCAAGCCTTGAAGTCGAGACGCCTGACCGGTTCTCCGGGAGTGTAATCTCGATTCCCAATGTATTCAGGAGAATCTCCAACACGGATTTCGGCACTCACTCCGTCTGCCTGTGACTTACGTGAAAACGGAACCTCAAATTGCTCAAGTGGTGAAAACGCAGGCAGAACCTGCAACTCCCACTGGTCGGTTTGAGCCTTTCCAAACCGCATTAAATTAAATGGAAACGTACTGTGTATTCTCGCTCCCGGCAGAATATAGTTGCCACGCTTTGAGGCCTGAACAGTGACTGGAAGTGTCATCTGCTTCCCCTTGGGGATTGATGGAATGGAATAATCCGCATCAAGATGCCGCATCCCTTCAGGCATTTGCAGCAACGCACACATAATATCGCAAGCTGGAAACATGCCGACATTCGTAATGTCCACATAGCCAGTGACCGACTCGCCTTCGATGACCTTCTCTGGAAACCACGCCTTCAGCTCCAGCTTCGGCCTTAGCAATATTCCCGTCGTTTCGATAAATCCAAACAGGCAGACCCAGCCACAAAAAATCTGATAGACCGGAATCTCGATCGTCACGCCACCTAAAGCACCCAAGAAAATCCCCAAGACAGCGACCCGTCCAAACGGAGTCATCTTGAAACCGACCAGAAATCTGGTCAGCCGAACCATCAATGGGACACGACGTTTCATACCGGAACTGGAACCTCACTGACAATTTGCTGAACGACCTGTAAACGAGTCAGACTTCCGTAGCGTGCCTTTGGAGTTAAGCTCAAGCGATGCGGCAACACATGCTGAGCCATCTTCTGAATATCATCCGGGATCACAAAATCTCGACCAGCCAGATACGCAGCTGCCTGGACTGCGCGAAAGAACATGAGACTGCCGCGCGGACTGACTCCAAGTTTCAACATCGGGTGAGTTCGAGTCTCTGCGACAAGGTCGACGAGATACCGGGCAAGGCTTCGTTCCATCTGAACTTCCCGGACTGACTTCTGAATCTCAGTGACCTCTGCCATCGTCATGACGACCTCAACAGAATTAATAGGGAGCGTCACTGCCCTATCATAAAGCATCTCAATTTCCATGTCAGGCTCGGGATAGCCGACATGAAGTTGCACCAGGAAACGATCCAGTTGCGCTTCCGGGAGCGGATAGGTTCCATGAAAATCGACCGGATTTTGAGTCGCCAGTACAAGGAACGGCGAGGGCAAGTGATGCCGCACACCTTCAATTGTCGCCTGCCCCTCACTCATCGACTCCAACAGTGCAGACTGCGTTCTCGGAGAAGCCCGATTGATTTCATCTGCCAAGAGGATACTGCAGAAGATCGGCCCCTTTTTGAAAGTGAAGCTGCCATCCTTGGGAGAATAAACAGACGAGCCAAGAATATCTGACGGGAGTAAGTCAGGCGTGAACTGCACGCGACGAAATTCCGCATCAAGAGACCGCGCCAGCGCCTTCGCTAAAGTTGTCTTCCCGACTCCGGGGACGTCCTCCATCAACACTGACCCGCCCGCAAGTAAAGCAATCAAAAGAATCTCGATCGTTTCGTCTTTTCCGCGGATCACTGCGGAGAGGCTTCTGCGAAGAGCATCGAGCTTCTCTAATCGAGAGGTTGCCAAAAGTTCACCACCCATCTGAATTCTTCCACCTTCTAAGTGAAACGACTGTGCCACCTGAATCGGTCGTTGGGATTCCCTCAGTCGAATGAAGAGTAGTGAGAGAAAGGAGTTCGCTCCAGTTAGTACGGTAAAAGAAACCAATTTGTGATGAGGAATTTGACTTTTTCAGTCGACTCAAACTGAAGAGAACGTTGCTGTCATCATTTCCATGAAAACCGCAACACCGATGAAACTTTCTGAAAGATTTTGACAACTACTGGTCATTTCGAGTTGAATATCAATCCCACAGACGGCAAAATCAGAGAACTTAGAGAACTCACGCAAAACGGGTTTAGTTACCGTGCTCGTTGAAGAAAGACGCGATGAAATCACGCAAGTCATACAATCCAAGGGATTTATATCTCTAGGAGAGCTTTCTTGTGCAATTAATGTCAGCGAATCCACGATACGGCGAGACCTGGAATATCTTGAAGGCATTGGGCAGGTACGACGAACACGTGGGGGAGCATCGTATGTTGGCGATGCCCTGACCGGCTTCGACGTCCGAAGAAACCTCGCATCGACTGAGAAACAAAAAATTGGTCGTGCAACAGCAGAATTCATTGGTCGGCAGGAGACGATCATCCTTGATGGTGGAACCACAACCCTGGAAGTGGCGAAACATCTTGCGGGCAAAGGCTTGCAAGTGGTGACAAACTCACTTCCGATCGCGAACCATTTAGTCGGAGTTGCGGACGTTGAGCTGATTTACCTTGGCGGATACGTCTACCCCAAAACCGGAGTCGCATTGGGAGAGTTGACGATAGAAGCCTTGAAACGTGTTCACGCCCGACGACTCATCATGAGCGTTGGCGGGATTACTGAGCGGGGGCTCTTCAATACCAATTCATTGCTGGCGGAAACAGAACGTCAGATGATCGAATCTGTCGATGAAGTGATCGTGGTCGCTGACCACACCAAGTTCGGACACTCTGAACTGGCTCACTTGGGACCTCTCGATATCGTTCACAAAATGGTTGTCGACGAAAACACCCCGGAAGAATGGTTAACGCGACTCAAAAAACTCAACATTGAGTGCATCGTCGCCAAGTAACAGTCGTACCAAGAATAACGAAACACGCAGCCAATTATTTCGTTTGAAACAAGGGATGCCCCAAACATGTCAGCGGTTGGAAATACTCTTTCTCGAAGTGACGTCGAACGTGTTGTCCGCTCGGTCTTGAACCGTCAATTCCAAGGTGTGGCACCTCAGCAGCAAGCCCCCGTAACTGGCAAGCCAAACCCTCTGAAAGTCAACATCTCTGCTCGGCACTGCCACCTCACCGAAGAGCATGTCGAAATCCTGTTCGGCAAAGGTCGCACTCTCACGCCGATGAAATGGCTGTACCAGGAAGGCTATTACGCAGCTGAGGAAACCGTTGCCATCGTTGGACCACGTCGCCGAATGTTACCTGAGGTCCGCGTTTTAGGTCCCTGCCGCGGAGCATCACAAGTTGAACTCGCCTTCACCGATGCAATTTCGCTGGGTCTGGACCTCCCTGTCCGCATCAGCGGAGACACTGCTGGTACTCCCGGTTGCCTGATCGTGGGTCCAGCTGGCAGCATCGAACTCAACGAAGGTGTTATCAGAGCCATGCGACATGTTCACATGTCGCCCGCCGACATGGCAGCTTATGGAGTCCAAGACAAAGATCTCATGCACTTGCGAGTCGAGTCTCCCAGCTGCACGACCGTCCTTGAAAATGTTTCGGTCCGAGGGGGAGACAACAAGATCAAACTTGAAGTCCACCTCGACACCGATGAAGGCAATGCCATCAACCTGACCAAAGCGACAAACGTCGAATTGATCAAACCCAACAGCAGCGCCTGTGCCTGCCACTCATAAACTTTGGGGCTCGCAGTTTAGCATTCAGGGAGCTTCCCGAAGCTTGAACTCAAACCCCGGTACCATTTCCAACCCCTTGATCCTTACTTGGAGAAAAATGCTATGGCTAAAGTTTCCGAAGCCCTCGGAATGATCGAAACGAAGGGACTCATCTGCCTCATCGAAGCAGCTGATTCTGCACTCAAAGCTGCCAACGTTGAAATGGTTGGCTGGGAAAAAGTCGGCAGTGGTCTCGTCACCATCTTCCTGACAGGCGATGTCGCAGCTGTCAAAGCTGCCGTCGATGCTGGTGCCGGTGCTGCCAGTAAAATCGGCGAAGTTGTCAGTGTCCAGGTCATTCCACGACCGCACGAAGAGTTGGCAGCCATCCTCCCATCCAAGAAAGCGAGCTCGAAATAGTTTCCGTCTCCGTGGATACCGCAGTCTTCGAGAAGAACATTGTGACCACGTTTAGACAACAGACACTGTTTGATCAAGGAATCAAAATGAACGAAGCGATTGGAATGGTCGAGACCAAAGGCCTGATTGCGACAATTGAGTCGTCGGATGCGATGCTGAAATCAGCAAACGTCTCCCTCGTGAAGCAAGTCCAAATCGGTGGCGGATTCGTCACCACAATCATCAAAGGCGATGTCGGTTCCGTCCGCGCCGCTGTCGATGCCGGTGCCGCTGCAGCCTCCAAAGTTGGCGAACTCGTCAGCGCACACATCCTGCCGCGTCCAGCGAATGGATTGATGGAAAACTTTTAAAGAACTGTTCCTGAAACCTGGTTTTGTTCTCCTTTTGACTGAAGAAAGCGTTCATTCCAAAGGTTTCTGGACCGGTTAAAGTTCGCCGGACACTTAAGTGTCCGCCCCAATGGAGTGCACTTGTGAAGATCCTGGTGGCAAATCTCGGCTCGACGAGCTTCAAGTACCGACTGTTCGACATGGAAACCGAGCAGCAGTTGGCACGTGGAGGAATCGACCGGATTGGAGAAGATGCAGAGTCGAATTGTGTCGTTGAAATTGGAAGCCATGCTGCCAAAGAAACCAAACACATTCCAGACCACGCTGCCGCTGTGCAGATGTGTCTGGATCAACTGATGCACTCCGACACCGGTTGCCTGAACTCCGTCGATGAAGTCGCTGCGATTGGCTTCAAAGCGGTCTTCGCTGGCAAGTTGAGTGGTATCAAGATCGTCAATGAAGAGCTGTTGCAAGCGATGGAAAACCTCGCTGACGTTGCTCCTGCTCACAATCCGCCATATGTCCGGGCGATGCGTCAACTTCAGGCATCATTTCCGAAGATCCCCCTGGTGGCAGCGTTGGAAACTGCCTTCCACGAAACGATCCCGGAAAAGTACCGAACTTATTCAGTCCCTTACCAATGGACTCAGCAATACGAAGTTCTTCGCTGGGGATTCCATGGAGCAAGTCATCGCTTCATTGGAACGAGAATGGCAGAACTACTCGGGAAAGAGGACGCGAAAGTCATTTCGTGCCATCTCGGAGGGAGTAGTTCAATTTGTGCCATGCTCGGTGGTCTGTCGCAATCGACTTCAATGGGAATGACCCCACAATCAGGATTGCCGCAAAACAATCGCGTTGGAGATTTCGACCCATTCGCACTGCGACTCGTGAAACGCCTCAGCGGCAAAGATTACGACGAACTGTTAGATGAATTGTCGACCCAGGGAGGCCTACTCGGACTCAGTGGTGTTTCCAACGACTGTCGAGATATCGAAATCGCAGCTGCCAACGGTAACGAACAGGCACAGCTTGCTGTCGATGTTTATGCCGCGGACATCAAGAAGTACATCGGTCAGTATCTTGCAGTCTTAAACGGGGCAGACGCACTCGTTTTCACAGGAGGCATCGGAGAGAACAGCGACACGATTCGTAGCAAGGTCTGCGAAGATATGACCTTCGCAGGGATCGAACTCGACAGCGACAAAAACAGTTCCACTCGAGAGGAAGGAAAAATCTCCGCTGACAACAGCAAACTCCAAATCTGGATCGTCCCCACGAACGAAGAACTCGTCGTCGCCAGACAGACTGCGAAGCTCGTCCAAAATTGAAGACTTTCCACTCGATTAAAAATCGTGATTGAGAAAACGTCTGAAAAGGTTCCTGTGACTAAATCGACTAGAAAAAACCTCCCTGTTCATTCAGTCAATATATTGACTGATTTAAGACTGACAGGGGTTCGAATTGAATTCCTGTTGAACTTCCATGTGGAAATGATGTGAGATGGAATTAAAGACGCCTCCACGAACTTCCTCCATCTCTCCGTGACTCAGTGGTAATACCAAAATGTTTTTAGCCAAAATCACCGGGAACGTCACATCGACGCACAAAGTCAACACGATGGTTGGCCAGAAATTGCTGATCGTGGAGCCGTTGCGGATTGATGAACAGAACAAGAGTTCACTCAAACCGACAGGACGAACGTTCATCGCCGTCGATGCCGTCGGTGCTGGTGAAGGAGAAGTTGTCCTGATCGTGCAGGGGTCAAGCGCCCGATTTACAGAGGATACGAAAACACTTCCAATCGACTGCGCCATCATCGGCATCGTCGATAATGTTCAAGTCGGCCACAGTGCCATCTTCGATGCGGGAGATGACTCAGCATGAACAGGCACTCCAGAACACCAGAGGCAATTCTCCGAACATCACAGCTCATCGCAGCTGCATTGATTGTGGGAGTTGTGGCGTTTTGCGGAGTCGCATTTTTTGCTGTCGGCGGAATGAATGTCGCGAGCGATGGAACCTTAGTCAGTGCAATCATGGCAGCAGTGACTCTGCCACAAATTGTCATGTTCTTTTTCGTCTCAGCATTCGTCACAGAACAAGTTATCGACAACCAATATGGTCGCCGAAGTATTCCGGTCACGCCGGAAAACAAGCCGTATCAGGTCATGCAGATGCGAACCATCATCGGCTTCGCCCTCCTTGAAGGTGGCTGCTTCATGAATATCGTCGCCTACATCCTTGAGAAAAACTGGTGGTCGCTGGGAATTGTCGGCACGCTTGTTTTATTCATGCTGACAAATTTCCCCACGAAAACCCGCTTTAAACATTACGCCGAATCACAGCAAGCTTATTCGTAAGACGACCTTTAGCCAAAGACTTGAAGTCTCTGGCTAAACCAATTGTTCGCCCAATACGAGATGAATTAAACATGAACACAACTGAACAAACAATTCGATCCGTCGTTGAAGAAGTTCTGGCGGAATTGGGAAAATCACCACGACAAGTCAATGGTGGACAGCTGACCGGTTCACCAGCGTTGAATCCTCAATCAAACCCGAACGGCATTCCAGTCGTCTCGAATGGAACAGCATCACGGACGAGTGCCGCTTCAAACGGGTTTAGTGGTGGCGGAAACTTCGGCGTTTTCAGCTCCGTTGATGAAGCAGTCGCTGCTGCCAATGCAGCTTTTCAGCAACTGAAGAAGAAAACAATTGCTGACCGAAAAACCGTGATCGACATCGTCAAAAACATGTGCGATGAACGTGCCGATGAGTGGGGCCAGAAAGAATTCGACGAAACAAAGATCGGTCGACTCGATCACAAGAAAGCGAAACTTCGCATCATCAAACAAGTCCCTGGAGTCGAATGGTTCAATCCAACCTGCTTCAGCGGCGACCACGGGATCGCACTCGAAGAACGTGCCCCATTCGGAGTCATTGGTGCGATCACACCGGTGACGCACTCACTCCCGACACTCGCTGGTAACATCGTCAATATGGTGGCAGCTGGAAACAGCATCATCTTTAACCCGCACCCCTCGGGAAAACGAATTGCCTGCGAAGGCGTTCAGGCATTCAACAAAGCCATCGCTGAAAAGATCGGCATCGAGAATCTGATCACCATTATCGGTGAACCGACAATTGAATCAGCCAACGAAATTTTCCATCACCGCAACGTTCGCATGCTCTGCGTCACCGGTGGCCCAGCAGTTGGACGAGCCGCTCTGGGAGCCAGAAAACGCGCAGTCGTCGCCGGACCGGGGAATCCTCCAGTCGTAGTCGACGACTCAGCTGACATCGAAAACGCAGCGAAATCGATTGTGGCTGGGGCTGCATTCGACAACAACCTGCTGTGCATTGGCGAGAAGGAAGTCTTCGCAGTCCAAAGTATCTTCGACCAGCTGATGGAAGCGGTCGGTCGACATGGCGGGTATCGCTTAAATGCTCAGCAAACAGATGCCCTCACGAAGCTTGCATTTGCTCCTCCGAAAGAACCGGGTGGTCACCCTGTTCTGAATCGCGATTTCATTGGAGCAGACCCCGCAGTTCTAGCTCAGCACATCGGTCTCAGCATTCCGCAAAACACGGAAATCCTGTACGCCGAAACCGACACCAGCAACCCGTTTGTTCCAGAAGAACAGATGATGCCGTTCATCCCATTCGTACGAGCCCGCGACACGATGCACGCCATCGAACTCGCCTATGAATTCGAACATGGTTTCGGCCACACAGCCATCATTCACTCACGAAATGTCCACGCAATGACTGTGATGGGCAAATTAATGGACACAACTTTGTTCGTCAAGAACGGTCCTTCAATGGCTGGCCTGGGCCTCGGCGGAGAAGGCTACCTCTCCTTCAGCGTCGCCACTCCCACCGGAGAAGGAGTCACCAACCCTGGAACATTCACAAGAACCCGAAGATGCGTCATGGTCGACGAACTGCGAGTGGTCTAGAGAGGTTTTGATAAAGGTGTTCGCGGACACAAATTCGAAAAATGACACAGAGAAACTTAAGAAGTCCTTTAAACCCTAAGACCCTTTAGCCCTTAATTCAGATGCAACTTGCCTCCGTCATCGGTCATGCCACCTCGACTGTCAAACACCATTCAATGAATGGTTGGCGACTGCTCGTGGTGCAACCATTACTGACAGACCGTGGCCGGGACGGAACTCCCATCCTGGCAATCGATGAACTTGGCAGCCAAGTCGGTCAAGATGTGATGATCTGCTCTGATGGCAAAACGATCGGAGACGCAATGGGAACACAAACATCACCAGTTCGCTGGATCGTAATCGGACAACCTGACGACTAAAACAGCCCCAACATTTGTCTTGACGTCCTGCCTCGTGGCGAAAAGCATTTTTTGTTCATGACACTTTCAACAACCACCATCGACCGGATCGTCGCCAACGTACTGAGCCAACTCAGTACGCCTGACGAACCTGTGCACGAAGTGTCGCCCTCTCCCGAAGAAGCCAGACAACCGCCTCAGCACCAACTTTCAAATAACGTCATCACTGCGGAGCAACTCGAAAGCATCCCAGCTGGTCAAACGGTTTTTGTTCCGACGAAAGCAATTATCACCCCTGCTGCAGTTGATGTTGTTCGGGAACGAAAATTAACCATCGAACGAACAAGCCACTCGCCGGAATCACAACAGAGCAAGGCAACGAACCAGGCGGCAACATCAAACCACCTCAGCATCGCGATTGTACGGCATACGGAAAATGTTCAGCAGGCGATTGCCGAACTGGGCGACGTCAACAAAGAACTCGTCAGTTGCCCTGACGATGCAGCCAAGTTTGCAATCAGTGAACTTTGCCGAACCGGAGCAGGCACAGTCCTGATCTTCGCTGAGCAAACCCACAGAGCAGCCTGCCTGACCAATCGAAACAGCAAAGCGAAAGCCGTCGTCGCTAATGACTCCGGCGAAGTCAAGAAAATCCGCAAACAACTACGAGCCAACGTCTGGTGTATCGACCCCACGAATCGTTCGTATTTTGAATTGAAGAACCTGTTGAAAGTCATCTGCAGTAAGTAGCAACGAAAAAACTAACCTGACTGATTCCTATCCCATGCGTATCGGCGAAGTCATCGGCAAAGTGACACTTTCAAGATGCCATCCATCTCTGAATGGAAGCAGCTGGAAAGTCGTAGTCCCGCTCGACCTCCCTGCCCTGATCGGCGAAGAGGGCGGACGTGGCGAACCGTTGATTATCTTCGACGAACTCGGCTCGGGAGAAGGTTCAATCGTTGCGATTAGTGAAAGCGCGGAAGCTTCGGCTCCGTTCTATCCAGACAAAAAACCAATCGACGGCTACTGTGCAGCCCTGCTCGATGTTGTCGATATCAAAAATGTCTCGGGACTAAAGCCTGGTGACTAGCGAGTTCTCAATCCCCTCGTCACTAGAAACACCCCTTGACCAGAAACACTCAACCTTAGACCGTGAAAAGAGAAAGCCATGTATCACCCACTCTTCAACAACCCAGAAATTAAAGAATGGATCTGTGAGATTGGTCGACGGGTCTACACCAAAGGTTTTGCAGCTGCCAACGATGGAAACATCTCTTATCGCGTTGGTGAAAACGAAGTTCTCTGCAGCCCAACAATGATCTGCAAAGGGTTCATGAAGCACGAAGATATCTGCATGGTCGACCTGAAAGGGAATCAGCTCGCCGGTATCAAGAAACGAACGAGCGAAATCCTGCTCCACCTGGCGATCATGGAACATCGCCCCGACGTCAAAGCTGTTGTTCACTGCCACCCGCCACACGCCACCGCATTCGCTGTCGCACGTGAAGCGATCCCACAATGTGTGTTGCCGGAAATTGAAGTCTTCATGGGCGAAGTCCCGTTGGCTCCTTACGAAACTCCAGGGGGACAAGAATTCGCAAACACGGTTGTGCCTTTCTTGAAATCAACGAACACGATCATCCTGACCAACCACGGAACAGTCAGTTTCGGAAAGACGCTCGAAGAAGCGTATTGGAAAACAGAAATCCTTGATGCCTACTGCCGCATCCTGATTTTGTCCAAAGAAATTGGCGGAATCACTTATCTCAACGAGCAGAAATCTCGCGAATTGCTAGACCTCAAAAAGAAACTCGGCTTTGACGATCCTCGCTTCCACATGGAAGACTGCGACCTGTGCGGCAACACCGCGTTCCGGGAGGGCTACTCGGAAAACAACGTGCCTGCTCCGCAAACAACAGCCTTCTCAGCTCCCCCTTCTTACCCCGGTTATTTGCAACAACCTGCCAACGCCGGACAGAATCCCGCTGGAAACATGGACGCACTCGTCAAAGCGATCACCGATGAAGTTCTTGCAGCTTTGAAAGCTTCCTGATCAACATCGAAATCGACACAAAGAACATTTTCGCCAGTGACATTATCGACGGTGACACATTCGCAAGAGTGGCATGTTCCCTCGCGTGGTCGATCTGATCGACCTGCGAATGAGGTCTCCTTCGAAGTGATCTCCCCCGCCAAAATCGCAGATTCGCCGTTCAGTCGCATTCCCTCAACTCCCTGTGACGCGGGGAATCGAGGACTGAACGCTACGATAGAGCACAGAATCCTGGAATTCCTTGAACCTTCTTTCTCGTAAAGTTGTCGGAACATTGCTTGCCGTCCAACGATAAAATAGACTTCGCCAATCACCTCATCCTTCATTCAGAATGATGAAGCGCGACTGCCCTGAGCCACCACTCACGACAGTCATCCGGCAGAAAAAGTTTCAGACAAAGAGACCGACACAAAACACGAAAGTGTTCGAGGGGCTGTAGCTCAATCGGTTAGAGCAGCGGACTCATAATCCGTTGGTTGTGGGTTCGAGTCCCGCCAGCCCCATTCGCACAAGTCGTTGAATGGAAGCCACTTAGGGGATTTCAAAGAAACGAGAGAAATCGTTTTTTCGGCCCTGGTTACTGGTTTGGTTACCTATTTGGCCGATTCGTGCACACGCCACATCGTCCGGGCCGTATCTTCGGCATTGGCCCCAACGTAATAACTCAACGTCGTTTCAATGCTGTCGTGACGCATGATTTCCTTGAGAACGGCCGGCATTACATGTCGAGACCAACGGAAGCCGAACGAACGCCGCAAATCATGGGGCTTGACGAACTGCCCCGGCTGCGTCTCGACTTCGGACGCCCTCCCGATCTTGACGAGTTGCTTCCCAATCCAATCAAACGCCGGCCGTTGGCCTTTCTTGCCGGCCGGATTGAAGACATAGCCGGCCGGTTTGGGATCCCCTAAGAATTCCGAAAACTCTGGCGACATCGGCAAGAGTCGATTGCGAAAGCCCTTTTCCGCTTCGGCCTCGATGCTGAACATAGGCCGCTCATAGTTGAGAAGATCGACGCAAAACGGGCTTTCGTGCCACGTGAGCCGGCAAGCTTCCCCGAGCCTTAGACCGGAAAACCATAGGCCATCAATCAAGTGCTGCCAGCTTGCCGCCCTTGCTTCGCCGACAATCTCGGCCGCCGCGTGTCTGTATCGGTCTTTCTCTTCTTCAGTGATCGGACGGCCCTTCATCTTTTGGGCCGTGGCCCGCTTAGGCATTGGCACATCTGGCATTTCCGAAACAAAGCCGGACGAAACGGCCCAACGAAAGAACGCTTTCAAGTGCCTGGAATGGCTCTTGACTGTGTTTTCGGTCCGGCCCTGAGATCTCAGAAACGCTTGCCATTCCAGAACATCCCGGCCGGTGATGGAAGATAGAAAGCCGGGCCGTTGCGACTGCTCAAAGCTGTTGCACGTTGCCCGTGCTTTCGCTGCCGTTGCCTTTGAAAGCGTTGACAGATGCAACGAAAAATAGGACGCCCGAAGCTCTTTCCATGTCGTCTTATTCGCCGGCCTGTAAACGCCTTCAAAGAGCTCGGCCTCCCACCGGGCCGCCATCCGTTCCGCTTCCG
Organism: Thalassoglobus polymorphus; assembly: GCF_007744255.1. Taxonomy (GTDB): domain Bacteria; phylum Planctomycetota; class Planctomycetia; order Planctomycetales; family Planctomycetaceae; genus Thalassoglobus; species Thalassoglobus polymorphus. Next base: position 259,364 of record NZ_CP036267.1, on the reverse strand, counting down.
GACGGTGTGCGGCCTCAATGGTTCGCGTTTGCTTCACTCGGCCCCCCGAGATGTGACGCAAAATAAACTTGCCCCGGTCGCCTCGCTTAGAGACCGTTACCCGTAATTCCGTCGACCGTGCCATTGCTTGACCTCGTTCCGAGCCGGACGCTTCCTATTCTCTCGTGAGCCTTCAGGGAATTAAACGTCTTGCAGAAGATTGACCATTTCTGAATGGCCTGTCGCGTCACGCCGAATATCTCTGCTGCCTGCTTTTTAGTCTTGATTGTTCCGCGAACTAGCAAAATGATCGCCTGTTCTTCCCGGCTGAGTTCGTCAAGTGGGTGTTTTTCCACTTTTGGCGTTAGTTTCCCCTCGATCCCTTCGGCTGCTTTCGCGAAACGTTCTAAAACTTGCAAGATTTGTATTGACGTATCTTCATCGTGAACCATAATGACATGGCCTTTCGATAACTGTGGTAGGTTGCGATTGGTACTATGAGCCGGATTGGTTACAGCCGATCCGGCTTTTTTTGTGGCATGTGGTATCTTCAGCCACTATTTTCGCTAAGAAAACAAGGTACAAAAAAACCCATCCAATGCCGCCAGCCATTGAATGGGCAAGATCAGGGAAGGCCCTGATTGATTCAAATTGATCGCGAACCGGCTGGCGGGCTTGAGTCCACGTGTCACGAAGTTACGGATTAACACGCCCCGTGTCAATCCGAGTTGTGTAATTATTACCATTCTGATGATATTGCCTAAATGAGTAGTCCACGAATCAACCTGACGTGCGAAAGCGAAGCCCAGAGAGACACATGGGAAAAGGCCGCGAAAAAAGAACGCATTCCAATTACTGTCTGGATGAGAAAATATCTCGACGAGGCTGCTGAAAAGCAACTTGGAATTAAGGGCCATAAACATGACTAAGGATGTCTCAATTGAGTGTGATTGTGGGGCAAAGCTGAGAATTGATCTCGAAAAAGTGAAAGACAATCCGACGTGCCCAAAGTGCCGCCAGATTGTCACCTTGCCCATGTCGGAAACAGTGAGTGAAGAACCAATGCAACTCCCAGAAATACCGAGCCCACCTTCACAAGAGGAGTCACTCAAGTTCTACAAGCTTGCCTGGGTGTGTGTACAAATGCTGACAGTCTATCAGCTATACGCGTTCATTTCTGGCACGCAAGGTCTCGAATATGTCACTCACCAGACTTACTTTGCGGTGAAGACACTGACCATCGTTGTGTGTGCCGCTATTGTCGCGAGATCGCTAGAAGGGCTTGATCTCTAAGAGGAGATATTGAGACAGACCGCATGAAAGCGGGAAGCATGTTCACGCCTCAACGCGAGCGCAAAACACCGTCCAGGTTTCGTTGCGTCAGAAGTGTGCTTGTCTTTTTGGGCAGTCATCGCCGGTTGCCTTAATTGTTTTCATGCCAATACGCCAACAGGGAAAAAGATACTGCACGAATGAACAGCAGTCAAGCGAAATCATCTTCTTTTCTGCCGGCGAAGTATTCGGCGATTTCTTTTTGCATGTCCTCCTTATGTCCCGGACGGAATGACCAAAGCCCCGCCGAGTCTATCACCAGATCTTTCGACGGATCGAAATCGTGACGCCTGAGAATTCCGGCCCGTGTCATATACTGACGGTTTGCTTTTCCGCCATGAAATAAATGCTTGGCGTCCCCTGGAACGAAGCCAACGCCCCGGAAGCCTTGCCGGGCTTCCATCTGCCACGACCGGGCCGACTCGGCAAGCTTGCCGGCGTAGGTCTGCATATAGTGAGACTGACGCCCTAGCCATCCATCACACAAAACGTTGTCGCCACCCCCAACGATGTTGTCGTCAAGGATCCCGCCGCATCGCTCCAGGTAATCACGCCGAGCCATCCACGCCCCGCCCGGTGCGGATGTGTTCTTTTTGTCCACCTCCCCAAGATAGCCGGCAACCGCTCCGATTCGTGTACTGGTCTCGCTTCGGCCGTTGTCCAGGTAGGTCATAGTTTCGAAAAGCTGCACGACGTCTAGCGTCTGCAAAAGCTTGATGGCATCTTCCGGCCAACTCTGATTGTCAAAAACCATGTCGTGATCAATCCACGCAACATACTTGACGTGATCCGGCAAGTGTTGCAAGCCGATATTGATCATTCGTTCTTTTTGCCATAGGACATTCAACGGCCCTCCGTGCAACTTGATGGAATCGTGAATTGTGAAATGGCCATCAAACGAAAGCTCAACCGTAATCAAATTACGTTCCATTCGGCCGAGAGAATGCCGCCACTCAAAGTAATTCCGAACCGGCAAGTGATACCTCTCCGGATTGAAGTGAACCGCAATGATTGCAATTTCATCAACATTGACGGCTTCGGCTGCCGGCTCCGTCCGGGCCTTGCACGACTCGCATGACTTCACGCCCTCAATGTTCCGGTCTTCCGTTTGTAGCACGCACTGGCCGTGCTTATCGCAACTATAGACGCCCTGTGCGTGAATCTTCGGACAAGAGCAAGCAAGAGACAATACTTGATCGCCCCGGCTCTCGCACGGCCGGCCCTTAGCCTTGGCCGGCGTGTCTGAAAACGGGCACGCGCTGCAATCCTCCTTTGTGACAATCCGGGGCTTCTGTGAATGCCCACAGAAACGCTTTGCGGTCATTGTCCGGCCGGCGTGCTTGCAAGATGGAAAACTCATTTTTATTTCTGCCATGGTCTGATTGTGATTGTCCCGGGAAGCGTATCGCCTCCCGTTGCTTTTTGTAGTGTCATTCCGAAACAAGACGGCCGATCATCGCCCCGTTGCGTGAGCCGATACGTTGCCCGATCATCGCCCCGGACGATTTCAACCTCAGCCGTGAATCTCACCTGCCTTGCAACATTCAGTGATTCAATACCGGTCCAATAGAAGCCAACCGTCATTGACGTTCCGGCCGCTTCGTACGGGCTCCAAACGCAATCACGTTCCCCGTCATCCGGATCGTTAACGGCCGGCCCCGCAATAAGCTCTTGCCCGTCCAGGATTGCAGACCAATACGCCACGCAATTAAACGCTGCATTGTGCGCCCCGCTTTTCGGCCGACAAGAATGAGCAAACGGAGTGACTGTGACACATGGCGGAAACTCATGCCGGCCCATTGCTGCCGAGCCCTTACTCAAGTGGCTGACTCGCGACAACGAATTCGCCGAGAGACAATCAAAAACGCCTTTCGTCCAATAGACGATTTTCAAACCATCGGAATAGATTGTTTCGTCTGTGCCGCATAGCTCCAACCGGGCCGATGGCCCTGAATCGGCATTGTCGAAAATCTCAATATGCCAATACATCGAACCATCGTTGAACGCGTCAGACTCGAACACGCTCCCCGCATCGTGAAGCAACGATTGCCGGTTCTGTATCGGGTCGCTTGTGTCGATTCCTTCAGAGTCTTGTGCTGACAAATCCGCATACAGAAGCTTTAAGAACTCTGGCGAAGACTGCCCGGGAAACGAGACGGAAAAGCCTTCCGGCGTGTCGTCCCCACATGCCGGGCAATCGCTCGAAACGCCAGCCGGCAAGATTTGTCGAGTGCATTCGTCCGCGTACGTATACGGATCCCCTCCGATGATTGTTGTTTCACCGGCCGCCTGGAACTCTTCAAGCTCCGTGACTGCCCAGCCTTTCCCCGGAACCGACACGACCTGCACCATAGTTCCGGCTGGAATGTCTCCGGCCGTCATGAGATCAATCTTGACGCGGATCTTCTCACCGGCAGAAACCAGGTGATTCGCCGAAACAAAAAGCCGCTCCTGATCCGGATCGGACAAGATGCGAGCCCCGGCCGGCCGTGTCGACTTATAAACCACTTTCCACCGTGGCCCGTCAAACTCGACTCTCTCAATCTGCCCCTGCAGTGATGTTGTTTCCAGGACGGAAAGCAATTCCTGGCGAGTTATTCCCGCCTGTAGGTCGCCGGTCTTTTCGACATCGCCGGCCCCTTCCCGTTCCCCGATTGTAAGATGGAACGGCAAGCCATCCGGCGTGAACACATCCTGAGTGAATCGCTCCGATGGAATCATCAGGGCCGCTTCTGCCACGCCGTCAATGACCTCTTTCGTGAGGACCGCAAAGCGTGTAGGAACGGCCCCGACTGCCGAGCCCGGACCATTGCCGAGCCCGGCGAATTGACCGGCCCGTTCTCTCTGAATCAGAGAAGAAACGGCCGGCCAATCTTCGGAATGAATAACGTTCGCTTCCATGTTAAGCCCTGACTTGAACAATGTTTGAAGATGCCTGAGAAATTGCAGACTCTACGGAATTGTTATAGCTTTCGATCCGTGAGAAGTTCGCATTGCCGACAATCGACCGGCCGGCGAAGCCAATTAAACGCCGCATACTTGGCGTACGGGCCGGATCGTTCCCCACTCCGAACACGCCACCGATAACGACAACTTCGCTTTCGTCAATGTTGTCATTCAGAACGTTAATGGCCGGCTCGTCTCCGGAACCCTGAGACTTCAAAACGCGTGCATCAACGTGGCTTGTGCCGAAATCAAAATAGCCGCGTGATAACCCGCTGCCGTCCCCGATTCCTAACTCAATGTTTGGATCGTTGCTTGACGGGGCTTCCAGGTCGATTTGTAAATAACGTTGTCCCGGATACCATGCGCCGTCAATGAATTGCGGGAATCCAATCGCCCCGGCATACGATGCGAATTGTCGAATGCCGGCAAGCCTTACGCCGATTCGATGCGTTCCGGTTCCGGCGTTCGTAAACTCAACCGGTTCGCCGTTGTCCGTCTCACTGATCTTGATTGTCTGATTTCCGCTGTCTGTCACTCCAATGGCAACAACGTAATAATCGGCCGAGCCATCCAGGACAACGGCCCCGCCTGAATCTTGAGCCGTTGGCAGAGTATCGGAAGTTGATAGGCGAACAACTTGACCGTCAATGAAATCGCCCGGCTGATTGAGAACGATATCGGTTCCGCTGAAAGTGCATTCGGCCGCCTGCACCAGGCCGTGCAAGATATCGCCGGCCGGTCCCTTCAGAACGACAAGTTCCCCGCTTCTCGGCACATGGTCAAGTGACCAGTTTTGCGGACTATTCCAATGGTTCGCCGATCCCGCCAGAGACTCAACCGAGACTGTCAACGCCGATTGACCGGACACAATCAAGCTGTCTTGATTGATCTTTACCAGGTCGACCGGACGCCCGGCAAGTGCCCCGATATACTCAATGAGTAGCCGCCTTGGCGTACCGTCAAAAAACACATTTCCCGCCCCAATATCCGGCAAATCCTCGTAAGCCGCTTCAATGTTTGGCAAGCTGTCATTGTAGGGAATGTCAATGCTCGGCTGGCCATTAACTAGCGAATAAGTTCCGCCCGTTGCGGTCGGGTCAATGTTGACGGCTTGAATTTCGTTGATTCCAGCAACCGGCGTGACTGCCTCGCTGATAATAGCATCTTGACCGCCCGTCAATCCGCTTCCATCAATGGCAATGAGTGGAATTGTCGTTTCCGCCAGGTCCCCGCCGTACTCGATTTGGAAGCTGCTGATTGTCCCCGTGACCGTGACCGTTTCTCCGGCCGAGAGTGTTGCGTCAATGGCCGCTTGAATGTCGTCAATGTCGTCGCTTGCAAAATCAATGTCTGTCGTCTCGGCTTTCCCGGAAACCTGTAGCGGAAACGTGCCGCCTGTTGCCCCGAGAATCGTAACCGCGTGAATATCGTTTACTGGCCCGGCTCCCTCGCTGAGATATTCTGCGTCTGTGGTGCCGAACTGAATTAACGGTTGCAACGCCCCTCCGAGTCCGTTCTGGAATTGTACGACATAAATGGGGACGCTACCAAACGTGAAGCCCTGAATTTCCCCGGTGTTAATATTCGGAAGGCTGAGCAATAGCGACGCTATCTGAGACATGGAACCGCCCCCCGATGTGTGACCGTTCCAAGTGACGGTTTGCGTGCCTGTGGTGCCCGCCGTGAAGTCAAACATCTGAAATGAGTCATGCGATTCGCCTTGATACGCCTGCAACTCGTCAACCTGGGCAGACACTGGCCCACTAAACGATATAGACACATCGGCCGGAACAGAGAACACCGCGTGAGACGTCATTGAGCCGCCCGAATGCAACTCCTGACCACCAGCGAAAGACACTGTGTTTGCAGGCAATCGCTCATCCCACCATGATTGACTCACCACGTTCGCAATCTGCGTCGCATAAGCGACACCATTCATGTGCACGTTGATTAACGTACTGGCAGACGAATCTTGATGAAGGCGGATTTTCCATACGGCCGGTGCATCGCCCCCAACGCTTTGAGCGCGAGAGACGGCCGCCGTTGATAGCCCCGTGAGCCCGGACGTGTCTGCCTTGATCGCAACGCTTTTGCCGGCCCAGCTTCCCCCAACCTTCACCCGGTAAGTTCTCGGCTCGGTTGCTTCCAGGGTTACAGAGAAGTCCCCGCCGCTTGCGCTCGTCAGCGCGTCCAGGTCGCTTTCAAGATTCTCGGCCGTTTCGTTATACGCCTGCCCTGTCGTCTCTTCCCATCCTGAACCAAAGTCTACGGAAACGGTAAACGTTCCGCCCGTGGTGTCTTCGGGTAATGCAATCAAGAACTCTTGATCAATCGCCAGTTTGCCCGGCCGTATCCTCTCGGTGAATGATCCGGCCGGATTGCTGGCTGTGATGTTCGAAGCCATAGGAACGCCATCGGCCGGCCCCATGATCTCAATGGATGATTGCCCGGCCGTATAGTCGACCGTTACGCCGGCAACGCCTGCAAGCAAGTCGGCAAGACGTGACGCAATGGTTGCCGTCGTGTCCCCGTCCTGACCGCGTGTCTCAACGGACGCAACGCCGTCGAAGTCGACTTTATACAACGCCCCGAAAACTGCATCATTGACAGTGACGGTTGCCGTATGTCGTACGCTTGGCGAATTTCCCCGCCACTGATTCACAATTAAACTCATTTATATCGCCTTCTTATCGAATAGGTAGAACGCCATTGAATGGACGCGGTTTCTTTAGTGTATACTCTAGCGTTACGATCTCTTTCGGTTCTAGTGGTGTCTTGATCTTCAATAGGTCACTGAACAGCCCCTTTTGCTTATTGAATGGTACGACTTTCCCGGTAAGTGGATCGACTCGATAGGCTGCCCCATCCTTAGAGAGTAATTGCGGGCTAGAGATATTTTCGCCGGCATCGTCGACAATAGGCCTCAAGACGGCTTTGTATTTCGGCGGATAAACGTGCCCCGGAACCTCTTGCCAGCGTAGTTCCATCGTGCCGGCATTCAGTAAGGTTCTCACCCATGTCTGTTCGTTGTGAACAAGCTTGATTGACGCAGCCCTGTACGATTGTTTCCCGTGGTATTGCCGGCCGCCAACCTGGAACGATCCGACCTGTAGCGTTTTCGGCAAGCACGGAAAGCCGTCAATAGAGACGGAATCGGCGTTAATGGCCTTGCGGTGCGTCCCAACCCATGACGGCAAATGGTCGGGAATGTTCTTTGTGATATCAAAAACGAGTAGGTCAAACTCATCCTCTACGCCCTCGATAAGCTGCCCGGCCTTGTTGAGCAACGGACGCCCCTCGTGGTCTGTGGTGACGATCCGTCTCACTGTTGCCGTGCTTGTCGTGATCGACGCTGGAACGGATAGAATATCCTTGACCGGCTCATCGACTGACGACGAATAAGACACGTTAACGAGAAACTTCCAGCCCTTTCCGCCCTCCTTTTGTGCATTGAGAACTTGCCGAGTCGTGAACTGCTTCACCCTTAACGCTGCATTCGCCGGATGTGCTTGGCCGTATTGCAAAGACTTATCGTATTCATACAGTGCATCTTCTGCCCCGTCCAGGTCTGAAACGTGAGCCTCATAGAGCCTAGTTCTTTCCTGCTGAGTAGAAAACGAACCGGTCTGGCCTGTTGCCGGGTCGAAGCTTAAAACCTTCGGTCTCATGTTACGCCTTCTTATTAACTATAACCATGTCGTTTGCTTCCAGATAATCGGCAACGCGTGCTAAGAGATCGGCCGAAATCTGAGAATTCACTTTGATATCTTCCTGGACTTTGAGCGTTTTCTCCTCGTTGCTTGCCCGTGGCGACAACGCTTGCGCGATAATCCTTTGCGCCTCTCCGGTCCCAAGCTCAAGAGACTGATTCGACGCAACCCGCTTGACTGTCTCGTCAACGATTTCCGGCGTCTCGTCTAGCTGTTCTTCAACCTCATGGCCCCGGAATTTCGACAAGTGGCCGCCGATAGTTGAGAGAACGCCGAAAGCCGGCGAAATCTTTTTTAGTCCGGAAATCCCGGCATTCTGAACCGTGGACCTGACGGCCTGATTGTGTGCCTCTTTCGCCCCTCTCGCGAGATCTCCGAGCATTGGAGAAAAAGCACTTTGCAAGCCCTTAGCCGCTCCTGGGATCTGGAATTGAAAGCCGGGCCTTTTCGCTTTCCCTGACGGTTCTTCGTCCGGGGCTTCCGGCTCAACTTCGTCCGCTTGTGCCTCCCTCCTTGCAATCTCTTCGTCAATGGCCGCCAGTGCGTCAACTGTGGATTGCAACCGGTCCTCTCGAATTTTCTTCTCTGACTCCGCCGCCGCCCTCTGATCCTGAGACGGTATTGACTTCCTGTGAGCCTTTAACTCTTCGTCCGATGCGAATGTTGTGGCATTTCGCAAGTGCTTCGCCTGTGCCGACTTGTCTTTCTCAAGCCTCTCCTTTTCGGCCCTTAGCTCATCCAGCGCCTTATCCTTGTCCATCCCCTGGGTTTTCTGGACGAATTTTTGATTTGCAGACGCCTTGATTCCCGCCAGTTTCTCCTCAAGCGCAACGCTCTTTTCGATCTCCTTATTCAACGCCGCTTGATGGCCCCGAGCAACCAGGATAGCCGCCCCGATGGCCGCAATGGCTACCCCTAGTGCAATCATTTGAGGATTGGCTTTTGACAGAATTGTCATTGCCTTAGACAGTGCCAAAACCGCAACCCGGACGCCTCCGACTGCGCTGGCCGTTACGTTCGCAGCCAAGCCCAACGTAACCAAAGCCGCCCCGGCCGCTCCGACAACGGCCGCTAGCTGGACGATTTCCATAATGAGCTCTTCATTCTCTGAAATGAATTCGGTTGTCACGCCTAGCATTTCAGACGTGGCGTCAATCCATTCTCGCGAGCCAACTTCCGTAGCGTCTTTCAACGCGATAAGCGTCCCCTCTGCCGATGAACTGAGCCGGCGAAATGAGCCGCCTAAATTGTTGTCCATTTCTTCGGCCGTCTTGAAAACCTGCCCGTCAAGGTCTTGCAGCTTCGTCAAGAACTCGTCAAAGACAGCCCCGCCGCCGGCAAGCTTCAGGGCCGCCGCCTGTCCGCGTCCGAAAACCTCCTCAAAAGCGTTGAGCCGGTCGCCACTTCCGAGATTCTCCGTGGCTTTTGCAATGTCGTTGATAACACTCGCGAGTGGCCGCATGTTGCGGTGTGCGTCCAGGGCATCCACGCCAAGCTTTGCAAGCTTATTTTGCGTCAAGCTTGACGAAAGATTCTTGTAAGCTCTTGCCAGTGCGTTACCGGCAAGACTGCCCTTGATGCCGTTGTTTGCCAGCAATGCTATTGCCGCTAAGACTTCCTCAATGGATTCGCCGGATTCCGCAGCAATCGGCCCGACCGGCTTTAATGCCTCCCCTAAGTCTGTCAGTGATTGAGCCGAGCCGTTAGCGGTTGCCGCCAAGACGTCCACGACTCGGTCGGAATCTTGCGCCTCCAGGTTAAATTGACGAAGTGCCGCCCCGGCAATGGAAGCCGCTTCCGGGATCTCCGTGTCTGTTGCCCTGGACAACGCCAAGACGCCCGCAATGGCCGTGTCGATCTGAGACCGGTCAAAGCCGGCCCGGCCGAGTTCGACCATTGCAGACGCCACCTGAGACGCTGAAAAGCTGGTTGTCCTGCCAAGCTCTTTAGCCTTTGCGTTCAGTGCTTCAAACTCGGCAATCGTCCCGCTCGTGACGGCCTTCACTTTGCTCATCTGGTCTTCAAAGTCGGCCCCGACTTTGAGAGCAACCGAGAGACCAACGGCAATAGGTGCAACGGTCCGAATGAGTTTTTGGCCGGTCCGGGTCGACACTTGCGAGAACATACGCAAGCGGTTTTCCGCCCTGGTCAAACCCTTGTCGAGTCCGCCATCTTTGGTGAAAATGCGGACAAACGCCCCGCCCGCTTCGATGTTTTTAGCCATTGCCTACCATTGCCGTTTGAAGCTCTGAAAGTTTCCCGCCGTCGTTTACCGGCTTCTGGAACTTGTCAGTTTCCGGAAAACGCCCTTGAGCCATCCAGACAAGTTTCCGAAGCGTGATTCCTTCAAGCTGGGATATTCCCAACGCCCCGGCAAGCTTGAAAACGTCTGCTCTAACTCTTGTTCCACCGCTTTCATTGCCGCATCTATCGCCCCGCCTGTCTGGATTCGCATTGTTCGAATGATTCGCGAGAGATGCGGGGGGTAAAAAAGCTCCAGGGCTTCCAACGTCGCTTCAATCGCATTGTCGGCCGCTTCGCCCCGGTGCAATTTCCACCATTCCGCATAGGGCTCGTCATGTGAGGAAATGCAATGAATCACCGGCAAGAACTCCCGGACCGAACTAGCCGCCCGGCCGACTGATCCGATATCGTACAAATCGACATTAAGCCGATCATAAACCCTTTCAACGGCCGGCAAGTCGATTTCAATGAATCGCTCATTGCCGGCCGTATCCTTATACCCTGCCATTGAATAGCCGTCCGCTTAGAGGAAAGTTAAAAGAACGCTTGCCGGTGCTTTAAGGGCCTTCTGTTACGGTAATTTCCGGCGATTCGCCCGCTGGTGAATCAGACGGTGCAAGAGTGATAGACACGTCAACGGTTCCCCCGGACGGTGCCGATTTGCTGAATGTAACCGTCCACCACGCTTTAAGAACTTCAACGCCGGCGCCTGACGGATTGCCGTCTGCCATCTGTAACAAGACTGGAACCCCGGACAATGACGCATCACGTAGTTTGGCGTAGTACGCACGCGACGACAAATAGCCAACCGGCAACGCCTTAACGTTGAACGATGCGGCAATTGCCGCCCCGTAGGGAATTTCCCGTTCAATTCCGCCGTGCTTCTTCAGCATGACGGTTTCGCTTTTCGGCGTGACGCTCCACTGACCGTCCTCCGCTTCCTCGATCTCCACAAATGTTGGGGTGTCCCAATCATCAGCCGTGTCAATATAAATCTTCTCGAAGTATCCCCGGTGTACTGCTGTTGGTGCGGTCATAGTTCTTTAGTTCCTTATCGAATAGAGTTCTTGAACTGGTCTGGTAAGTTTGGGGCCGCCGTTTTTAACGCTGGCTTCATGAACGGATTGCCCTTGAATGTCATTGGAACCCGCCGCCCTCGCGAGTTTGGTAACGTTGCCCGGCCCCCATGCTCCAGGTGTCGGACCGTGCCCGTTTTAGACCGGATCGGCCCGATAATCACCTCTTCATTTGGGACGTCGTAGCCAAAGAAAAGAAACCTCTTTAGGAAGCCGCTCGGGCTTCGTGGCGGTTCGCCGGGCTCGGCTTTCTTGTAGGGCCGCTTTGGTGGTCCGTATGGCCCGGCCTTGCCCTTTCGTTTGAGTGCCCGATACTTCTTTTGCTTGTTCTTGAAGATCGCCTGAGAGCGTGGCGACATTTCCGAGAGAGCAACCCGCCGCGACTTCTTAATGGAACGCCGGGCAATGGTACGGACTAGCCCGCCGCCCCGCTTTAGTGATCGAATCTTGCCGGCAAGAACTGCATCTTTAACCGCTGCCCGGTCAAGGAAATAGTTTTTCTGGTAACTCTTGAGATCAATCGTCACGCCCGCAACTCTTCTAGCTGGACCTGAATAACCGACAAGAACCGGCCTCGCTCGGCTTCGTCCGGGTCATATGCTGGATCCGTGGTTAGCGGGTCGACAACGGTATAGTTTCCAGACGGCCCGGCAAAGTTCCGGCCCTGCCCGGAATCGGGTAAGAACCACCGCTCTAGCTCTTCACTGAAATCAATCAAGCTTTCAAGCTCTGCGAGATCGTCCGCAATCTCATCCCGGACGCCTTGACCACTGCTAAGCTTTGCCATAATCCCGACGTAAACGATTGCCGTGACGGTCGAACTGTTTCGGCTCGCTGACTCCTTGCTTCGTCCACCAGGACAAGCCACAATCAACGGCTTTGACGTCAACGTTTTTCCCTGAATAGATGGCCTGTGGCCTCGAATGACGTCAACCGCCTTGCCGAGAGTTTCATCAGCCTTTAGTGCTGCTGTAATAAGCTTCACCGCGTTTAAGTCTGGAGCACTCAAGACGAAACCTCTAAGGATAAAACGGTGTGAATTCTTACGTGCGATTCGGACGCGTCCAGGTAACGCCAAGCCGGTTCTGATTCGAACCGCGATACCCTGTAAACCTTTTGCATTGTGCCGCTACTGTCAATGATCTCGGCCCCTTCATTCGGGGCAATAAATGAACCACCTGAAATGAAATCGCTCGCCTTGACGATCCAGTCAACAACCTCTGTTTCGAGTGCTAGCTTTTCCTGGTAGTTTAGAAATCTCGGCTCAAGCGTTTTTGTCGGCTTGTGGAGTTCGACCGGATCATCAGCCGGCGTTGCCAAGTATGTAACGGAATCGCTTCCCGTGACTTCCTGGTTTGCATCTAGTGCCGCTTGAATTGCCCCGTGCCATAAACTCATAGAAAACACCACTCAGAGAAAAGAACGCGAGCCGAGCCGAAACCCGGCCCGCGTGAATGCTACTCCGCGTTAAGCTTACGCCGGGGCAATAATGCCTTCGGTGTTGCTGATCGCATCCGTCACGACAATCGGAATTCCGTCAACTTCCGTTGGACGTGGTGCCGGGGCTCCGGTCTGGTTTGTGGCCGTGCGACTCTTCCGCAACTGCCCCAAAGATCGGCGATTCATCACAATGACGTTCGGCTGTCGCGAAGCCGGGAACGTCTCCAGAGAGTCATAGATAAGATCGTCAGTCAAGCCCTTGTTCGCATCGGCTGTCAGGTTGCAGATACGGCCAACGGAATGAGCCGAGCCGACTTGAACGCCGAGCCATCCCATGATTGGAGTCCAAAGCTCCGTATAATGGCCGGTCGCCGAGCCTTCCGCCTTGGTCGAAAACGTTTCGTCCTGCGTGATCTTTCCATCGTTACCGATAATCGCCTGAACGTCTTTCTGATCGTCACCAGTACGCACTAGGTAGACGGACGATCCTGTATTGGCCGTGGTGCCGGCTGCACTCAACACCATTGCATTCTCAAGAGCATCCAGGACGTCAGCCAGCCCCGCAAAGCCGTCGTTTTTGTTGTTCGTTCCGTTGATGAACTGTTGTTCGGCAACAAAAAACGCTTCCTTCAAGTGGGCTCTGGCTTCACGTGCAATGTAAGCCTCTCGGCCGCCGCCGTTATCCATGTTGCCCCGGAAGCCGTCAGCCAAAGCGATATCAACGCCAAACGACGCGTCAAGCAACTTCAACGTGACAGTGACCTGTTTGTTCTCTGACTTGTCCGTTTCAATCCCGTCGTTAATGTCACGGAAGCCAACGGCCGGGGCTCCGTCTTGCACGACGTATTTATGGGTCGTTCCGTTTGTCGCAACGGCCGCCGCCAGTGTCGAGAAGAAAGGAGCATCATTCAGCAAATCGGTAACGCCGAGATCTCGAACGTTGAAATCATTGATCTTGGCGAGATCGGTAAGAGTTAGAAAATCCTGTGCCATAGAAAAAGCCTCTCAAAAGCTGTGTGGTAGGTTGCTTGAAAAGTCTGTGAGCCGTGCCGCTTTACTGCTTACTTGAACTTGACGATATCAGCCCAGCATTTCGGCTTGTCGTCGTCGTCCGCGTCCGTGTCGCCTCCGTCAACGCTGCTGTCTTCCCCGTCGACGTCCAGGGCCGCTAGCGACGCCTGCAATTCCTTAGACTTGGTCTCGGCTTCTGCCAATGCCTTGTTTGCCGCTGCCAGTGCTTCACCTTGCTTGACGACGTGCTTTGCCAATGCGTCCGAATAGCTCATTTCGGCTTCCACGTACTCGGCCGCGTCCTCGGCTCCGAAAGTGGCCTTGAACTTCTTGAATTCGTCCAGGTCAAACCCTTCAGTCTTACGTTCTTCGGTCATAACTTTTTGATCTTTCGTAGTAACGGCCTGAAGTTTTTCGGCCTGCTGAAAACTCTCGGAATCAGCCGAGAGAAAAGAAACGTCCAATTGAACCGGGCTCCGCTTTTGCCCGGTCAAAATCTCATCGCAAAACCCCAACTTCAACGCATCTTGAGCATTCAAGTAGGTGTCTGAGTCCATTAGCTCGGCAAGCTTTGCATCATCTAGTTTCGTCTTCTCGCGATACGCGAGAACGCAATTGCCTTGCAGCGTTTCATATTGCTGAATCGCCGATTCAAAATCCTTCTTACGCCCGTTTCGGACCGTCGAATAGGGATTATGAATCATAATGCCGGACGTCTCGAACATTGCCACGTGATCGCCGGCCATCGCAATGACGGAAGCCGCCGAGCCCGCCAGTGAATCAATCGTAACGCGAACAAATCGGTGATCGTCTCGCAATGCGTTATAGATCCCGAAACCTTCCCAAGCGTAGCCGCCGCCGCTATTGATTCTGACGTGAACCGTTTCCGCTTCCCGGTTCGCCTTCAATTGCTTAACGACATCTTCCATTGAGACGCCGGAACCGTCTGGACGCTTGCCGATTGCGTCATAAATGTGAATCTGTAGTTCACTCTCGGCCTTCTGGATCGTCGCTAGTAACATCCGGTGAATTTCCCTCTAAGACAATAGGAACGCCGAGTTTTTCGGAATACTCAAACGCTTTCTTTCGCTGTTTCTGAATCTCATAGAAATCAATGCCGTGCTGCCGGCAAACTCTTTGCGGACTGTTAAGCCCCGCCTGAATGGCCATGATATCAGCCTTGATCTCTTTGGACGGATCCCACCAGGGCATCCCAACGGGAACGAACTCAAACCAGAGTTTCCGGCCCTGATAAGCCTCTCGGATAATGCTGGCCGGTGCCGTGATCTCTCCGCGAATTAACGCGAGACGAAACCGCCATAGCATCCAATCGTACGCCCAGCGTAGATTGCGGGCTCGCTTGTTCACGCATGAACGCTCATAGTGCAACCATGCCGACTTCGAACCAAAGAAGTTTGTAAACGACTCATTGAAGAACGAAAATGGAATGTCCAAAGCCTTCAACGCAATCTGTATAACAAGCTGTAAGAACTCTTGAGTATTAACGCCCGGTGAATCGCTCTCCAGGAATTCCGCCCGGTCCCCTGGCTCCATGTCCAATAACGCCGGGCCGGCCCCGAAATTAACATCATAGCCGGACGGTTCTTCGTCGTCGCCTTGACTAGAGAGATCGCCGGCCGATTCGTCGGCATCGCGATAGAAAGCCAACGCGAAAAGCTGATTGACTTTCATTTTCGCAAATGCTAGCTCTTTGCCTTCGTAGATATCTTGAAAATCATTAACAGCCGAAACTAACGGACTGATTCCGCGAATTTGATCGAACCGACTGTAATATCCGTGAAGGAATAGACGCGAATTCGTCACAATTCGGTTGAACTCGTAACCATTCCCGCCAGCCCCTCTATTGTGGATCGCATACGCCAAGTGACGCCCGGAATTAGAGACGCGTACGCCGTTAATCCACCGACCGCGATAGACGCCATCAGCCGGATTCTTAATGAGATCGCTTTCAATAGCCTGCACGTGACCGCTGGCAAGCTTCATGGAACCACAATCGCCGTCAATGACCGCACAAGCTTCAAGCGTTCTCAAGTATTCGTCAAAGCCGAACCGGCCGCGAACGTCGAAAGATTCCGGCTGTGAAACGCCGTGGAACCACTGCTCAAACAATTCGTCAAACGCATCATTTCCGCTCTGACTCTGCAAGTGAAATTGAGTCGTGTAATCCAGGTGACGCCGAATAGCCCAATCGAGAATAGACAGATTGCGACGCAATCCGCGAACTCCACCGCTAACGGTTCTCCGCTTATGGATCGGCAAAACGGTATCTTCGTGACGCAATACCGGCGAAAACGGCCGGCGTTTATTCCCGCCTTTCGCTGCATCATACTCAAGCTTTGCCGGCTCGGAATCTAGGCCAACCCCGCAGACGTCAACGACTGTTTCCATTATGTGCCTGAAAGGTTAATACTAGAGACTACTGGACGCCGCTTCTTTGCGTTTGGGTCGTTTCGCCGATTCTGCCTGTTAAGCGTGTCCGGGTCATGAAACTCCGTGGCCACTCCGTCAACCGTGACTTTTTTGACGCCTGTTTTCAGAATTTTATCAATGCTCGTTTCTTCACTCATTGTGTTCGCCTCTTATACCCCTATGCAAAA
This sequence comes from Thalassoglobus polymorphus, assembly GCF_007744255.1. Lineage (GTDB taxonomy): Bacteria > Planctomycetota > Planctomycetia > Planctomycetales > Planctomycetaceae > Thalassoglobus > Thalassoglobus polymorphus. Next base: position 243,008 of record NZ_CP036267.1, on the reverse strand, counting down.
ATATGACACTAGGACAGCAAGTTACTAACACGCCTGCGTTTACGTCTTTTCACTGCCTTTTTTGGTGGTGCCGTGGCCGTTAATTTCTCGCCCAACATGGACGCCCCGACCGCACAACCTGCAACACAATCCCACAAGTGATTGTCTCGCCCTGGAATCTCATTCCACTTGTCCAGTGTTTCGCCCTTGATCGTTACCCGAGTGCATCGCTCGGCTGTTAATTGCTCGGCTAGCATCTTATGGGCCGATGCGTTCGCCTGATAAAGACTCAATGCCCCCGGTTCGCCGACTGGAACGCTAAGCCGATTGTAAATAAACGTTTTCCAATGATTCGATGAAAACAAGACATAACGCCCGCCGTTATTCCTGGACGGAAGAAGCTTCCACCATTGGCCGCGTCTTTCGCCGGGCTTCGGCTTAGTTTTTGGGCTAACAAGTGCATCGTCTGGAGATGTGACGCCCCGTCCCCTGGACGGGTAGAGGATCCCCTTGAACCGAGACCGTCGACAAAACGCGTTGACGACTTCCGTTGACTGATTCCAGTTTGTATCAATCAGACACAATTCGACCTGTAGCGGGTCGCCTGACTCTGTAAGGTATTCCCGGCCGAGTATGTCACTCGTTAATTCTCGCAAGCCCCAAGCAATAGACGACTCAAGACCGGCCCCTTCCCCGGCCGCTGCCGATCCTTCCGCTAGCGTGTTCTTGATCGTCGATAATGTGAAGTGATTCGCCGGCTGATCCGGGAACGCCCCATAGGATACAATCGAGCCGGTAAAGCCCGGCCCCCACGCCGTGACCGTGTACCAAAGAACATCCTTTGAAACGTCAATAAATGCCGTAAGTCGGTTCAATGAATCGGGGATTCGATTGCGAGAAACTCCGGATAATCGCCGGGCTACCTCTTGCGGAATCAAAGCCGCTGTTTCGTCCTCCGTTGTCCGCAATGGCTTGTTCTGATATTCCGCCATGAATGCCATTTCATCGCTGAAAAACAGATTCATGGCATGTTGAACGGCCGAGATCTCGCCTTTAGCGGCAAAGTATCTTTCGGGCCAACTCATTTTCGATCCGGCATCCATGGCCGGCCGGTTCTCTAAATAGAACTCAGACGATTCAACGCCCTTGTTTCCATTCTCGAAGCTCTCGTTTCGGATCCGTCGATATTCTTGCCAAAGCGCATCAGTTGCCCGTTGCTCCGGCTCGCTTAGCCCTGTGCCGGGAAACGCTTCCACAAGCTGGCTTTTCTCGCCTTGAAACTCTGGATTCTCTTTCCGATTCAGAAGCCTATCGGCAACGTCGTTTTCGTAAATCACCGTACAGGGAATGACGATGCCCGTTGCACGATCCGGCCCGGCAAGATATCGCACGTCGGCCTTGATAACCTGCTCCCTTTCGTCGCACTGGCCGGTGCTTTTCGCTGACTCCCGGTCTTGTGGATCGTCGACGACTGCCAGTGTAGGCCGCACAATGGCCCCGCTCGGCCGCTCGTATTGCCGGCCCCTGATTTCCCCTTCAATGCCGCACACGTCAATGATCGAACCGCAGCCGGCCCCGTAGTCGTCGCCAAACTTGAGCCGGGCCTCTTTGATGTAGCTTTCGGGCAAGTATGCAAAGACGACTTGATTTTGAGCCCATTCGATCATTGTCGGCTCGCCTTGGAACTTCTGGCCCTGTGCTTTTCGCGTTTCGCCTTTCAAGTGCCGCAATGGTGCAATGATTTCCGGGAAATCTGCAAACAATGGCTCTGAGAAACGAAAAGACGACTTGAGAGATTTCAGCAATTTCTGTGCTGAGTTTTGCGTTTTTCCAATGAGAACGGAGTACGGAGAATGGCCATACAGAACAGACCAGACAACGGCCCAACGGCTGACGGTTGTTTTCCCCGAGCCTCTCGGCATCGCGAACGCGAATTGATCGCCATTGATGGCCGCCGATTGAATCAACTCGGCCGCCCGCCTGTGTGCGTTCGACCATGGCAAGCTAAACGCTTCCCCGCCGTAATGGTCGCAGAATGAAAGAAAATCAAACTTACAATCGGCCCGGCGTTGCGGTTCAACCGGCCCGCGTGTCAATGCTGCTTTGAAGTTTAGAAAGACATCTTGAGACGCTGCCCGGTTCTCTGCGTGCCAATTATTTGACGCTTCGTCTTTGCTGCAACTGCTCATTGCGTTCCGTTATGTTAGATTTGCCGGTTCCCAATATGCGTAACTGCCATCCAGGACAACGCCGCAACCGATTAACGGCTTGCGTGCAAACTTCCGACCATACTCAAACTGAAGTTGTCTCCAATCCACTCCGCAGCCAACGGAAAGCCCGAACATTCGCCGGGCTCGGTTCGCTAAAAAGTTGACGCCGGCGTTTCCGTGTAAGTGCCCAATGACGGTTGAACACGTATTCTCTTTTGCCTGATTCGTGGCCGCGTATCGGCCCTGGCTTCCTGTTTCGCCGTGAGAATACAAAACGCCGTCAAGCGTGAGAGAGTCGTAACGCGGATAGACTTGCCAGCCTGGAAGATTCCAATAGTCGGTGTCGCCTCGAAGAATGTCGCTAGGAAGCCCGGCCGCTTCCGCTCGTCTTGCCGGCAATGCGTCATGATTGCCCGTTAGCCAATGAGCCTCTGGAAATAGCCGGCCGAGCTGGGCCACCTGCTTGCGGGCTTCCTTCACTTCCTGATCAACGCTATGCGTTTCCGGCTGCTTGCCATGAAAGTTGATGGCGTGCCAGTCTACTAGGTCGCCGATGTGAACAACGGTATCACAAGACCACTGTTTATAGATCGACTCCAGGAACTTCGGATAACCCGGCAACATTCCGGGGCAATGAGTGTCGCCGATGATCAAAACGCGTGCCATGTGTCAACGCTTTCGGTGTGGTAGGTCGTCGAGATCGGCCGGCAAGCGGCCGGCGTTAATTTCCTGCTCTGTCCATGCCGCCCCGGCCGCATTCCATAGAACGGCCCCTAAATGGTCCTCAGACTGGTCGCCTTCTGCCCACTGGTAGGAATGCCGGACGATTGCATCTTGAAACCTTGAAAGCGGGATACCCTTTTGCCAGTTCGGCCGGCCCGTTTCCGGATCGTCGGGATACTTTGCCCGGCCGTCCTCGTAACGCTGCGCAAGCTTCTGGATCGCCACGTACGGAATGGCCGATGGAAGCCCCTTTCCGGCCGCCGCATCCCGTACGGCCCCTGTTTCGAATTGTGTACGGCTTCCGGTGTCGGGTAGCCTGGGCAAACCTAAATCCATCAACGTGCAACCTCAATAAGAATAGCCAACGCCAACGCGAGAACCGGAAACCCCCACACGCCGCGAAAGTTCCATAGGTGTTCAACTGTTGCAGAAAAACTTGTCATGTAAGAACATTCCCGCACAAATTCCGGCCGGGCCGGCAATTACGAACGCAATCAAAACGTCTGCTGACGGCTCCAGAATGGCCGCCCTGATGATTGCCGGTTGTACGAATAAGACAGAAAGACCGAGCAAAAACGAAGTGATTGCCGCGTGAACTTTCTGCCCGTCTCGCACAAACCTGGATTGCAGCCCTAGCAATAGGATGTAAAAGAATTGGACGAAGCCAACTAGGATTGGCTCAATCATTCGGACCGATAGCAATCAAGACAAAGCCGCTTTCCGCCTTTCTTGCCGTAAACTTCGTCAGTGCAATAGTGGCACTCGTCAACGTCGACAAGCTCGTATGACGTGAAGCAAATAAGCGATACCAATAGCCAATCAAAAAACGGTCGCATCTAATCCCCCCTTGAGTTTCTTATAATAGTCGTCCAGGGCTTCCCGGATCTTGTTTGCGGATGCCGGCCCGATGCCGTTGACGTCCTCAATGTTCGCTGAATTGCGGGAAACTTGCTCAACTTCCAGATATCCGGAAGCCTGCAAGACCTCGACAATCGTTTTCGGCAATCCCAAAACGGCAACCGGGGTAGCTCCCTCAATCCTGGCCGATTCCTCAGAATTCTCGCCAGTTTCGGAATCATCGCCCCCCGGTTGCCCGCCTTTGCCTTGGCCTGTTTCAATGTCGTCGTATTCATCGCCGGGAAACTCAAAAGAGTCGGCAAGCTGAACCGCCAATTGATCCGGCCGCGTGCTTCTTAGAACGTCCTGCAACTCGCCAACGCTGTACCCCATAGCTTCCAGGACTGCCCCGACCTCGAACATGGTTCGACGGCTCGGCCCGCCCGCCCGCAAGTGGCCGAGCAAGTTTCGAAACAGTGAAATTCTAGTGCTGTGGTTCATCGCTTGCCTTTTTTCGTCGTCTTGTCTAGCCAGCTTCTCAAACCGTTGCGGGCCGACTGGTTAAGCTTGGACGCCGCCGCGTCCGTGAATTCACCGGCGAAAACGCCAATAGCCCAAAATGCCACCGTTGCGATTAAACTGCTCATGCAACCCCCCATCGACGCCGTACGATGCCCGTGACAATCCCGCCGAGTAGGCCGAGAACAGATAGCGGGCTAGCCGCTTCCCTGATTGCAATGACCGATTCTTTCCCGGCCTTAGCTTCGTTTCGCAACGCGGAAACCGCTTGAATCTTTTCTAGGATTCCGGCATCTTCTGCCCTGAGTGTTTCAATCTCGCCTCTTGCGTTTCCAAGATGTTCGCGAAGCTCCTGCAACTCCGTTTCGAGCGTCTTGACCATTTCGGCCGCCGCTCGCTTGGCGTTCTCTTGAATAGCTTCCGTGTCAATGCTGACTGGATCCGGCTGTGGTTGAATTCCCCCCGGCCGGAACTTCGGTTGCGGTCCGTGAATTACGAGATTTGCAACCCGTTCCAAAAACGCCATAACCGGCCGCCTCGACTGATAGCCAGCTTGGTACCCATTCGGCCCCGATCCAGGAACCCATATAATCGGGAAGCCTTTCCCGGCCGCCGATGGACACTCTTGAGAGAAAGCCGCCGCCAATTCTTCATCATCGAACCCTACGCCGTCCCGATACGTGACAACCTGGAAGCTGTAGCCGGGAAATTGCCCGTCGTCAATCGCTTTTTTTAGCCGGTCGCATGGCCCGCATTGCTTGTCTGGCAACGTGAAAACAACCACTTTCGAACCTTGCGTAATGGCCTGATAGTACGTTCTCACAATCGAGCCGTACGACACAAACGCTGTATAACCTTCCCCGCCGTTACTGCATAATCCAATCACGCCGCCATTGGAATTGAATAGCGGGCCGCCGCTCCATCCAGGCGATGCCGTTAGGTCTGTGATGTTCTGAAAAAATAAACCTTCCGCCCAGCTTGTGGACGCTAGAGAGTCCCGGATAACCGTGCCGCTGCCGTAGGCGAACTGGCCGGACGGATAGCCGATAGAATAGACTTCGTCACCTGTCTTTGGTGGTCCCGATCCGACCGGATAGAAATCATACTTGCCGGCCGGAAGCCGATACGCGACGGCCCCTTCCGGTGGCCCGTCCTCCATGATTTTAACCGCCTGGAGTCGCTCCTGCGTCCCGTGCAAGACGACTTCAATCGTATCGTCAGCCCCGCAATGCTTGGCCGTCAAGACGACTCCAGACGGATCGACAACGACGCCGGAGCACAAACCGCCATCAGGCGAATGACACTTAACAAGTGCCGGCGAAACTTCGCCCGGCCCCATGCCGAAAACTTCGCTGGTGCTTGATGCCACCATAACGGCAAGAATAGCCGCCACGACGTGGCCTAATGTGATCCGGCCGAATGCCGCCGCTAAACCTGAACTTCGCATACTCATTCCCTTCATTTACAGTGCCGCAAGCCTAACGCAACCCGTTTGCGATAGACGCCAGTTCGTACCAATTCGCGTAATAGCCGGGCCGGGGAATGACGCGAAGGATTGCGACGGTTGAGCCGGCCGAGAGACTGCAAGAGATAACTGCATAGCTCTGAGCAAAATAGCCGGTCTGTTTTCGCATTAAATAATCGCAACGCACTTAGAATCCGCGTGCCCGAGAACCCCGCCCCGATGTAGTCGTATTCCGCCCGATCTTTGAGTAAATAGCCAGCAACTTCGGCTAGCCAAGCCGTTTCTGCCTTGGATAGCGTGTTTCCTGGTGTTAGCTCGTAAACGTCAACCCGGCCCCCGCTGTGGCAATAATCTCTAACCCGATCCCAAGCCTTAGCCAACTGGATCCCGCTAACCTCCTCGCCAGCGTGCAAGCACTCCCGGCCCGACATCGTTGTTGATTCTAGCAACGACATTCCGTGCAATGGGACAATGATGCCCACGTGGGACGGCGGAAACCGCAAGCCAGCCGGCGAGATTAACGACGACGTAACGGCCGAAATTGCCCGGCTCGCTTTGTCGGCCCCGTAGCATGCCAGCAAATCGCCAGCGTGAAAAAAACTAATCGTCGATGAGCCGGTCAAGCCTTGCCTCATGTGTTGCTGTTTTCTGCTCTACTGTGGCAACTCGCGTGTCTAGCGAATTGAGTTCTTTCTCATGGCTGGCTAGCTGTGTCTCAATGGTGGACTTGATCCAGCCGACATTGAAAGAAATTCGAGTAAGCCACGCAATAAATCCGCTTAGGATTCCAATGGCCCCGCCGACCAATACGGCAATGATTTCTGGATTCACATTTCATTCCCCTAGCTAAGTTCCGGGCCGCTTCGGGCCGCCTGCTGTAACGTTCGCGTCGTGTACCCCTATGCAAAAGTATGACACTGCCAGAACGACAGGCAGGCCCGGCCGGCTGATTGGATGTAACTACCAATAGGGCCAGTACCTCCGCCTGACCCAGTACGGACCGAGACGCCAAAAAGGACCCGATTGCCATTTTGGCAGTCATGCTATATGCCACAATGGCAGCCGTGGCGTGCGTGGCGTGGCTGGATAGAATCGCCTGCAAGAGTCCCACGTTTCATCAATGACCGTTTATGGTATCCTCAAAACTTATTGGTAAATGGCATTTACCAAAAAGTTTTCTCCACAAGCTGTTGCCTTCAAGAACGTTACGTCGACGAAAAAACTTATTGGTAATTGGTTCTTAGAGGTTCAAGATTAAAAGAGAATGAGAGATTGAAACAGAGATACCAATATACCAAAAAGTATTTTTTTTATTATTATTAGATGATTCTTGCGGTATTCCCTCAAAACTTATTGGTAAATGGCATTTACCAAAAAGCCCATAAAGTTCCGTTGATTTGTAGTCTGGCTGAAAGCTGGAACCGGCCGGCGTGGTTGAGTGTCGGCCAGGTTCGCTCCGCAGGACTCCAGAGTGACCCTGAGAGAAGACTTGCGGGCACAAGACGTAAAAAGAGCCGCCAAGACGGTTGAACGCGTCCTGACGGCTCTCTGTGGCTCCTGGCGATGTGTGGCCGGATTATTGCTGCTTGGCTTCGTCTACTTCGTCGATTGTCGGAAAGCCTAGAAAGCCTGAACTGTCCTTCTGCAAGTATTCCCTCGTAGGGCAATCCTGGCACTGTTCGTCGGTTAGTGTTCGCCTGTGAGTCTTCAGTTTTTTGATAGATGTGATTTCATGCCTGATGCAATAGGAATAGAACTTTTTGGCGTTGAAGTCCCCCGTGTATACTCTGGAGGTGCGACTTTCGTGACGAGCCGATGCGGATCCTTCCACTTTGGGAAACCCCTTGAACCATTCTTTCCTTGCAAGGGTCGAATACGCCGGCAATTTAGCCACCTCTCCCGCTAGGTCTTTCCGGAACGACCTATATTGAGAAACTGACTCGATTCTATTAGCAACTATAACTCTCATTATTCGCTCGCCCTCTAGCCTGTTTGCTTCGCCTGATAATTCATTGGCCGACATTCCAAGAAAATCCGACCAATCGACAAAGTCTTTGTATACGGAAATTGGATCGAATGGCAGACCGTCCGGTCGGTTGTTCTCTTTCCAATATGCCCGCCAGCCATTGCGGGCGGCCTTGCCGGTCTTTTCGGGTATTCTTAGCGAGTGGACTAGAGTTCGTGCTTCCTGGTAGCTCATCCACTTTCGGCTGGATGGCTTCGTTCCTTTCTTTCGAATGAGTTTTCTTGTTGCCGACTCACTATGATCAGCCCGGCAACTCAACGGAGACGACATAGCCGCATGATACGCCGACAACGCCGGATCATCCCCCGGCCGGCCGCCATCGAATAGGGCCGCCTCATAGCCGGCAATCGTTCGGCGTAGCGAGTGGATAAGATCCCGCATTTCACTAGAAAGTGAATCGTCTAAAAATTCCCTAACGTCTGGCATCAAATCCCCCTGATTTTTATTGACGGCCCGGTTGAGTCGAAATTGTGTAAGAAAAAAACAATGGCCGAGCTAAATGCTAGCCCGGCCGGCCCTGGTAATTCCTGGACCGGCCGAGATTGAACGTTTATGAGATCTCTAGGAAAATGAAAGTTTCCTGGAACTCTTCGTCGTATTCGCATTCCAGGTTAACGGATCCGTCGGCCCACGATTGGAAGAACTTATAAAGCTTCGCCTGTGCTTCCCCTGGACGGCCGGCGTATGAAAATGTAAACGCCTTCTCTCCCCTGATTGTTAACTCAACGGCCCGGCCGGCGATTCCTGAAAGTGTCTTTTCCATTCTCTGGATTCGTTCGTTGCGTGTTGCATTCGCCATCGTCTTATTTCCGTTTGCTGTGGTAGGTTGCTTGTCTCGTGAACCGAAATGTTACACAAGTTTATTTTGACGGTCAACAAACTTGCACAAGTTTCTTTCGAGAAAACGAAAAAGCCCGGTTCAAGCTTAACCTGGACCGGGCTTTTTCTGAGTTGCTTAGACTGGAATCGTAGTTAATCGCTCGCTGTGTGGCATGCCGCAAAAAACGCCATCCTTTCGAACGCTATCTGGATCGTTTTTTGAATCGCACAACACCTGGCCCTCTCTGCTGCCCACGCCGTGACTCTTTGCGAACATTGCGCAGCCTTCCCGTTCACCCTGCCCCCAGCCGTGATAACCCAATGCGGGCCAATGCACTTTCCTTTTCCATCCTCATAGGAAATTAAAACGCTCGGCGATTCAACGCCGGCCGCTATTAGCTGCTCAATGTGTTCGGTAATTGTCTTCATTTATCTTTTTCCTTTGTGGTAGGTTGATCTCCTTGCCGGCAACGAAGAACGCCGGCAAGGAAGTTTAACGCCGGCTCTATGACCGGATAGAGAATCTTCAATAGCTCGGCCCGCAATGCCTGGATGGCTCGGCCGAGTTCCTCAAGTTCGGTCCGTGGTCTCATTGCTCCTTGCCCTTCTCAACTCTTGGCCGGCCCTGTGGCGTTCTCTCGCTGAGTTTCTTTCGTTCGCTCGCCGGCAACGCGTCTTTGCAGAGATCGGTCACCCATTCGGATAACGGCCGGCCGTCTTTCTTGGCTGCTGCCTTGAATGCGTCCCACCAATCAACCGGGCCTGAGATCGGCTGTCTATGAATCTTGCTTTTTTTCTTGCTCATTGGATCGCCTTCGGTTGAAAGAGAATTCAATCTTGCCAGTTCACAATGCCCCTGTCGGATCCATCGGCGTTGTACCCCTTGAGTATCGTAATCTCAAAGAGATCGCCAATGATTCCCGGCAATGGCGTTGCATGCAATACGAAAGCCGCGATATGTTCGTGAAAATCTCTCGTCACTCCCATGACGTTATCAACGTAAAGATAAGTTTTGTCGCATTGCGTCCGCGTGATGTTCATTGGATCGCCTTCGGTTCGTGGTAGGTTGCTGTCCGCGTGAGAAAGAATCTCATACAAGTTTAACCGACAGTGCAACAAACTTACGCAAGTTATTTCTGAAAATAAAAAAACGGCCCCGGATTTCTCCAGGGCCGTTTGCCTACTTGCTCGCGAGAAGCTCCCGGAGACCTTGGCTGATTGCCTCCGCGTTGTCGTCCCTCCCTTCTGTCGCTGCCCGGAACCATTCGTCTAGCAACTCTCTTGCTGCGGCTTTCTTCAAGATTAGATGTTTGCTCGGCGAATGCTCGGACACTTGCCAGTTCCGCATACGGTGGAACCACTCGAAAACGCCCGGCTGTGAAGTTTCGGCAACCTCTCGCGGTCGCTTGGTTTGTAAGTCGCCAACCTGGACGACTTCAACTGTCACTCGCATCGTTCCGACGTCCAGGATTCGCAACAATGGTGGACAGTCGCCGGCCTGCAACGGATCGGCCGTTACGATTGTCCCCGGCCACCATCCGTACTTCCTGCATGAACTGGCCGGGCTGCTCATGATTCCGTAAGTCGTGCGCTGATTGCAATTCATTCGTCTGCTTTCTGTGATAGGTCAAAGAGTGAAGAAGCCGGCCCGGCTTAACGACTGGCGAAGAACCAGCCGAGAAGCTCCCGAAATGACATCTCAGAGAACATTGCCAGCGTCTTGTTGGCCTGCTCTAGCTGGTCCCGGTAATCGGCTAGAAGCTCGCCTTGAACTTGCCGTTCTTCTTCAGACTTCAAGTGCCGATTGTTGGCTGTCATTCTCATTGCCTTCTCAGACTGCAATTGCATGGTGAGATCTGCGTTTCTGCTAGAGAGTTCATTCTTTCGGCGTTCCGCCGCCTGCAACTTCTCCTTGAGTTCGCCCACCTGCATTTTCAGCAAATCGCCCCGGCTTGCACTCTCGGCGTATCGAACCGACATCTTGCCAAGCTCGCGAGAGTAAAGAGACACCAGAGATTCCAGCTCTCTCACCTTTCCCCGCTCGGCCGCCATTGACCGAAAAAGACGGATGGCCCGCTTAATGGAACCGGTGAACTTGTCGACATTACCGGCCGCCATTACAGAGAATGGCATGGTGGTTTTATGGGATTTCTTAGTCATAAGTTCTTTCTTTCGTGTTTGTGGTAGGTTGCTGCTTACTCTTCTGTGAATTGATTGTTTAGAAACATATGTGCCAGTGCTTCAGAATCCCCCGCCGCTTTGTTCTCCAGGATCCTTTCCGCGAATGAAACCGCGTCATCGAGCCGAACCGTAACCAACCAGGGCTGACGATTCCGACGATGAAAAACGGCCGGCACATCTTCGGCCGATGCGTCCCGCACGGATTGTTGAACGGCTTTGTCCAGGTTGAGTTTTTCAACCCTCTTGCATTCAATGTGGATACCATCGAGCCCCACAACGTCTTTTCCTTCCAGTCCGGTGTGCTGCTGACCACGCCGGCAAGACGTGCCGAGCAAACCATTAAGAGCATGAGAAAGCTCTCTCTCTCCTGCTTTCCCTTTTTTGCATCCGTTAATTGCCATTCTATTAATCCCTTCCGGCTTCATAGCCAACTAAAAAAGCAACAATGGCAACAATTGCCAAAGATATAAAACTCACCATTCAATCCCCCGTCCAGGTAATCATTGACGCTCTTCTTCCGCCAGAACTGCCCTCATCCGAGATGGCAATAACGCCCCGGCTTTCCAGTTCCTTTAGCATTCCCCAACGCTCGGAAGCCTTGAGAAATCGTGTCTTTGCGTGCAACTCCGATGAGCGAATTGATCCCCGGTCTTGAATCACTCTTTCCAGCTTCTTCCAACTGCGTTCATGTTCATTTTCCGACACGTAATCAACCGCCATCGAAAGAAGACGCTGCGTTAAGTAGGTCACCAACTCAATGGCCCACTCGGCCGCGTGCGTATCAATCAATGGATCATCGAAACTCTCTGAACAAGCGTGAATAAGAGCAAGCTTGCGGGCCTTCTCCCCGGCCCGGCTCCACAATGCTTGTTCAATGTCATCGTCTCTTTGCGATAAGCTTCTCACTGTGAAATCCATCAACATCTTTCCGGCGTCCGGCGTTGTTTGAACGACTCTCGGCTGTGCTGTAATGTCCGACAAGTTCCCGCCCGGCTTGAACTCAAACCAGCGTTTTACGTCCGCTGCAAGCTCGGCCGGAAACTCTTCGCGAACTGGCCGCGTGTTGATCTCTGCGTTGTCGTCCCCCTCGAAAATCAACAACCTTGAAACGAAGCCATCCGTTAAACTCTCCTTTTCTAATGAGTCGAAAAACGATCCCGGAACCGTCGTCCCGTATAGGCAAGCGTTCGGGCAATCTATTTTGATGTTCTTTTTTGAATCCGCGTACGCCGCTCCCAAGAAAACAGAATCGGACGATGTGAAAAGCTTCATAAGAACGGTAACAACTTGATACAAATGAGGATTCTTCTGGCCATTGCCGATAGACTTCAGGAATCGGCCGATCTCATCATTTTGAAACAAGAGTGCCGGCTCATCTGGCTCGCCAATGGCGTTGATAATTCCCGGCCCCGAAACGAATTCTTCCGGGCCAATAATCGGATCGGCTTGGCCTGCAACTAATGCCGCCTTGTTCACTTTCCGGCTGTGTTCCTTGCCGCCACCTGATCGGCAAAGCCCGACCGTGTAAACATTCGCCCGGCTTCCGAAATCGTCTGTCACCTTCCGGCCAATTAACGCCCCCATCAAAGAGATTGAAGCCGCCAAGCTCAAAACCGGCTGTGGAATAAACGCCGTGCGAATCGTGTAATCGATTAAGCCGGAAATCATCCCCGGAACGTGTAATAAGTGGCTCGGAAATTCGGTTGACTGGCTTTTTTCTTCGTTCCGCTTCTCGGCCGTTCTTAACGCCTCGTCAATGTTCACGTGGCTTAGATCGGCCCGCTTTCCGTAGCCTTGACGCGTCAACTCATTGGCCGCCGCTGACATATCGCCGCCGTGATTCAGCCAAGCGTAAACGGAGAACTTGTTATAACCCCGGTTCGGTTCCATTCCACAATTCGGCGAGAACGGATAGAACAAGCCCGAGCCGCCCGCGTTTGTGGTCGCAGACAGTAAACTCTTTGTTCCTGGACGTCGCCAACGTCCGGTGTCGCCCTCGGAACCAACGAACGTGAAGCCGGCCGGCTCTAAGATTTCCGCCCATGTCGTACGTTGCTCGAAATCATCGCCCGGCCGGATCCCTTCAGACCGGTCGACGGAATTCCCGGCCGGACGCTCATGTGAAACAAGCTCTGGCTTGCAGTTGAACTGCCGGGCCGCCTGCAATAGAACGGCCCTCTCATCGGCCGTGATCGTCTGCAACTCCGACAACTTCGGCCCGGCGATGTGTTGATAGTTCGACGCCCCCAACGGATGCGAAAAATCTGCCGATCCAGGTGATAGACAGTAACCGCCCTCCCCGCGTGTCTCTAAAATTGCCTTCCACTTGCCGGCCTGTGATCGGCTCGGCACATATGCTAGCTTTTGGTTGCCCTCTACGGGGCTTTCGCAGCGATAGTTAACGTGATAGCCGGGTCGTGGCGTCCGGATTAGACAGAGATTGCTTCGCAATCCCGGCCGCAATTCGTCCACAATTGCCGCCCACGCCCTCAACGCATCGTCTGTGGTTAAGTCCGTTTCGGCCTCATCGTCAATGTCGAAATCAATCGCCTCTAAGTTGCCAGAGATCGCCCCGCATACCCGGCCAATCCCGACCGGCTGCGAAAAACTGCCCTGGACCTCTTCCGCTGTTGGCCGGGTCTTAATAAACCGCTTCCATGGCCCCCGTGGAACCTTATTGGATCCGACCGGGAAAACAGAAATTCCCGCTTCGTGTAACTCTTTCGCGTAGTCTAGGCATTGCATTATTGACGTTTTCCCTTTGTATTGTCGCTTACTGGCTTCCCGAGCCGTTTATTACAATCACTGCACGCTAACGCGAGTTTCCCGGAAAGGAATTCCTTTTCGTACATCTTCTGGCGTGTCGACTGATTCACTTTTGCCGCAACCCATTTTCTGGGCTCCGTATGATGGAATTCGAGACGATTCGCCGAGCCGCAAAACTCGCACTCCCCACCCATAGCAATAACCAGGATAGCCCGCCGATTCCTTAAACCGGCTTTGATTGACCGCTTTGCTTTATCGCACATGTCTTGCCTTTCTTGTCGTTAGAGTAATCCCTCAGAAAGCAACTTAAATGCTGTTGCCGCCACGATTGGAATTTGTCCATCCCCAACGGCCTCAAGTCTGTCCACCCTATTGGCCACCCTATAAGCCACTCGCTCCAGTACGGGTTCACGGGGCCACCCACAACCGCATTCAAAGGCTTTGTATTCCTCCTCATCTGGCTTGGACCTCCATTGTTTCTGGCGTCCTGAACTGTGATCGTAGGCAAGTACCCACATTCGGTTCCTTTTGTGACTCGCGCCGAAGTGCCAACCTCCCAAAACACCCCACCGGCAGTCATACCCCAGGCGGTCAAGTCCCTTGACGATTCTGGTAAGTCCTCTAGTTCGCAGGTTTGGCGAGTTTTCCGCGAAGATAAAACTAGGTCTAACTTCTTCAATGATTCGCTCATATTCGAACCATAGCGACGAACGTGAGCCGGCAAGCCCTTTTCCTGTACCCGCAATACTGACGTCCTGGCACGGGAATCCTCCGGTGATAATGTCGACAAGTCCTCTCCAGGGTCGGCCGTCAAAAGTGCGGACGTCGTCCCATATCGGGAACCGGTCAAGGATTCCGTCTCTCTGTCGCTGCAATAGGATCCGCCGCCTGGATTTCTCAATTTCGCACGCCGCAACCGTATTCCATCCCAGTAACTTTGAGGCGAGTAATCCGCCGCCAGCTCCTGCGAACAATGCCTACTCATTGAACTCACCTTTCGTGTTATTGTGATTCACTGCTTGCCTTTCTTATCGTTAGAATGGAACGTCATCGGGATCAATCAACGCAAGCTGTTTGAGTCCTCGATTTTCCTCAAACTCTTCAAGCGGATCGGCCCCGGCTTCGCCGACTTCCGGCCGTTCATCCAGGACATAATCAACCAGAGATGAGAACCGCTCCCCGGACACTTTCCGCCGTGTGATCTCGCGAGTGACTGACAAGCCGCCGAGCCGGGCAATGTTCACCGCATCGGCTGCCGTGTGTGGCATCGGCAAGCGTGAACGCTCGGCCCACCATTTACGGGCCTTATCCCCCGCAAAACCATCATGCTCAATGCAAATCCATTCACTGATGCTATTGCCCGATGAAACCATGTAGTCAACACGCATTGTTTTTGGTGCCGTTTCATCGGCCCCCATCTTGGTATGTAGATAAAACTCCGTGTCGTGGACCTCAAAAACGTCCTCTGTGATCTCCCCGGACAACGGGGCAACGTCGTCCGCTTCCGCTTCGTGCTTCGGCTTCTCCTGGATCGGAAACGCAAAGCCACAATCGACGCACAATGCCCGGCCGGCTGCGTTCTCAGACTGGCATTGCGGGCACACCTTGCTAGGTGCTTCGCCGGCTTCCCCTTTTCGTTTCTTGCCGTGTCCAATGTTGACTTGATCAACCGGCCCGTGACGCATGACATTCCCGCCGAAATCTAAAATCAGGCAATTCCTTTTCCCCGGAAACAGCCGGAAGCCCCGGCCAACCATTTGATAATAAAGCCCCGGCGAAAGCGTTGAACGCAACAGAACGACCGCGTCAACATTCGGTGCGTTGAATCCCGTTGTTAAAACGTTGACGTTGACAAGATATTTGATCTCTCCGGCCTTGAACTTAACGATAGTTTCGTCACGCTCGGCCGGATCGGTATCGCCTGTGATCAACGCGACCGTTTCGCCGGCCGACTGTAGGAAATTGCAAATCTCCACCGCATGAGACACGCCCGCCGAGAAGATCAAGACACTATTGCGGTCTTTCGTCCGGCCGATTGTTTCGCGAACGGCTTCAGAGACCGTTTGCAGCATGGAAGATTCCATATCCGAAGCGTTGTAGTCTCCCCTGGTTACCCGAATGCCGCTATCGTCGAATTCTGTCACCCGCTTTGAGACCAGCGGGGATAGATACCCATCGGCAATGAGTTCCCTAACGCCGACTTCGTAGGCAATTTCCGTGAAAATCTCGCCTTCTCCGTAGATCAATCCGGACGATAACCGGTAAGGAGTTGCCGTTAACCCCATCAGCCGGAATTTGGGGTTAACCATTGCTGCATCTTGCAGAAATGTCCGATACATTCCTTCTCCGTCTGGCGGAATTAAGTGGGCCTCATCGACGATAACCATGTTAAACGGCCCTAGCTCGGCCGCCCGTTTATAAACGGACTGGATCCCGGCCGTGATAATTGCGTTTTCTGTCTCACGCCGCTTGAGACCGGCCGAATAAACGCCCACGTCTAGCGTGCTATCAACTTCAAGAATCTCGGCCGCTGATTGACCCACTAGCTCTTTGACGTGCGATAAAATCAAGCATCGGCCGCCCCAATGCGTTGTGACATCCCGTGCAATCGTCGACAAGATGATTGTTTTCCCGCCGCCTGTCGGAATGACCTGCAACGGCCGGGCCTGTGGATCCCTTCGAAGTGCCTCGTATCCGAACCGGATCGAATCGGCTTGATATGGCCTTGCCTGCATTGCTCTTTCTCGCTTGTGGTAGGTTGCGTAAAAAAATCAAAAGCCGGCCCTGGAATCGAACCAGGGGGAAACCGTTCCGGCGTTCGTCGTTACCAGACTGGAGCACCCGGCCCCGGTTCCGGCTGTGATTGCGGCCCGGCCGGCTGTTGAACCGGCTGCTGTGGTGGCTGCTGCGTGTACTGTTGGGACGGCTGTTGAACCGGCTGCTGTGGTGGTGGTTGCGGCCGGTTGTTCCGTGGCTGGCATCGCTGGAACGTTTGCCGCATGTCGTCCCCGGTTCCTTTCAGCCCCAACGTGAGAATAAACGGGATCTCGCAAAGCTCGGAAGTGTCCCGCAACGTTGGCTTGTTAATGGCGTTGCAAATGCCTTTCAATTCTCCCCGTGCAATATCGCGAGTCCGAGTTGAGTTGTGCCAGAGATTGAGAGACCAGAACAGAACGCCGCCCCGGTGTTCTCCGTCCCCGATAGACAATTCCAACGCCAAGAGATCGCCGTTCTTCGTCTTGGTTTCCCGCTTCTCTTCTTTGACGATCTTCACAAGATAGTCACCGGCCGGGTAAAGTTGTCCCCCGCCGCGTGATTCCTGATAGTCGTCGTGATTCCAGTCAATAGCTGCCATGATGAAAAAGCCTTTGTCGTAGAGTGAAAAAAGTGGTAGGTTGCTTGGTGCGAGTGGATCCCTAGAGTTCCTTAACGCTTCGCCCAACGAGACGGGAAACGGCCACTTGAGCCCCCAGAAACAAGAGCGTCACAATCGCCAAGTTTCCGAAAACGCGGATGTGATTCGTGCCGGCTCCGTCCTGGATTGCAATAACTCCAGCGTTCTCCCCGCCCCCTCCCCGCCGTTGCAGTTCGTCAATCAGTTCGACCGTGCTGCAACATTCCGCAGGACTCGGCCGCTTGCGAACCTTGACGGCCCCCGCCTTAATGTCCGCTCTCGATGGACCGGCCATAGGATGAAACGCCGGTAGTGTGGTGATGTTTGCATTTGTCGTGAATAGCATGAAATCGCCTCTCTCTAGTGGTAAAAAGTGCTGTGGTAAGTCGCTGAATGAACGGGCCGTTTAACGGATCCCGTAATACTCGCAAATGGCCGCGTCTACGTGGCCGAGATCGTTAGGAATGCTCGGCGAAGCAAACATATCAAACGGAGATTTGACCGGGTCTGAACCGTCTGTAGTGGTTGTGAAGAAGTGCTGTCCGTCCAGGCAATGGCAACGCAAGACGATTGAGAACAAGCCCTCAACGGTAATCTTTTCGTCGAGCATCTTGCCAATGGTCTTGGCCTTCGTCCGGCCGTCCGCTGTTGTCTCGGTGTGCCAAAGAAAGTAGACGCGCGCATCGTTCGGCCCATTGTTGGCCGCTTGCATAACGTCCCAAGCTGACCGGCCGATTTCAGTGAATTTATCGAAAGACTTTTCACCGCTCCGACGCATGAAAGCGTTCGCCATTGTGTACTGAAAATCGTCAATGACGAAAACCCGCTTCCCGGCTCTGTACGCTTCCGGGATAATCTTTTGAATTTCGGCCGGATCATCTGTAGGCCGTACGGACGATTCCCAGCCTGCCGAGCGAAACGGCAACGGCTTTTTCACCGGCTGGATAATCAAGGTTTGGTTCGGGTCAAGCGTGCGTAGGCTGGAAGTTTTTCCGCTGCCAGACTCGCCTAAAATAACGGTTGCAATGCTCATTTCTGCTCTCTGTGGTAGGTTGCTTATTTACGGGAAACGCCGGACGCTTATTGAAACTTCCGGCGTGGATCATCAACCACCTGGAAGCCATCGGCCGGAAGCTCGAAAACCGCCTCTTCTCCCGTCTCGGTTGTGTCCTCTCCGCAATGAGGACAAAGCACGCCGGCATTTCGAGCGTGAGATAAATCGACTGCCATAAACTTGCGAAGCCGGGCCGCTGATCGCTCCATGGCCTTAGCCACTCCAGACTGATCGGAAAACCCCAACGCCTCCGCCGCATCCTCTTGAGTCCACCCCATGCCGTGGCACAAGCAAAGAGCCGCCACCCCTCGAAGTGCTGTCGGCCGCGTTCCTGGACCGGAAATAAAACCCGGCTGTTCGATAGCCTCTCGAATGTCCTCAAGTAGCGTGCCCGTTTGCGTGACTGTCCGGCGTTCCGGCTGGCAATCTGTCATTGTTCTGACTCCGTAAGTGATAAAAAGAATTGACTCTCTATCACCAGGGCCGAATCAACCGAAAAATAAACCAAACGGGCAAGAAAACTTTTCGAGAATGTTCAATCGCAAGAGCATAGACACGCGAGAAACTTTTCAAGAAATCCGAAGCGTCAACCTGTCGTCAACCTGGTTAACTTTCCTGGTTACCGATTTGGTTACCCACCAAAGCCCGTACGGCCCAAAACTAGGACGGAAAAGCCCTTAAAAGGTTTACTTTTGCCCTGTTTCCCTATGAAAGACGCCCGCTGTAGCGGACTCATAATCCGTTGGTTGTGGGTTCGAGTCCCGCCAGCCCCATTCGCACAAGTCGTTGAATGGAAGCCACTTAGGGGATTTCAAAGAAACGAGAGAAATCGTTTTTTCGGCCCTGGTTACTGGTTTGGTTACCTATTTGGCCGATTCGTGCACACGCCACATCGTCCGGGCCGTATCTTCGGCATTGGCCCCAACGTAATAACTCAACGTCGTTTCAATGCTGTCGTGACGCATGATTTCCTTGAGAACGGCCGGCATTACATGTCGAGACCAACGGAAGCCGAACGAACGCCGCAAATCATGGGGCTTGACGAACTGCCCCGGCTGCGTCTCGACTTCGGACGCCCTCCCGATCTTGACGAGTTGCTTCCCAATCCAATCAAACGCCGGCCGTTGGCCTTTCTTGCCGGCCGGATTGAAGACATAGCCGGCCGGTTTGGGATCCCCTAAGAATTCCGAAAACTCTGGCGACATCGGCAAGAGTCGATTGCGAAAGCCCTTTTCCGCTTCGGCCTCGATGCTGAACATAGGCCGCTCATAGTTGAGAAGATCGACGCAAAACGGGCTTTCGTGCCACGTGAGCCGGCAAGCTTCCCCGAGCCTTAGACCGGAAAACCATAGGCCATCAATCAAGTGCTGCCAGCTTGCCGCCCTTGCTTCGCCGACAATCTCGGCCGCCGCGTGTCTGTATCGGTCTTTCTCTTCTTCAGTGATCGGACGGCCCTTCATCTTTTGGGCCGTGGCCCGCTTAGGCATTGGCACATCTGGCATTTCCGAAACAAAGCCGGACGAAACGGCCCAACGAAAGAACGCTTTCAAGTGCCTGGAATGGCTCTTGACTGTGTTTTCGGTCCGGCCCTGAGATCTCAGAAACGCTTGCCATTCCAGAACATCCCGGCCGGTGATGGAAGATAGAAAGCCGGGCCGTTGCGACTGCTCAAAGCTGTTGCACGTTGCCCGTGCTTTCGCTGCCGTTGCCTTTGAAAGCGTTGACAGATGCAACGAAAAATAGGACGCCCGAAGCTCTTTCCATGTCGTCTTATTCGCCGGCCTGTAAACGCCTTCAAAGAGCTCGGCCTCCCACCGGGCCGCCATCCGTTCCGCTTCCGGACGGTGTGCGGCCTCAATGGTTCGCGTTTGCTTCACTCGGCCCCCCGAGATGTGACGCAAAATAAACTTGCCCCGGTCGCCTCGCTTAGAGACCGTTACCCGTAATTCCGTCGACCGTGCCATTGCTTGACCTCGTTCCGAGCCGGACGCTTCCTATTCTCTCGTGAGCCTTCAGGGAATTAAACGTCTTGCAGAAGATTGACCATTTCTGAATGGCCTGTCGCGTCACGCCGAATATCTCTGCTGCCTGCTTTTTAGTCTTGATTGTTCCGCGAACTAGCAAAATGATCGCCTGTTCTTCCCGGCTGAGTTCGTCAAGTGGGTGTTTTTCCACTTTTGGCGTTAGTTTCCCCTCGATCCCTTCGGCTGCTTTCGCGAAACGTTCTAAAACTTGCAAGATTTGTATTGACGTATCTTCATCGTGAACCATAATGACATGGCCTTTCGATAACTGTGGTAGGTTGCGATTGGTACTATGAGCCGGATTGGTTACAGCCGATCCGGCTTTTTTTGTGGCATGTGGTATCTTCAGCCACTATTTTCGCTAAGAAAACAAGGTACAAAAAAACCCATCCAATGCCGCCAGCCATTGAATGGGCAAGATCAGGGAAGGCCCTGATTGATTCAAATTGATCGCGAACCGGCTGGCGGGCTTGAGTCCACGTGTCACGAAGTTACGGATTAACACGCCCCGTGTCAATCCGAGTTGTGTAATTATTACCATTCTGATGATATTGCCTAAATGAGTAGTCCACGAATCAACCTGACGTGCGAAAGCGAAGCCCAGAGAGACACATGGGAAAAGGCCGCGAAAAAAGAACGCATTCCAATTACTGTCTGGATGAGAAAATATCTCGACGAGGCTGCTGAAAAGCAACTTGGAATTAAGGGCCATAAACATGACTAAGGATGTCTCAATTGAGTGTGATTGTGGGGCAAAGCTGAGAATTGATCTCGAAAAAGTGAAAGACAATCCGACGTGCCCAAAGTGCCGCCAGATTGTCACCTTGCCCATGTCGGAAACAGTGAGTGAAGAACCAATGCAACTCCCAGAAATACCGAGCCCACCTTCACAAGAGGAGTCACTCAAGTTCTACAAGCTTGCCTGGGTGTGTGTACAAATGCTGACAGTCTATCAGCTATACGCGTTCATTTCTGGCACGCAAGGTCTCGAATATGTCACTCACCAGACTTACTTTGCGGTGAAGACACTGACCATCGTTGTGTGTGCCGCTATTGTCGCGAGATCGCTAGAAGGGCTTGATCTCTAAGAGGAGATATTGAGACAGACCGCATGAAAGCGGGAAGCATGTTCACGCCTCAACGCGAGCGCAAAACACCGTCCAGGTTTCGTTGCGTCAGAAGTGTGCTTGTCTTTTTGGGCAGTCATCGCCGGTTGCCTTAATTGTTTTCATGCCAATACGCCAACAGGGAAAAAGATACTGCACGAATGAACAGCAGTCAAGCGAAATCATCTTCTTTTCTGCCGGCGAAGTATTCGGCGATTTCTTTTTGCATGTCCTCCTTATGTCCCGGACGGAATGACCAAAGCCCCGCCGAGTCTATCACCAGATCTTTCGACGGATCGAAATCGTGACGCCTGAGAATTCCGGCCCGTGTCATATACTGACGGTTTGCTTTTCCGCCATGAAATAAATGCTTGGCGTCCCCTGGAACGAAGCCAACGCCCCGGAAGCCTTGCCGGGCTTCCATCTGCCACGACCGGGCCGACTCGGCAAGCTTGCCGGCGTAGGTCTGCATATAGTGAGACTGACGCCCTAGCCATCCATCACACAAAACGTTGTCGCCACCCCCAACGATGTTGTCGTCAAGGATCCCGCCGCATCGCTCCAGGTAATCACGCCGAGCCATCCACGCCCCGCCCGGTGCGGATGTGTTCTTTTTGTCCACCTCCCCAAGATAGCCGGCAACCGCTCCGATTCGTGTACTGGTCTCGCTTCGGCCGTTGTCCAGGTAGGTCATAGTTTCGAAAAGCTGCACGACGTCTAGCGTCTGCAAAAGCTTGATGGCATCTTCCGGCCAACTCTGATTGTCAAAAACCATGTCGTGATCAATCCACGCAACATACTTGACGTGATCCGGCAAGTGTTGCAAGCCGATATTGATCATTCGTTCTTTTTGCCATAGGACATTCAACGGCCCTCCGTGCAACTTGATGGAATCGTGAATTGTGAAATGGCCATCAAACGAAAGCTCAACCGTAATCAAATTACGTTCCATTCGGCCGAGAGAATGCCGCCACTCAAAGTAATTCCGAACCGGCAAGTGATACCTCTCCGGATTGAAGTGAACCGCAATGATTGCAATTTCATCAACATTGACGGCTTCGGCTGCCGGCTCCGTCCGGGCCTTGCACGACTCGCATGACTTCACGCCCTCAATGTTCCGGTCTTCCGTTTGTAGCACGCACTGGCCGTGCTTATCGCAACTATAGACGCCCTGTGCGTGAATCTTCGGACAAGAGCAAGCAAGAGACAATACTTGATCGCCCCGGCTCTCGCACGGCCGGCCCTTAGCCTTGGCCGGCGTGTCTGAAAACGGGCACGCGCTGCAATCCTCCTTTGTGACAATCCGGGGCTTCTGTGAATGCCCACAGAAACGCTTTGCGGTCATTGTCCGGCCGGCGTGCTTGCAAGATGGAAAACTCATTTTTATTTCTGCCATGGTCTGATTGTGATTGTCCCGGGAAGCGTATCGCCTCCCGTTGCTTTTTGTAGTGTCATTCCGAAACAAGACGGCCGATCATCGCCCCGTTGCGTGAGCCGATACGTTGCCCGATCATCGCCCCGGACGATTTCAACCTCAGCCGTGAATCTCACCTGCCTTGCAACATTCAGTGATTCAATACCGGTCCAATAGAAGCCAACCGTCATTGACGTTCCGGCCGCTTCGTACGGGCTCCAAACGCAATCACGTTCCCCGTCATCCGGATCGTTAACGGCCGGCCCCGCAATAAGCTCTTGCCCGTCCAGGATTGCAGACCAATACGCCACGCAATTAAACGCTGCATTGTGCGCCCCGCTTTTCGGCCGACAAGAATGAGCAAACGGAGTGACTGTGACACATGGCGGAAACTCATGCCGGCCCATTGCTGCCGAGCCCTTACTCAAGTGGCTGACTCGCGACAACGAATTCGCCGAGAGACAATCAAAAACGCCTTTCGTCCAATAGACGATTTTCAAACCATCGGAATAGATTGTTTCGTCTGTGCCGCATAGCTCCAACCGGGCCGATGGCCCTGAATCGGCATTGTCGAAAATCTCAATATGCCAATACATCGAACCATCGTTGAACGCGTCAGACTCGAACACGCTCCCCGCATCGTGAAGCAACGATTGCCGGTTCTGTATCGGGTCGCTTGTGTCGATTCCTTCAGAGTCTTGTGCTGACAAATCCGCATACAGAAGCTTTAAGAACTCTGGCGAAGACTGCCCGGGAAACGAGACGGAAAAGCCTTCCGGCGTGTCGTCCCCACATGCCGGGCAATCGCTCGAAACGCCAGCCGGCAAGATTTGTCGAGTGCATTCGTCCGCGTACGTATACGGATCCCCTCCGATGATTGTTGTTTCACCGGCCGCCTGGAACTCTTCAAGCTCCGTGACTGCCCAGCCTTTCCCCGGAACCGACACGACCTGCACCATAGTTCCGGCTGGAATGTCTCCGGCCGTCATGAGATCAATCTTGACGCGGATCTTCTCACCGGCAGAAACCAGGTGATTCGCCGAAACAAAAAGCCGCTCCTGATCCGGATCGGACAAGATGCGAGCCCCGGCCGGCCGTGTCGACTTATAAACCACTTTCCACCGTGGCCCGTCAAACTCGACTCTCTCAATCTGCCCCTGCAGTGATGTTGTTTCCAGGACGGAAAGCAATTCCTGGCGAGTTATTCCCGCCTGTAGGTCGCCGGTCTTTTCGACATCGCCGGCCCCTTCCCGTTCCCCGATTGTAAGATGGAACGGCAAGCCATCCGGCGTGAACACATCCTGAGTGAATCGCTCCGATGGAATCATCAGGGCCGCTTCTGCCACGCCGTCAATGACCTCTTTCGTGAGGACCGCAAAGCGTGTAGGAACGGCCCCGACTGCCGAGCCCGGACCATTGCCGAGCCCGGCGAATTGACCGGCCCGTTCTCTCTGAATCAGAGAAGAAACGGCCGGCCAATCTTCGGAATGAATAACGTTCGCTTCCATGTTAAGCCCTGACTTGAACAATGTTTGAAGATGCCTGAGAAATTGCAGACTCTACGGAATTGTTATAGCTTTCGATCCGTGAGAAGTTCGCATTGCCGACAATCGACCGGCCGGCGAAGCCAATTAAACGCCGCATACTTGGCGTACGGGCCGGATCGTTCCCCACTCCGAACACGCCACCGATAACGACAACTTCGCTTTCGTCAATGTTGTCATTCAGAACGTTAATGGCCGGCTCGTCTCCGGAACCCTGAGACTTCAAAACGCGTGCATCAACGTGGCTTGTGCCGAAATCAAAATAGCCGCGTGATAACCCGCTGCCGTCCCCGATTCCTAACTCAATGTTTGGATCGTTGCTTGACGGGGCTTCCAGGTCGATTTGTAAATAACGTTGTCCCGGATACCATGCGCCGTCAATGAATTGCGGGAATCCAATCGCCCCGGCATACGATGCGAATTGTCGAATGCCGGCAAGCCTTACGCCGATTCGATGCGTTCCGGTTCCGGCGTTCGTAAACTCAACCGGTTCGCCGTTGTCCGTCTCACTGATCTTGATTGTCTGATTTCCGCTGTCTGTCACTCCAATGGCAACAACGTAATAATCGGCCGAGCCATCCAGGACAACGGCCCCGCCTGAATCTTGAGCCGTTGGCAGAGTATCGGAAGTTGATAGGCGAACAACTTGACCGTCAATGAAATCGCCCGGCTGATTGAGAACGATATCGGTTCCGCTGAAAGTGCATTCGGCCGCCTGCACCAGGCCGTGCAAGATATCGCCGGCCGGTCCCTTCAGAACGACAAGTTCCCCGCTTCTCGGCACATGGTCAAGTGACCAGTTTTGCGGACTATTCCAATGGTTCGCCGATCCCGCCAGAGACTCAACCGAGACTGTCAACGCCGATTGACCGGACACAATCAAGCTGTCTTGATTGATCTTTACCAGGTCGACCGGACGCCCGGCAAGTGCCCCGATATACTCAATGAGTAGCCGCCTTGGCGTACCGTCAAAAAACACATTTCCCGCCCCAATATCCGGCAAATCCTCGTAAGCCGCTTCAATGTTTGGCAAGCTGTCATTGTAGGGAATGTCAATGCTCGGCTGGCCATTAACTAGCGAATAAGTTCCGCCCGTTGCGGTCGGGTCAATGTTGACGGCTTGAATTTCGTTGATTCCAGCAACCGGCGTGACTGCCTCGCTGATAATAGCATCTTGACCGCCCGTCAATCCGCTTCCATCAATGGCAATGAGTGGAATTGTCGTTTCCGCCAGGTCCCCGCCGTACTCGATTTGGAAGCTGCTGATTGTCCCCGTGACCGTGACCGTTTCTCCGGCCGAGAGTGTTGCGTCAATGGCCGCTTGAATGTCGTCAATGTCGTCGCTTGCAAAATCAATGTCTGTCGTCTCGGCTTTCCCGGAAACCTGTAGCGGAAACGTGCCGCCTGTTGCCCCGAGAATCGTAACCGCGTGAATATCGTTTACTGGCCCGGCTCCCTCGCTGAGATATTCTGCGTCTGTGGTGCCGAACTGAATTAACGGTTGCAACGCCCCTCCGAGTCCGTTCTGGAATTGTACGACATAAATGGGGACGCTACCAAACGTGAAGCCCTGAATTTCCCCGGTGTTAATATTCGGAAGGCTGAGCAATAGCGACGCTATCTGAGACATGGAACCGCCCCCCGATGTGTGACCGTTCCAAGTGACGGTTTGCGTGCCTGTGGTGCCCGCCGTGAAGTCAAACATCTGAAATGAGTCATGCGATTCGCCTTGATACGCCTGCAACTCGTCAACCTGGGCAGACACTGGCCCACTAAACGATATAGACACATCGGCCGGAACAGAGAACACCGCGTGAGACGTCATTGAGCCGCCCGAATGCAACTCCTGACCACCAGCGAAAGACACTGTGTTTGCAGGCAATCGCTCATCCCACCATGATTGACTCACCACGTTCGCAATCTGCGTCGCATAAGCGACACCATTCATGTGCACGTTGATTAACGTACTGGCAGACGAATCTTGATGAAGGCGGATTTTCCATACGGCCGGTGCATCGCCCCCAACGCTTTGAGCGCGAGAGACGGCCGCCGTTGATAGCCCCGTGAGCCCGGACGTGTCTGCCTTGATCGCAACGCTTTTGCCGGCCCAGCTTCCCCCAACCTTCACCCGGTAAGTTCTCGGCTCGGTTGCTTCCAGGGTTACAGAGAAGTCCCCGCCGCTTGCGCTCGTCAGCGCGTCCAGGTCGCTTTCAAGATTCTCGGCCGTTTCGTTATACGCCTGCCCTGTCGTCTCTTCCCATCCTGAACCAAAGTCTACGGAAACGGTAAACGTTCCGCCCGTGGTGTCTTCGGGTAATGCAATCAAGAACTCTTGATCAATCGCCAGTTTGCCCGGCCGTATCCTCTCGGTGAATGATCCGGCCGGATTGCTGGCTGTGATGTTCGAAGCCATAGTAACGCCATCGGCCGGCCCCATGATCTCAATGGATGATTGCCCGGCCGTATAGTCGACCGTTACGCCGGCAACGCCTGCAAGCAAGTCGGCAAGACGTGACGCAATGGTTGCCGTCGTGTCCCCGTCCTGACCGCGTGTCTCAACGGACGCAACGCCGTCGAAGTCGACTTTATACAACGCCCCGAAAACTGCATCATTGACAGTGACGGTTGCCGTATGTCGTACGCTTGGCGAATTTCCCCGCCACTGATTCACAATTAAACTCATTTATATCGCCTTCTTATCGAATAGGTAGAACGCCATTGAATGGACGCGGTTTCTTTAGTGTATACTCTAGCGTTACGATCTCTTTCGGTTCTAGTGGTGTCTTGATCTTCAATAGGTCACTGAACAGCCCCTTTTGCTTATTGAATGGTACGACTTTCCCGGTAAGTGGATCGACTCGATAGGCTGCCCCATCCTTAGAGAGTAATTGCGGGCTAGAGATATTTTCGCCGGCATCGTCGACAATAGGCCTCAAGACGGCTTTGTATTTCGGCGGATAAACGTGCCCCGGAACCTCTTGCCAGCGTAGTTCCATCGTGCCGGCATTCAGTAAGGTTCTCACCCATGTCTGTTCGTTGTGAACAAGCTTGATTGACGCAGCCCTGTACGATTGTTTCCCGTGGTATTGCCGGCCGCCAACCTGGAACGATCCGACCTGTAGCGTTTTCGGCAAGCACGGAAAGCCGTCAATAGAGACGGAATCGGCGTTAATGGCCTTGCGGTGCGTCCCAACCCATGACGGCAAATGGTCGGGAATGTTCTTTGTGATATCAAAAACGAGTAGGTCAAACTCATCCTCTACGCCCTCGATAAGCTGCCCGGCCTTGTTGAGCAACGGACGCCCCTCGTGGTCTGTGGTGACGATCCGTCTCACTGTTGCCGTGCTTGTCGTGATCGACGCTGGAACGGATAGAATATCCTTGACCGGCTCATCGACTGACGACGAATAAGACACGTTAACGAGAAACTTCCAGCCCTTTCCGCCCTCCTTTTGTGCATTGAGAACTTGCCGAGTCGTGAACTGCTTCACCCTTAACGCTGCATTCGCCGGATGTGCTTGGCCGTATTGCAAAGACTTTCGTATTCATACAGTGCATCTTCTGCCCCGTCCAGGTCTGAAACGTGAGCCTCATAGAGCCTAGTTCTTTCCTGCTGAGTAGAAAACGAACCGGTCTGGCCTGTTGCCGGGTCGAAGCTTAAAACCTTCGGTCTCATGTTACGCCTTCTTATTAACTATAACCATGTCGTTTGCTTCCAGATAATCGGCAACGCGTGCTAAGAGATCGGCCGAAATCTGAGAATTCACTTTGATATCTTCCTGGACTTTGAGCGTTTTCTCCTCGTTGCTTGCCCGTGGCGACAACGCTTGCGCGATAATCCTTTGCGCCTCTCCGGTCCCAAGCTCAAGAGACTGATTCGACGCAACCCGCTTGACTGTCTCGTCAACGATTTCCGGCGTCTCGTCTAGCTGTTCTTCAACCTCATGGCCCCGGAATTTCGACAAGTGGCCGCCGATAGTTGAGAGAACGCCGAAAGCCGGCGAAATCTTTTTTAGTCCGGAAATCCCGGCATTCTGAACCGTGGACCTGACGGCCTGATTGTGTGCCTCTTTCGCCCCTCTCGCGAGATCTCCGAGCATTGGAGAAAAAGCACTTTGCAAGCCCTTAGCCGCTCCTGGGATCTGGAATTGAAAGCCGGGCCTTTTCGCTTTCCCTGACGGTTCTTCGTCCGGGGCTTCCGGCTCAACTTCGTCCGCTTGTGCCTCCCTCCTTGCAATCTCTTCGTCAATGGCCGCCAGTGCGTCAACTGTGGATTGCAACCGGTCCTCTCGAATTTTCTTCTCTGACTCCGCCGCCGCCCTCTGATCCTGAGACGGTATTGACTTCCTGTGAGCCTTTAACTCTTCGTCCGATGCGAATGTTGTGGCATTTCGCAAGTGCTTCGCCTGTGCCGACTTGTCTTTCTCAAGCCTCTCCTTTTCGGCCCTTAGCTCATCCAGCGCCTTATCCTTGTCCATCCCCTGGGTTTTCTGGACGAATTTTTGATTTGCAGACGCCTTGATTCCCGCCAGTTTCTCCTCAAGCGCAACGCTCTTTTCGATCTCCTTATTCAACGCCGCTTGATGGCCCCGAGCAACCAGGATAGCCGCCCCGATGGCCGCAATGGCTACCCCTAGTGCAATCATTTGAGGATTGGCTTTTGACAGAATTGTCATTGCCTTAGACAGTGCCAAAACCGCAACCCGGACGCCTCCGACTGCGCTGGCCGTTACGTTCGCAGCCAAGCCCAACGTAACCAAAGCCGCCCCGGCCGCTCCGACAACGGCCGCTAGCTGGACGATTTCCATAATGAGCTCTTCATTCTCTGAAATGAATTCGGTTGTCACGCCTAGCATTTCAGACGTGGCGTCAATCCATTCTCGCGAGCCAACTTCCGTAGCGTCTTTCAACGCGATAAGCGTCCCCTCTGCCGATGAACTGAGCCGGCGAAATGAGCCGCCTAAATTGTTGTCCATTTCTTCGGCCGTCTTGAAAACCTGCCCGTCAAGGTCTTGCAGCTTCGTCAAGAACTCGTCAAAGACAGCCCCGCCGCCGGCAAGCTTCAGGGCCGCCGCCTGTCCGCGTCCGAAAACCTCCTCAAAAGCGTTGAGCCGGTCGCCACTTCCGAGATTCTCCGTGGCTTTTGCAATGTCGTTGATAACACTCGCGAGTGGCCGCATGTTGCGGTGTGCGTCCAGGGCATCCACGCCAAGCTTTGCAAGCTTATTTTGCGTCAAGCTTGACGAAAGATTCTTGTAAGCTCTTGCCAGTGCGTTACCGGCAAGACTGCCCTTGATGCCGTTGTTTGCCAGCAATGCTATTGCCGCTAAGACTTCCTCAATGGATTCGCCGGATTCCGCAGCAATCGGCCCGACCGGCTTTAATGCCTCCCCTAAGTCTGTCAGTGATTGAGCCGAGCCGTTAGCGGTTGCCGCCAAGACGTCCACGACTCGGTCGGAATCTTGCGCCTCCAGGTTAAATTGACGAAGTGCCGCCCCGGCAATGGAAGCCGCTTCCGGGATCTCCGTGTCTGTTGCCCTGGACAACGCCAAGACGCCCGCAATGGCCGTGTCGATCTGAGACCGGTCAAAGCCGGCCCGGCCGAGTTCGACCATTGCAGACGCCACCTGAGACGCTGAAAAGCTGGTTGTCCTGCCAAGCTCTTTAGCCTTTGCGTTCAGTGCTTCAAACTCGGCAATCGTCCCGCTCGTGACGGCCTTCACTTTGCTCATCTGGTCTTCAAAGTCGGCCCCGACTTTGAGAGCAACCGAGAGACCAACGGCAATAGGTGCAACGGTCCGAATGAGTTTTTGGCCGGTCCGGGTCGACACTTGCGAGAACATACGCAAGCGGTTTTCCGCCCTGGTCAAACCCTTGTCGAGTCCGCCATCTTTGGTGAAAATGCGGACAAACGCCCCGCCCGCTTCGATGTTTTTAGCCATTGCCTACCATTGCCGTTTGAAGCTCTGAAAGTTTCCCGCCGTCGTTTACCGGCTTCTGGAACTTGTCAGTTTCCGGAAAACGCCCTTGAGCCATCCAGACAAGTTTCCGAAGCGTGATTCCTTCAAGCTGGGATATTCCCAACGCCCCGGCAAGCTTGAAAACGTCTGCTCTAACTCTTGTTCCACCGCTTTCATTGCCGCATCTATCGCCCCGCCTGTCTGGATTCGCATTGTTCGAATGATTCGCGAGAGATGCGGGGGGTAAAAAAGCTCCAGGGCTTCCAACGTCGCTTCAATCGCATTGTCGGCCGCTTCGCCCCGGTGCAATTTCCACCATTCCGCATAGGGCTCGTCATGTGAGGAAATGCAATGAATCACCGGCAAGAACTCCCGGACCGAACTAGCCGCCCGGCCGACTGATCCGATATCGTACAAATCGACATTAAGCCGATCATAAACCCTTTCAACGGCCGGCAAGTCGATTTCAATGAATCGCTCATTGCCGGCCGTATCCTTATACCCTGCCATTGAATAGCCGTCCGCTTAGAGGAAAGTTAAAAGAACGCTTGCCGGTGCTTTAAGGGCCTTCTGTTACGGTAATTTCCGGCGATTCGCCCGCTGGTGAATCAGACGGTGCAAGAGTGATAGACACGTCAACGGTTCCCCCGGACGGTGCCGATTTGCTGAATGTAACCGTCCACCACGCTTTAAGAACTTCAACGCCGGCGCCTGACGGATTGCCGTCTGCCATCTGTAACAAGACTGGAACCCCGGACAATGACGCATCACGTAGTTTGGCGTAGTACGCACGCGACGACAAATAGCCAACCGGCAACGCCTTAACGTTGAACGATGCGGCAATTGCCGCCCCGTAGGGAATTTCCCGTTCAATTCCGCCGTGCTTCTTCAGCATGACGGTTTCGCTTTTCGGCGTGACGCTCCACTGACCGTCCTCCGCTTCCTCGATCTCCACAAATGTTGGGGTGTCCCAATCATCAGCCGTGTCAATATAAATCTTCTCGAAGTATCCCCGGTGTACTGCTGTTGGTGCGGTCATAGTTCTTTAGTTCCTTATCGAATAGAGTTCTTGAACTGGTCTGGTAAGTTTGGGGCCGCCGTTTTTAACGCTGGCTTCATGAACGGATTGCCCTTGAATGTCATTGGAACCCGCCGCCCTCGCGAGTTTGGTAACGTTGCCCGGCCCCCATGCTCCAGGTGTCGGACCGTGCCCGTTTTAGACCGGATCGGCCCGATAATCACCTCTTCATTTGGGACGTCGTAGCCAAAGAAAAGAAACCTCTTTAGGAAGCCGCTCGGGCTTCGTGGCGGTTCGCCGGGCTCGGCTTTCTTGTAGGGCCGCTTTGGTGGTCCGTATGGCCCGGCCTTGCCCTTTCGTTTGAGTGCCCGATACTTCTTTTGCTTGTTCTTGAAGATCGCCTGAGAGCGTGGCGACATTTCCGAGAGAGCAACCCGCCGCGACTTCTTAATGGAACGCCGGGCAATGGTACGGACTAGCCCGCCGCCCCGCTTTAGTGATCGAATCTTGCCGGCAAGAACTGCATCTTTAACCGCTGCCCGGTCAAGGAAATAGTTTTTCTGGTAACTCTTGAGATCAATCGTCACGCCCGCAACTCTTCTAGCTGGACCTGAATAACCGACAAGAACCGGCCTCGCTCGGCTTCGTCCGGGTCATATGCTGGATCCGTGGTTAGCGGGTCGACAACGGTATAGTTTCCAGACGGCCCGGCAAAGTTCCGGCCCTGCCCGGAATCGGGTAAGAACCACCGCTCTAGCTCTTCACTGAAATCAATCAAGCTTTCAAGCTCTGCGAGATCGTCCGCAATCTCATCCCGGACGCCTTGACCACTGCTAAGCTTTGCCATAATCCCGACGTAAACGATTGCCGTGACGGTCGAACTGTTTCGGCTCGCTGACTCCTTGCTTCGTCCACCAGGACAAGCCACAATCAACGGCTTTGACGTCAACGTTTTTCCCTGAATAGATGGCCTGTGGCCTCGAATGACGTCAACCGCCTTGCCGAGAGTTTCATCAGCCTTTAGTGCTGCTGTAATAAGCTTCACCGCGTTTAAGTCTGGAGCACTCAAGACGAAACCTCTAAGGATAAAACGGTGTGAATTCTTACGTGCGATTCGGACGCGTCCAGGTAACGCCAAGCCGGTTCTGATTCGAACCGCGATACCCTGTAAACCTTTTGCATTGTGCCGCTACTGTCAATGATCTCGGCCCCTTCATTCGGGGCAATAAATGAACCACCTGAAATGAAATCGCTCGCCTTGACGATCCAGTCAACAACCTCTGTTTCGAGTGCTAGCTTTTCCTGGTAGTTTAGAAATCTCGGCTCAAGCGTTTTTGTCGGCTTGTGGAGTTCGACCGGATCATCAGCCGGCGTTGCCAAGTATGTAACGGAATCGCTTCCCGTGACTTCCTGGTTTGCATCTAGTGCCGCTTGAATTGCCCCGTGCCATAAACTCATAGAAAACACCACTCAGAGAAAAGAACGCGAGCCGAGCCGAAACCCGGCCCGCGTGAATGCTACTCCGCGTTAAGCTTACGCCGGGGCAATAATGCCTTCGGTGTTGCTGATCGCATCCGTCACGACAATCGGAATTCCGTCAACTTCCGTTGGACGTGGTGCCGGGGCTCCGGTCTGGTTTGTGGCCGTGCGACTCTTCCGCAACTGCCCCAAAGATCGGCGATTCATCACAATGACGTTCGGCTGTCGCGAAGCCGGGAACGTCTCCAGAGAGTCATAGATAAGATCGTCAGTCAAGCCCTTGTTCGCATCGGCTGTCAGGTTGCAGATACGGCCAACGGAATGAGCCGAGCCGACTTGAACGCCGAGCCATCCCATGATTGGAGTCCAAAGCTCCGTATAATGGCCGGTCGCCGAGCCTTCCGCCTTGGTCGAAAACGTTTCGTCCTGCGTGATCTTTCCATCGTTACCGATAATCGCCTGAACGTCTTTCTGATCGTCACCAGTACGCACTAGGTAGACGGACGATCCTGTATTGGCCGTGGTGCCGGCTGCACTCAACACCATTGCATTCTCAAGAGCATCCAGGACGTCAGCCAGCCCCGCAAAGCCGTCGTTTTTGTTGTTCGTTCCGTTGATGAACTGTTGTTCGGCAACAAAAAACGCTTCCTTCAAGTGGGCTCTGGCTTCACGTGCAATGTAAGCCTCTCGGCCGCCGCCGTTATCCATGTTGCCCCGGAAGCCGTCAGCCAAAGCGATATCAACGCCAAACGACGCGTCAAGCAACTTCAACGTGACAGTGACCTGTTTGTTCTCTGACTTGTCCGTTTCAATCCCGTCGTTAATGTCACGGAAGCCAACGGCCGGGGCTCCGTCTTGCACGACGTATTTATGGGTCGTTCCGTTTGTCGCAACGGCCGCCGCCAGTGTCGAGAAGAAAGGAGCATCATTCAGCAAATCGGTAACGCCGAGATCTCGAACGTTGAAATCATTGATCTTGGCGAGATCGGTAAGAGTTAGAAAATCCTGTGCCATAGAAAAAGCCTCTCAAAAGCTGTGTGGTAGGTTGCTTGAAAAGTCTGTGAGCCGTGCCGCTTTACTGCTTACTTGAACTTGACGATATCAGCCCAGCATTTCGGCTTGTCGTCGTCGTCCGCGTCCGTGTCGCCTCCGTCAACGCTGCTGTCTTCCCCGTCGACGTCCAGGGCCGCTAGCGACGCCTGCAATTCCTTAGACTTGGTCTCGGCTTCTGCCAATGCCTTGTTTGCCGCTGCCAGTGCTTCACCTTGCTTGACGACGTGCTTTGCCAATGCGTCCGAATAGCTCATTTCGGCTTCCACGTACTCGGCCGCGTCCTCGGCTCCGAAAGTGGCCTTGAACTTCTTGAATTCGTCCAGGTCAAACCCTTCAGTCTTACGTTCTTCGGTCATAACTTTTTGATCTTTCGTAGTAACGGCCTGAAGTTTTTCGGCCTGCTGAAAACTCTCGGAATCAGCCGAGAGAAAAGAAACGTCCAATTGAACCGGGCTCCGCTTTTGCCCGGTCAAAATCTCATCGCAAAACCCCAACTTCAACGCATCTTGAGCATTCAAGTAGGTGTCTGAGTCCATTAGCTCGGCAAGCTTTGCATCATCTAGTTTCGTCTTCTCGCGATACGCGAGAACGCAATTGCCTTGCAGCGTTTCATATTGCTGAATCGCCGATTCAAAATCCTTCTTACGCCCGTTTCGGACCGTCGAATAGGGATTATGAATCATAATGCCGGACGTCTCGAACATTGCCACGTGATCGCCGGCCATCGCAATGACGGAAGCCGCCGAGCCCGCCAGTGAATCAATCGTAACGCGAACAAATCGGTGATCGTCTCGCAATGCGTTATAGATCCCGAAACCTTCCCAAGCGTAGCCGCCGCCGCTATTGATTCTGACGTGAACCGTTTCCGCTTCCCGGTTCGCCTTCAATTGCTTAACGACATCTTCCATTGAGACGCCGGAACCGTCTGGACGCTTGCCGATTGCGTCATAAATGTGAATCTGTAGTTCACTCTCGGCCTTCTGGATCGTCGCTAGTAACATCCGGTGAATTTCCCTCTAAGACAATAGGAACGCCGAGTTTTTCGGAATACTCAAACGCTTTCTTTCGCTGTTTCTGAATCTCATAGAAATCAATGCCGTGCTGCCGGCAAACTCTTTGCGGACTGTTAAGCCCCGCCTGAATGGCCATGATATCAGCCTTGATCTCTTTGGACGGATCCCACCAGGGCATCCCAACGGGAACGAACTCAAACCAGAGTTTCCGGCCCTGATAAGCCTCTCGGATAATGCTGGCCGGTGCCGTGATCTCTCCGCGAATTAACGCGAGACGAAACCGCCATAGCATCCAATCGTACGCCCAGCGTAGATTGCGGGCTCGCTTGTTCACGCATGAACGCTCATAGTGCAACCATGCCGACTTCGAACCAAAGAAGTTTGTAAACGACTCATTGAAGAACGAAAATGGAATGTCCAAAGCCTTCAACGCAATCTGTATAACAAGCTGTAAGAACTCTTGAGTATTAACGCCCGGTGAATCGCTCTCCAGGAATTCCGCCCGGTCCCCTGGCTCCATGTCCAATAACGCCGGGCCGGCCCCGAAATTAACATCATAGCCGGACGGTTCTTCGTCGTCGCCTTGACTAGAGAGATCGCCGGCCGATTCGTCGGCATCGCGATAGAAAGCCAACGCGAAAAGCTGATTGACTTTCATTTTCGCAAATGCTAGCTCTTTGCCTTCGTAGATATCTTGAAAATCATTAACAGCCGAAACTAACGGACTGATTCCGCGAATTTGATCGAACCGACTGTAATATCCGTGAAGGAATAGACGCGAATTCGTCACAATTCGGTTGAACTCGTAACCATTCCCGCCAGCCCCTCTATTGTGGATCGCATACGCCAAGTGACGCCCGGAATTAGAGACGCGTACGCCGTTAATCCACCGACCGCGATAGACGCCATCAGCCGGATTCTTAATGAGATCGCTTTCAATAGCCTGCACGTGACCGCTGGCAAGCTTCATGGAACCACAATCGCCGTCAATGACCGCACAAGCTTCAAGCGTTCTCAAGTATTCGTCAAAGCCGAACCGGCCGCGAACGTCGAAAGATTCCGGCTGTGAAACGCCGTGGAACCACTGCTCAAACAATTCGTCAAACGCATCATTTCCGCTCTGACTCTGCAAGTGAAATTGAGTCGTGTAATCCAGGTGACGCCGAATAGCCCAATCGAGAATAGACAGATTGCGACGCAATCCGCGAACTCCACCGCTAACGGTTCTCCGCTTATGGATCGGCAAAACGGTATCTTCGTGACGCAATACCGGCGAAAACGGCCGGCGTTTATTCCCGCCTTTCGCTGCATCATACTCAAGCTTTGCCGGCTCGGAATCTAGGCCAACCCCGCAGACGTCAACGACTGTTTCCATTATGTGCCTGAAAGGTTAATACTAGAGACTACTGGACGCCGCTTCTTTGCGTTTGGGTCGTTTCGCCGATTCTGCCTGTTAAGCGTGTCCGGGTCATGAAACTCCGTGGCCACTCCGTCAACCGTGACTTTTTTGACGCCTGTTTTCAGAATTTTATCAATGCTCGTTTCTTCACTCATTGTGTTCGCCTCTTATACCCCTATGCAAAAATATGACACTAGGACAGCAAGTTACTAACACGCCTGCGTTTACGTCTTTTCACTGCCTTTTTTGGTGGTGCCGTGGCCGTTAATTTCTCGCCCAACATGGACGCCCCGACCGCACAACCTGCAACACAATCCCACAAGTGATTGTCTCGCCCTGGAATCTCATTCCACTTGTCCAGTGTTTCGCCCTTGATCGTTACCCGAGTGCATCGCTCGGCTGTTAATTGCTCGGCTAGCATCTTATGGGCCGATGCGTTCGCCTGATAAAGACTCAATGCCCCCGGTTCGCCGACTGGAACGCTAAGCCGATTGTAAATAAACGTTTTCCAATGATTCGATGAAAACAAGACATAACGCCCGCCGTTATTCCTGGACGGAAGAAGCTTCCACCATTGGCCGCGTCTTTCGCCGGGCTTCGGCTTAGTTTTTGGGCTAACAAGTGCATCGTCTGGAGATGTGACGCCCCGTCCCCTGGACGGGTAGAGGATCCCCTTGAACCGAGACCGTCGACAAAACGCGTTGACGACTTCCGTTGACTGATTCCAGTTTGTATCAATCAGACACAATTCGACCTGTAGCGGGTCGCCTGACTCTGTAAGGTATTCCCGGCCGAGTATGTCACTCGTTAATTCTCGCAAGCCCCAAGCAATAGACGACTCAAGACCGGCCCCTTCCCCGGCCGCTGCCGATCCTTCCGCTAGCGTGTTCTTGATCGTCGATAATGTGAAGTGATTCGCCGGCTGATCCGGGAACGCCCCATAGGATACAATCGAGCCGGTAAAGCCCGGCCCCCACGCCGTGACCGTGTACCAAAGAACATCCTTTGAAACGTCAATAAATGCCGTAAGTCGGTTCAATGAATCGGGGATTCGATTGCGAGAAACTCCGGATAATCGCCGGGCTACCTCTTGCGGAATCAAAGCCGCTGTTTCGTCCTCCGTTGTCCGCAATGGCTTGTTCTGATATTCCGCCATGAATGCCATTTCATCGCTGAAAAACAGATTCATGGCATGTTGAACGGCCGAGATCTCGCCTTTAGCGGCAAAGTATCTTTCGGGCCAACTCATTTTCGATCCGGCATCCATGGCCGGCCGGTTCTCTAAATAGAACTCAGACGATTCAACGCCCTTGTTTCCATTCTCGAAGCTCTCGTTTCGGATCCGTCGATATTCTTGCCAAAGCGCATCAGTTGCCCGTTGCTCCGGCTCGCTTAGCCCTGTGCCGGGAAACGCTTCCACAAGCTGGCTTTTCTCGCCTTGAAACTCTGGATTCTCTTTCCGATTCAGAAGCCTATCGGCAACGTCGTTTTCGTAAATCACCGTACAGGGAATGACGATGCCCGTTGCACGATCCGGCCCGGCAAGATATCGCACGTCGGCCTTGATAACCTGCTCCCTTTCGTCGCACTGGCCGGTGCTTTTCGCTGACTCCCGGTCTTGTGGATCGTCGACGACTGCCAGTGTAGGCCGCACAATGGCCCCGCTCGGCCGCTCGTATTGCCGGCCCCTGATTTCCCCTTCAATGCCGCACACGTCAATGATCGAACCGCAGCCGGCCCCGTAGTCGTCGCCAAACTTGAGCCGGGCCTCTTTGATGTAGCTTTCGGGCAAGTATGCAAAGACGACTTGATTTTGAGCCCATTCGATCATTGTCGGCTCGCCTTGGAACTTCTGGCCCTGTGCTTTTCGCGTTTCGCCTTTCAAGTGCCGCAATGGTGCAATGATTTCCGGGAAATCTGCAAACAATGGCTCTGAGAAACGAAAAGACGACTTGAGAGATTTCAGCAATTTCTGTGCTGAGTTTTGCGTTTTTCCAATGAGAACGGAGTACGGAGAATGGCCATACAGAACAGACCAGACAACGGCCCAACGGCTGACGGTTGTTTTCCCCGAGCCTCTCGGCATCGCGAACGCGAATTGATCGCCATTGATGGCCGCCGATTGAATCAACTCGGCCGCCCGCCTGTGTGCGTTCGACCATGGCAAGCTAAACGCTTCCCCGCCGTAATGGTCGCAGAATGAAAGAAAATCAAACTTACAATCGGCCCGGCGTTGCGGTTCAACCGGCCCGCGTGTCAATGCTGCTTTGAAGTTTAGAAAGACATCTTGAGACGCTGCCCGGTTCTCTGCGTGCCAATTATTTGACGCTTCGTCTTTGCTGCAACTGCTCATTGCGTTCCGTTATGTTAGATTTGCCGGTTCCCAATATGCGTAACTGCCATCCAGGACAACGCCGCAACCGATTAACGGCTTGCGTGCAAACTTCCGACCATACTCAAACTGAAGTTGTCTCCAATCCACTCCGCAGCCAACGGAAAGCCCGAACATTCGCCGGGCTCGGTTCGCTAAAAAGTTGACGCCGGCGTTTCCGTGTAAGTGCCCAATGACGGTTGAACACGTATTCTCTTTTGCCTGATTCGTGGCCGCGTATCGGCCCTGGCTTCCTGTTTCGCCGTGAGAATACAAAACGCCGTCAAGCGTGAGAGAGTCGTAACGCGGATAGACTTGCCAGCCTGGAAGATTCCAATAGTCGGTGTCGCCTCGAAGAATGTCGCTAGGAAGCCCGGCCGCTTCCGCTCGTCTTGCCGGCAATGCGTCATGATTGCCCGTTAGCCAATGAGCCTCTGGAAATAGCCGGCCGAGCTGGGCCACCTGCTTGCGGGCTTCCTTCACTTCCTGATCAACGCTATGCGTTTCCGGCTGCTTGCCATGAAAGTTGATGGCGTGCCAGTCTACTAGGTCGCCGATGTGAACAACGGTATCACAAGACCACTGTTTATAGATCGACTCCAGGAACTTCGGATAACCCGGCAACATTCCGGGGCAATGAGTGTCGCCGATGATCAAAACGCGTGCCATGTGTCAACGCTTTCGGTGTGGTAGGTCGTCGAGATCGGCCGGCAAGCGGCCGGCGTTAATTTCCTGCTCTGTCCATGCCGCCCCGGCCGCATTCCATAGAACGGCCCCTAAATGGTCCTCAGACTGGTCGCCTTCTGCCCACTGGTAGGAATGCCGGACGATTGCATCTTGAAACCTTGAAAGCGGGATACCCTTTTGCCAGTTCGGCCGGCCCGTTTCCGGATCGTCGGGATACTTTGCCCGGCCGTCCTCGTAACGCTGCGCAAGCTTCTGGATCGCCACGTACGGAATGGCCGATGGAAGCCCCTTTCCGGCCGCCGCATCCCGTACGGCCCCTGTTTCGAATTGTGTACGGCTTCCGGTGTCGGGTAGCCTGGGCAAACCTAAATCCATCAACGTGCAACCTCAATAAGAATAGCCAACGCCAACGCGAGAACCGGAAACCCCCACACGCCGCGAAAGTTCCATAGGTGTTCAACTGTTGCAGAAAAACTTGTCATGTAAGAACATTCCCGCACAAATTCCGGCCGGGCCGGCAATTACGAACGCAATCAAAACGTCTGCTGACGGCTCCAGAATGGCCGCCCTGATGATTGCCGGTTGTACGAATAAGACAGAAAGACCGAGCAAAAACGAAGTGATTGCCGCGTGAACTTTCTGCCCGTCTCGCACAAACCTGGATTGCAGCCCTAGCAATAGGATGTAAAAGAATTGGACGAAGCCAACTAGGATTGGCTCAATCATTCGGACCGATAGCAATCAAGACAAAGCCGCTTTCCGCCTTTCTTGCCGTAAACTTCGTCAGTGCAATAGTGGCACTCGTCAACGTCGACAAGCTCGTATGACGTGAAGCAAATAAGCGATACCAATAGCCAATCAAAAAACGGTCGCATCTAATCCCCCCTTGAGTTTCTTATAATAGTCGTCCAGGGCTTCCCGGATCTTGTTTGCGGATGCCGGCCCGATGCCGTTGACGTCCTCAATGTTCGCTGAATTGCGGGAAACTTGCTCAACTTCCAGATATCCGGAAGCCTGCAAGACCTCGACAATCGTTTTCGGCAATCCCAAAACGGCAACCGGGGTAGCTCCCTCAATCCTGGCCGATTCCTCAGAATTCTCGCCAGTTTCGGAATCATCGCCCCCCGGTTGCCCGCCTTTGCCTTGGCCTGTTTCAATGTCGTCGTATTCATCGCCGGGAAACTCAAAAGAGTCGGCAAGCTGAACCGCCAATTGATCCGGCCGCGTGCTTCTTAGAACGTCCTGCAACTCGCCAACGCTGTACCCCATAGCTTCCAGGACTGCCCCGACCTCGAACATGGTTCGACGGCTCGGCCCGCCCGCCCGCAAGTGGCCGAGCAAGTTTCGAAACAGTGAAATTCTAGTGCTGTGGTTCATCGCTTGCCTTTTTTCGTCGTCTTGTCTAGCCAGCTTCTCAAACCGTTGCGGGCCGACTGGTTAAGCTTGGACGCCGCCGCGTCCGTGAATTCACCGGCGAAAACGCCAATAGCCCAAAATGCCACCGTTGCGATTAAACTGCTCATGCAACCCCCCATCGACGCCGTACGATGCCCGTGACAATCCCGCCGAGTAGGCCGAGAACAGATAGCGGGCTAGCCGCTTCCCTGATTGCAATGACCGATTCTTTCCCGGCCTTAGCTTCGTTTCGCAACGCGGAAACCGCTTGAATCTTTTCTAGGATTCCGGCATCTTCTGCCCTGAGTGTTTCAATCTCGCCTCTTGCGTTTCCAAGATGTTCGCGAAGCTCCTGCAACTCCGTTTCGAGCGTCTTGACCATTTCGGCCGCCGCTCGCTTGGCGTTCTCTTGAATAGCTTCCGTGTCAATGCTGACTGGATCCGGCTGTGGTTGAATTCCCCCCGGCCGGAACTTCGGTTGCGGTCCGTGAATTACGAGATTTGCAACCCGTTCCAAAAACGCCATAACCGGCCGCCTCGACTGATAGCCAGCTTGGTACCCATTCGGCCCCGATCCAGGAACCCATATAATCGGGAAGCCTTTCCCGGCCGCCGATGGACACTCTTGAGAGAAAGCCGCCGCCAATTCTTCATCATCGAACCCTACGCCGTCCCGATACGTGACAACCTGGAAGCTGTAGCCGGGAAATTGCCCGTCGTCAATCGCTTTTTTTAGCCGGTCGCATGGCCCGCATTGCTTGTCTGGCAACGTGAAAACAACCACTTTCGAACCTTGCGTAATGGCCTGATAGTACGTTCTCACAATCGAGCCGTACGACACAAACGCTGTATAACCTTCCCCGCCGTTACTGCATAATCCAATCACGCCGCCATTGGAATTGAATAGCGGGCCGCCGCTCCATCCAGGCGATGCCGTTAGGTCTGTGATGTTCTGAAAAAATAAACCTTCCGCCCAGCTTGTGGACGCTAGAGAGTCCCGGATAACCGTGCCGCTGCCGTAGGCGAACTGGCCGGACGGATAGCCGATAGAATAGACTTCGTCACCTGTCTTTGGTGGTCCCGATCCGACCGGATAGAAATCATACTTGCCGGCCGGAAGCCGATACGCGACGGCCCCTTCCGGTGGCCCGTCCTCCATGATTTTAACCGCCTGGAGTCGCTCCTGCGTCCCGTGCAAGACGACTTCAATCGTATCGTCAGCCCCGCAATGCTTGGCCGTCAAGACGACTCCAGACGGATCGACAACGACGCCGGAGCACAAACCGCCATCAGGCGAATGACACTTAACAAGTGCCGGCGAAACTTCGCCCGGCCCCATGCCGAAAACTTCGCTGGTGCTTGATGCCACCATAACGGCAAGAATAGCCGCCACGACGTGGCCTAATGTGATCCGGCCGAATGCCGCCGCTAAACCTGAACTTCGCATACTCATTCCCTTCATTTACAGTGCCGCAAGCCTAACGCAACCCGTTTGCGATAGACGCCAGTTCGTACCAATTCGCGTAATAGCCGGGCCGGGGAATGACGCGAAGGATTGCGACGGTTGAGCCGGCCGAGAGACTGCAAGAGATAACTGCATAGCTCTGAGCAAAATAGCCGGTCTGTTTTCGCATTAAATAATCGCAACGCACTTAGAATCCGCGTGCCCGAGAACCCCGCCCCGATGTAGTCGTATTCCGCCCGATCTTTGAGTAAATAGCCAGCAACTTCGGCTAGCCAAGCCGTTTCTGCCTTGGATAGCGTGTTTCCTGGTGTTAGCTCGTAAACGTCAACCCGGCCCCCGCTGTGGCAATAATCTCTAACCCGATCCCAAGCCTTAGCCAACTGGATCCCGCTAACCTCCTCGCCAGCGTGCAAGCACTCCCGGCCCGACATCGTTGTTGATTCTAGCAACGACATTCCGTGCAATGGGACAATGATGCCCACGTGGGACGGCGGAAACCGCAAGCCAGCCGGCGAGATTAACGACGACGTAACGGCCGAAATTGCCCGGCTCGCTTTGTCGGCCCCGTAGCATGCCAGCAAATCGCCAGCGTGAAAAAAACTAATCGTCGATGAGCCGGTCAAGCCTTGCCTCATGTGTTGCTGTTTTCTGCTCTACTGTGGCAACTCGCGTGTCTAGCGAATTGAGTTCTTTCTCATGGCTGGCTAGCTGTGTCTCAATGGTGGACTTGATCCAGCCGACATTGAAAGAAATTCGAGTAAGCCACGCAATAAATCCGCTTAGGATTCCAATGGCCCCGCCGACCAATACGGCAATGATTTCTGGATTCACATTTCATTCCCCTAGCTAAGTTCCGGGCCGCTTCGGGCCGCCTGCTGTAACGTTCGCGTCGTGTACCCCTATGCAAAAGTATGACACTGCCAGAACGACAGGCAGGCCCGGCCGGCTGATTGGATGTAACTACCAATAGGGCCAGTACCTCCGCCTGACCCAGTACGGACCGAGACGCCAAAAAGGACCCGATTGCCATTTTGGCAGTCATGCTATATGCCACAATGGCAGCCGTGGCGTGCGTGGCGTGGCTGGATAGAATCGCCTGCAAGAGTCCCACGTTTCATCAATGACCGTTTATGGTATCCTCAAAACTTATTGGTAAATGGCATTTACCAAAAAGTTTTCTCCACAAGCTGTTGCCTTCAAGAACGTTACGTCGACGAAAAAACTTATTGGTAATTGGTTCTTAGAGGTTCAAGATTAAAAGAGAATGAGAGATTGAAACAGAGATACCAATATACCAAAAAGTATTTTTTTTATTATTATTAGATGATTCTTGCGGTATTCCCTCAAAACTTATTGGTAAATGGCATTTACCAAAAAGCCCATAAAGTTCCGTTGATTTGTAGTCTGGCTGAAAGCTGGAACCGGCCGGCGTGGTTGAGTGTCGGCCAGGTTCGCTCCGCAGGACTCCAGAGTGACCCTGAGAGAAGACTTGCGGGCACAAGACGTAAAAAGAGCCGCCAAGACGGTTGAACGCGTCCTGACGGCTCTCTGTGGCTCCTGGCGATGTGTGGCCGGATTATTGCTGCTTGGCTTCGTCTACTTCGTCGATTGTCGGAAAGCCTAGAAAGCCTGAACTGTCCTTCTGCAAGTATTCCCTCGTAGGGCAATCCTGGCACTGTTCGTCGGTTAGTGTTCGCCTGTGAGTCTTCAGTTTTTTGATAGATGTGATTTCATGCCTGATGCAATAGGAATAGAACTTTTTGGCGTTGAAGTCCCCCGTGTATACTCTGGAGGTGCGACTTTCGTGACGAGCCGATGCGGATCCTTCCACTTTGGGAAACCCCTTGAACCATTCTTTCCTTGCAAGGGTCGAATACGCCGGCAATTTAGCCACCTCTCCCGCTAGGTCTTTCCGGAACGACCTATATTGAGAAACTGACTCGATTCTATTAGCAACTATAACTCTCATTATTCGCTCGCCCTCTAGCCTGTTTGCTTCGCCTGATAATTCATTGGCCGACATTCCAAGAAAATCCGACCAATCGACAAAGTCTTTGTATACGGAAATTGGATCGAATGGCAGACCGTCCGGTCGGTTGTTCTCTTTCCAATATGCCCGCCAGCCATTGCGGGCGGCCTTGCCGGTCTTTTCGGGTATTCTTAGCGAGTGGACTAGAGTTCGTGCTTCCTGGTAGCTCATCCACTTTCGGCTGGATGGCTTCGTTCCTTTCTTTCGAATGAGTTTTCTTGTTGCCGACTCACTATGATCAGCCCGGCAACTCAACGGAGACGACATAGCCGCATGATACGCCGACAACGCCGGATCATCCCCCGGCCGGCCGCCATCGAATAGGGCCGCCTCATAGCCGGCAATCGTTCGGCGTAGCGAGTGGATAAGATCCCGCATTTCACTAGAAAGTGAATCGTCTAAAAATTCCCTAACGTCTGGCATCAAATCCCCCTGATTTTTATTGACGGCCCGGTTGAGTCGAAATTGTGTAAGAAAAAAACAATGGCCGAGCTAAATGCTAGCCCGGCCGGCCCTGGTAATTCCTGGACCGGCCGAGATTGAACGTTTATGAGATCTCTAGGAAAATGAAAGTTTCCTGGAACTCTTCGTCGTATTCGCATTCCAGGTTAACGGATCCGTCGGCCCACGATTGGAAGAACTTATAAAGCTTCGCCTGTGCTTCCCCTGGACGGCCGGCGTATGAAAATGTAAACGC
This sequence comes from Thalassoglobus polymorphus, assembly GCF_007744255.1. Taxonomy (GTDB): domain Bacteria; phylum Planctomycetota; class Planctomycetia; order Planctomycetales; family Planctomycetaceae; genus Thalassoglobus; species Thalassoglobus polymorphus. The sequence goes on along the minus strand of NZ_CP036267.1, from coordinate 198,381 downwards.
CTTCTCTCCCCTGATTGTTAACTCAACGGCCCGGCCGGCGATTCCTGAAAGTGTCTTTTCCATTCTCTGGATTCGTTCGTTGCGTGTTGCATTCGCCATCGTCTTATTTCCGTTTGCTGTGGTAGGTTGCTTGTCTCGTGAACCGAAATGTTACACAAGTTTATTTTGACGGTCAACAAACTTGCACAAGTTTCTTTCGAGAAAACGAAAAAGCCCGGTTCAAGCTTAACCTGGACCGGGCTTTTTCTGAGTTGCTTAGACTGGAATCGTAGTTAATCGCTCGCTGTGTGGCATGCCGCAAAAAACGCCATCCTTTCGAACGCTATCTGGATCGTTTTTTGAATCGCACAACACCTGGCCCTCTCTGCTGCCCACGCCGTGACTCTTTGCGAACATTGCGCAGCCTTCCCGTTCACCCTGCCCCCAGCCGTGATAACCCAATGCGGGCCAATGCACTTTCCTTTTCCATCCTCATAGGAAATTAAAACGCTCGGCGATTCAACGCCGGCCGCTATTAGCTGCTCAATGTGTTCGGTAATTGTCTTCATTTATCTTTTTCCTTTGTGGTAGGTTGATCTCCTTGCCGGCAACGAAGAACGCCGGCAAGGAAGTTTAACGCCGGCTCTATGACCGGATAGAGAATCTTCAATAGCTCGGCCCGCAATGCCTGGATGGCTCGGCCGAGTTCCTCAAGTTCGGTCCGTGGTCTCATTGCTCCTTGCCCTTCTCAACTCTTGGCCGGCCCTGTGGCGTTCTCTCGCTGAGTTTCTTTCGTTCGCTCGCCGGCAACGCGTCTTTGCAGAGATCGGTCACCCATTCGGATAACGGCCGGCCGTCTTTCTTGGCTGCTGCCTTGAATGCGTCCCACCAATCAACCGGGCCTGAGATCGGCTGTCTATGAATCTTGCTTTTTTTCTTGCTCATTGGATCGCCTTCGGTTGAAAGAGAATTCAATCTTGCCAGTTCACAATGCCCCTGTCGGATCCATCGGCGTTGTACCCCTTGAGTATCGTAATCTCAAAGAGATCGCCAATGATTCCCGGCAATGGCGTTGCATGCAATACGAAAGCCGCGATATGTTCGTGAAAATCTCTCGTCACTCCCATGACGTTATCAACGTAAAGATAAGTTTTGTCGCATTGCGTCCGCGTGATGTTCATTGGATCGCCTTCGGTTCGTGGTAGGTTGCTGTCCGCGTGAGAAAGAATCTCATACAAGTTTAACCGACAGTGCAACAAACTTACGCAAGTTATTTCTGAAAATAAAAAAACGGCCCCGGATTTCTCCAGGGCCGTTTGCCTACTTGCTCGCGAGAAGCTCCCGGAGACCTTGGCTGATTGCCTCCGCGTTGTCGTCCCTCCCTTCTGTCGCTGCCCGGAACCATTCGTCTAGCAACTCTCTTGCTGCGGCTTTCTTCAAGATTAGATGTTTGCTCGGCGAATGCTCGGACACTTGCCAGTTCCGCATACGGTGGAACCACTCGAAAACGCCCGGCTGTGAAGTTTCGGCAACCTCTCGCGGTCGCTTGGTTTGTAAGTCGCCAACCTGGACGACTTCAACTGTCACTCGCATCGTTCCGACGTCCAGGATTCGCAACAATGGTGGACAGTCGCCGGCCTGCAACGGATCGGCCGTTACGATTGTCCCCGGCCACCATCCGTACTTCCTGCATGAACTGGCCGGGCTGCTCATGATTCCGTAAGTCGTGCGCTGATTGCAATTCATTCGTCTGCTTTCTGTGATAGGTCAAAGAGTGAAGAAGCCGGCCCGGCTTAACGACTGGCGAAGAACCAGCCGAGAAGCTCCCGAAATGACATCTCAGAGAACATTGCCAGCGTCTTGTTGGCCTGCTCTAGCTGGTCCCGGTAATCGGCTAGAAGCTCGCCTTGAACTTGCCGTTCTTCTTCAGACTTCAAGTGCCGATTGTTGGCTGTCATTCTCATTGCCTTCTCAGACTGCAATTGCATGGTGAGATCTGCGTTTCTGCTAGAGAGTTCATTCTTTCGGCGTTCCGCCGCCTGCAACTTCTCCTTGAGTTCGCCCACCTGCATTTTCAGCAAATCGCCCCGGCTTGCACTCTCGGCGTATCGAACCGACATCTTGCCAAGCTCGCGAGAGTAAAGAGACACCAGAGATTCCAGCTCTCTCACCTTTCCCCGCTCGGCCGCCATTGACCGAAAAAGACGGATGGCCCGCTTAATGGAACCGGTGAACTTGTCGACATTACCGGCCGCCATTACAGAGAATGGCATGGTGGTTTTATGGGATTTCTTAGTCATAAGTTCTTTCTTTCGTGTTTGTGGTAGGTTGCTGCTTACTCTTCTGTGAATTGATTGTTTAGAAACATATGTGCCAGTGCTTCAGAATCCCCCGCCGCTTTGTTCTCCAGGATCCTTTCCGCGAATGAAACCGCGTCATCGAGCCGAACCGTAACCAACCAGGGCTGACGATTCCGACGATGAAAAACGGCCGGCACATCTTCGGCCGATGCGTCCCGCACGGATTGTTGAACGGCTTTGTCCAGGTTGAGTTTTTCAACCCTCTTGCATTCAATGTGGATACCATCGAGCCCCACAACGTCTTTTCCTTCCAGTCCGGTGTGCTGCTGACCACGCCGGCAAGACGTGCCGAGCAAACCATTAAGAGCATGAGAAAGCTCTCTCTCTCCTGCTTTCCCTTTTTTGCATCCGTTAATTGCCATTCTATTAATCCCTTCCGGCTTCATAGCCAACTAAAAAAGCAACAATGGCAACAATTGCCAAAGATATAAAACTCACCATTCAATCCCCCGTCCAGGTAATCATTGACGCTCTTCTTCCGCCAGAACTGCCCTCATCCGAGATGGCAATAACGCCCCGGCTTTCCAGTTCCTTTAGCATTCCCCAACGCTCGGAAGCCTTGAGAAATCGTGTCTTTGCGTGCAACTCCGATGAGCGAATTGATCCCCGGTCTTGAATCACTCTTTCCAGCTTCTTCCAACTGCGTTCATGTTCATTTTCCGACACGTAATCAACCGCCATCGAAAGAAGACGCTGCGTTAAGTAGGTCACCAACTCAATGGCCCACTCGGCCGCGTGCGTATCAATCAATGGATCATCGAAACTCTCTGAACAAGCGTGAATAAGAGCAAGCTTGCGGGCCTTCTCCCCGGCCCGGCTCCACAATGCTTGTTCAATGTCATCGTCTCTTTGCGATAAGCTTCTCACTGTGAAATCCATCAACATCTTTCCGGCGTCCGGCGTTGTTTGAACGACTCTCGGCTGTGCTGTAATGTCCGACAAGTTCCCGCCCGGCTTGAACTCAAACCAGCGTTTTACGTCCGCTGCAAGCTCGGCCGGAAACTCTTCGCGAACTGGCCGCGTGTTGATCTCTGCGTTGTCGTCCCCCTCGAAAATCAACAACCTTGAAACGAAGCCATCCGTTAAACTCTCCTTTTCTAATGAGTCGAAAAACGATCCCGGAACCGTCGTCCCGTATAGGCAAGCGTTCGGGCAATCTATTTTGATGTTCTTTTTTGAATCCGCGTACGCCGCTCCCAAGAAAACAGAATCGGACGATGTGAAAAGCTTCATAAGAACGGTAACAACTTGATACAAATGAGGATTCTTCTGGCCATTGCCGATAGACTTCAGGAATCGGCCGATCTCATCATTTTGAAACAAGAGTGCCGGCTCATCTGGCTCGCCAATGGCGTTGATAATTCCCGGCCCCGAAACGAATTCTTCCGGGCCAATAATCGGATCGGCTTGGCCTGCAACTAATGCCGCCTTGTTCACTTTCCGGCTGTGTTCCTTGCCGCCACCTGATCGGCAAAGCCCGACCGTGTAAACATTCGCCCGGCTTCCGAAATCGTCTGTCACCTTCCGGCCAATTAACGCCCCCATCAAAGAGATTGAAGCCGCCAAGCTCAAAACCGGCTGTGGAATAAACGCCGTGCGAATCGTGTAATCGATTAAGCCGGAAATCATCCCCGGAACGTGTAATAAGTGGCTCGGAAATTCGGTTGACTGGCTTTTTTCTTCGTTCCGCTTCTCGGCCGTTCTTAACGCCTCGTCAATGTTCACGTGGCTTAGATCGGCCCGCTTTCCGTAGCCTTGACGCGTCAACTCATTGGCCGCCGCTGACATATCGCCGCCGTGATTCAGCCAAGCGTAAACGGAGAACTTGTTATAACCCCGGTTCGGTTCCATTCCACAATTCGGCGAGAACGGATAGAACAAGCCCGAGCCGCCCGCGTTTGTGGTCGCAGACAGTAAACTCTTTGTTCCTGGACGTCGCCAACGTCCGGTGTCGCCCTCGGAACCAACGAACGTGAAGCCGGCCGGCTCTAAGATTTCCGCCCATGTCGTACGTTGCTCGAAATCATCGCCCGGCCGGATCCCTTCAGACCGGTCGACGGAATTCCCGGCCGGACGCTCATGTGAAACAAGCTCTGGCTTGCAGTTGAACTGCCGGGCCGCCTGCAATAGAACGGCCCTCTCATCGGCCGTGATCGTCTGCAACTCCGACAACTTCGGCCCGGCGATGTGTTGATAGTTCGACGCCCCCAACGGATGCGAAAAATCTGCCGATCCAGGTGATAGACAGTAACCGCCCTCCCCGCGTGTCTCTAAAATTGCCTTCCACTTGCCGGCCTGTGATCGGCTCGGCACATATGCTAGCTTTTGGTTGCCCTCTACGGGGCTTTCGCAGCGATAGTTAACGTGATAGCCGGGTCGTGGCGTCCGGATTAGACAGAGATTGCTTCGCAATCCCGGCCGCAATTCGTCCACAATTGCCGCCCACGCCCTCAACGCATCGTCTGTGGTTAAGTCCGTTTCGGCCTCATCGTCAATGTCGAAATCAATCGCCTCTAAGTTGCCAGAGATCGCCCCGCATACCCGGCCAATCCCGACCGGCTGCGAAAAACTGCCCTGGACCTCTTCCGCTGTTGGCCGGGTCTTAATAAACCGCTTCCATGGCCCCCGTGGAACCTTATTGGATCCGACCGGGAAAACAGAAATTCCCGCTTCGTGTAACTCTTTCGCGTAGTCTAGGCATTGCATTATTGACGTTTTCCCTTTGTATTGTCGCTTACTGGCTTCCCGAGCCGTTTATTACAATCACTGCACGCTAACGCGAGTTTCCCGGAAAGGAATTCCTTTTCGTACATCTTCTGGCGTGTCGACTGATTCACTTTTGCCGCAACCCATTTTCTGGGCTCCGTATGATGGAATTCGAGACGATTCGCCGAGCCGCAAAACTCGCACTCCCCACCCATAGCAATAACCAGGATAGCCCGCCGATTCCTTAAACCGGCTTTGATTGACCGCTTTGCTTTATCGCACATGTCTTGCCTTTCTTGTCGTTAGAGTAATCCCTCAGAAAGCAACTTAAATGCTGTTGCCGCCACGATTGGAATTTGTCCATCCCCAACGGCCTCAAGTCTGTCCACCCTATTGGCCACCCTATAAGCCACTCGCTCCAGTACGGGTTCACGGGGCCACCCACAACCGCATTCAAAGGCTTTGTATTCCTCCTCATCTGGCTTGGACCTCCATTGTTTCTGGCGTCCTGAACTGTGATCGTAGGCAAGTACCCACATTCGGTTCCTTTTGTGACTCGCGCCGAAGTGCCAACCTCCCAAAACACCCCACCGGCAGTCATACCCCAGGCGGTCAAGTCCCTTGACGATTCTGGTAAGTCCTCTAGTTCGCAGGTTTGGCGAGTTTTCCGCGAAGATAAAACTAGGTCTAACTTCTTCAATGATTCGCTCATATTCGAACCATAGCGACGAACGTGAGCCGGCAAGCCCTTTTCCTGTACCCGCAATACTGACGTCCTGGCACGGGAATCCTCCGGTGATAATGTCGACAAGTCCTCTCCAGGGTCGGCCGTCAAAAGTGCGGACGTCGTCCCATATCGGGAACCGGTCAAGGATTCCGTCTCTCTGTCGCTGCAATAGGATCCGCCGCCTGGATTTCTCAATTTCGCACGCCGCAACCGTATTCCATCCCAGTAACTTTGAGGCGAGTAATCCGCCGCCAGCTCCTGCGAACAATGCCTACTCATTGAACTCACCTTTCGTGTTATTGTGATTCACTGCTTGCCTTTCTTATCGTTAGAATGGAACGTCATCGGGATCAATCAACGCAAGCTGTTTGAGTCCTCGATTTTCCTCAAACTCTTCAAGCGGATCGGCCCCGGCTTCGCCGACTTCCGGCCGTTCATCCAGGACATAATCAACCAGAGATGAGAACCGCTCCCCGGACACTTTCCGCCGTGTGATCTCGCGAGTGACTGACAAGCCGCCGAGCCGGGCAATGTTCACCGCATCGGCTGCCGTGTGTGGCATCGGCAAGCGTGAACGCTCGGCCCACCATTTACGGGCCTTATCCCCCGCAAAACCATCATGCTCAATGCAAATCCATTCACTGATGCTATTGCCCGATGAAACCATGTAGTCAACACGCATTGTTTTTGGTGCCGTTTCATCGGCCCCCATCTTGGTATGTAGATAAAACTCCGTGTCGTGGACCTCAAAAACGTCCTCTGTGATCTCCCCGGACAACGGGGCAACGTCGTCCGCTTCCGCTTCGTGCTTCGGCTTCTCCTGGATCGGAAACGCAAAGCCACAATCGACGCACAATGCCCGGCCGGCTGCGTTCTCAGACTGGCATTGCGGGCACACCTTGCTAGGTGCTTCGCCGGCTTCCCCTTTTCGTTTCTTGCCGTGTCCAATGTTGACTTGATCAACCGGCCCGTGACGCATGACATTCCCGCCGAAATCTAAAATCAGGCAATTCCTTTTCCCCGGAAACAGCCGGAAGCCCCGGCCAACCATTTGATAATAAAGCCCCGGCGAAAGCGTTGAACGCAACAGAACGACCGCGTCAACATTCGGTGCGTTGAATCCCGTTGTTAAAACGTTGACGTTGACAAGATATTTGATCTCTCCGGCCTTGAACTTAACGATAGTTTCGTCACGCTCGGCCGGATCGGTATCGCCTGTGATCAACGCGACCGTTTCGCCGGCCGACTGTAGGAAATTGCAAATCTCCACCGCATGAGACACGCCCGCCGAGAAGATCAAGACACTATTGCGGTCTTTCGTCCGGCCGATTGTTTCGCGAACGGCTTCAGAGACCGTTTGCAGCATGGAAGATTCCATATCCGAAGCGTTGTAGTCTCCCCTGGTTACCCGAATGCCGCTATCGTCGAATTCTGTCACCCGCTTTGAGACCAGCGGGGATAGATACCCATCGGCAATGAGTTCCCTAACGCCGACTTCGTAGGCAATTTCCGTGAAAATCTCGCCTTCTCCGTAGATCAATCCGGACGATAACCGGTAAGGAGTTGCCGTTAACCCCATCAGCCGGAATTTGGGGTTAACCATTGCTGCATCTTGCAGAAATGTCCGATACATTCCTTCTCCGTCTGGCGGAATTAAGTGGGCCTCATCGACGATAACCATGTTAAACGGCCCTAGCTCGGCCGCCCGTTTATAAACGGACTGGATCCCGGCCGTGATAATTGCGTTTTCTGTCTCACGCCGCTTGAGACCGGCCGAATAAACGCCCACGTCTAGCGTGCTATCAACTTCAAGAATCTCGGCCGCTGATTGACCCACTAGCTCTTTGACGTGCGATAAAATCAAGCATCGGCCGCCCCAATGCGTTGTGACATCCCGTGCAATCGTCGACAAGATGATTGTTTTCCCGCCGCCTGTCGGAATGACCTGCAACGGCCGGGCCTGTGGATCCCTTCGAAGTGCCTCGTATCCGAACCGGATCGAATCGGCTTGATATGGCCTTGCCTGCATTGCTCTTTCTCGCTTGTGGTAGGTTGCGTAAAAAAATCAAAAGCCGGCCCTGGAATCGAACCAGGGGGAAACCGTTCCGGCGTTCGTCGTTACCAGACTGGAGCACCCGGCCCCGGTTCCGGCTGTGATTGCGGCCCGGCCGGCTGTTGAACCGGCTGCTGTGGTGGCTGCTGCGTGTACTGTTGGGACGGCTGTTGAACCGGCTGCTGTGGTGGTGGTTGCGGCCGGTTGTTCCGTGGCTGGCATCGCTGGAACGTTTGCCGCATGTCGTCCCCGGTTCCTTTCAGCCCCAACGTGAGAATAAACGGGATCTCGCAAAGCTCGGAAGTGTCCCGCAACGTTGGCTTGTTAATGGCGTTGCAAATGCCTTTCAATTCTCCCCGTGCAATATCGCGAGTCCGAGTTGAGTTGTGCCAGAGATTGAGAGACCAGAACAGAACGCCGCCCCGGTGTTCTCCGTCCCCGATAGACAATTCCAACGCCAAGAGATCGCCGTTCTTCGTCTTGGTTTCCCGCTTCTCTTCTTTGACGATCTTCACAAGATAGTCACCGGCCGGGTAAAGTTGTCCCCCGCCGCGTGATTCCTGATAGTCGTCGTGATTCCAGTCAATAGCTGCCATGATGAAAAAGCCTTTGTCGTAGAGTGAAAAAAGTGGTAGGTTGCTTGGTGCGAGTGGATCCCTAGAGTTCCTTAACGCTTCGCCCAACGAGACGGGAAACGGCCACTTGAGCCCCCAGAAACAAGAGCGTCACAATCGCCAAGTTTCCGAAAACGCGGATGTGATTCGTGCCGGCTCCGTCCTGGATTGCAATAACTCCAGCGTTCTCCCCGCCCCCTCCCCGCCGTTGCAGTTCGTCAATCAGTTCGACCGTGCTGCAACATTCCGCAGGACTCGGCCGCTTGCGAACCTTGACGGCCCCCGCCTTAATGTCCGCTCTCGATGGACCGGCCATAGGATGAAACGCCGGTAGTGTGGTGATGTTTGCATTTGTCGTGAATAGCATGAAATCGCCTCTCTCTAGTGGTAAAAAGTGCTGTGGTAAGTCGCTGAATGAACGGGCCGTTTAACGGATCCCGTAATACTCGCAAATGGCCGCGTCTACGTGGCCGAGATCGTTAGGAATGCTCGGCGAAGCAAACATATCAAACGGAGATTTGACCGGGTCTGAACCGTCTGTAGTGGTTGTGAAGAAGTGCTGTCCGTCCAGGCAATGGCAACGCAAGACGATTGAGAACAAGCCCTCAACGGTAATCTTTTCGTCGAGCATCTTGCCAATGGTCTTGGCCTTCGTCCGGCCGTCCGCTGTTGTCTCGGTGTGCCAAAGAAAGTAGACGCGCGCATCGTTCGGCCCATTGTTGGCCGCTTGCATAACGTCCCAAGCTGACCGGCCGATTTCAGTGAATTTATCGAAAGACTTTTCACCGCTCCGACGCATGAAAGCGTTCGCCATTGTGTACTGAAAATCGTCAATGACGAAAACCCGCTTCCCGGCTCTGTACGCTTCCGGGATAATCTTTTGAATTTCGGCCGGATCATCTGTAGGCCGTACGGACGATTCCCAGCCTGCCGAGCGAAACGGCAACGGCTTTTTCACCGGCTGGATAATCAAGGTTTGGTTCGGGTCAAGCGTGCGTAGGCTGGAAGTTTTTCCGCTGCCAGACTCGCCTAAAATAACGGTTGCAATGCTCATTTCTGCTCTCTGTGGTAGGTTGCTTATTTACGGGAAACGCCGGACGCTTATTGAAACTTCCGGCGTGGATCATCAACCACCTGGAAGCCATCGGCCGGAAGCTCGAAAACCGCCTCTTCTCCCGTCTCGGTTGTGTCCTCTCCGCAATGAGGACAAAGCACGCCGGCATTTCGAGCGTGAGATAAATCGACTGCCATAAACTTGCGAAGCCGGGCCGCTGATCGCTCCATGGCCTTAGCCACTCCAGACTGATCGGAAAACCCCAACGCCTCCGCCGCATCCTCTTGAGTCCACCCCATGCCGTGGCACAAGCAAAGAGCCGCCACCCCTCGAAGTGCTGTCGGCCGCGTTCCTGGACCGGAAATAAAACCCGGCTGTTCGATAGCCTCTCGAATGTCCTCAAGTAGCGTGCCCGTTTGCGTGACTGTCCGGCGTTCCGGCTGGCAATCTGTCATTGTTCTGACTCCGTAAGTGATAAAAAGAATTGACTCTCTATCACCAGGGCCGAATCAACCGAAAAATAAACCAAACGGGCAAGAAAACTTTTCGAGAATGTTCAATCGCAAGAGCATAGACACGCGAGAAACTTTTCAAGAAATCCGAAGCGTCAACCTGTCGTCAACCTGGTTAACTTTCCTGGTTACCGATTTGGTTACCCACCAAAGCCCGTACGGCCCAAAACTAGGACGGAAAAGCCCTTAAAAGGTTTACTTTTGCCCTGTTTCCCTATGAAAGACGCCCGCTGTAGCGGACTCATAATCCGTTGGTTGTGGGTTCGAGTCCCGCCAGCCCCATTCATTTTCACTCTCTCGCAAGCAGTGTCATCGTGCATTTCTCGTGCAGAATTTGGCGTTTGCTAAACGGTTTTGTTTCTGATGCCTGTTAGCGGAGAGGCAACGCTCGGTTCAGGTTGCTGTTTGTGTTGCGATTTTGGCGGGGAAAATTGAGGGATTGGGTTTCTAATTTTTCTCGGACTTTTCCAGGGTGTCGAAGTATTTTTTGATGCCTTCGAGGTAGCCGGGGGGGATTTGTTCTTGTTCGATGACGTCGTCGAGTGATTGTTGTAATTCGCCGACGATGCGTTTGTAGTCGGCGTCGGTGATGTCGCCGGAGTCGGAGAGGCCTTTGGTCTTCATGGAGAGCAAGATGCGGCCTTTCTGGATGGCGGCTTTTGATTTTTCGTCGATGAAGTCCGTCCCGATGGAGTCGTCTTCTTCGACCTCTCCCCCTTCACCGAAACCTTGTCCGCCGGTTCCTTCGCCCTCGCCTTCTCCTTCACCCTGCCCCATGCCGTCTCCCATCATCTGAGCATACAACTCTGCGTAATCTTCCAAAGTCATTTCGCCGGGAAACATTTCTCCGTCAAGTTTTCCGTCAGCGTTCATCTGCTTCGCCATGCTGATCATTTCAAGAGCTTCTTCGAGGTCTTTCATATCGCGGGCAGACTGGGCAAGCATTTCCATTTCCTGCTGCGCGACTTCCAGCGATTCTTTGAGAGCCTCCATCGCTTCTTTGGAGAGCTTGCCATCTTTGGCGGCTTCGAGTTGTTGCTTCGCACGCTCGATGGCTGCATTGAGAGCCTTGGAGCCGACTTTGTTGGATGCAAAGTCGGAGAGCTCATTCATCTTCTTTTGAATCTGTCGTTCGAGTTCGGTTCGTTCGACAGGATCAGTCGTCTTGGCGAGGCGTTCGAGATCTTCCTGGAGCTTGTCGACTTCGCTCTTCATACTTTCGGCACTTCCTTGCTGCAATTCTTTTTTCCATTTCCGAAAGAGTTCCTGATCGCGGATGGCCCCCAGCTTTTGCTGCCCGTTCATTTTGTCATTGAGTGATTTTAATTCCCCCGAGTTCAGCTTGCGGAATTTCTCACCGATTTGTTTCTGGTGTTTGTTCAAGCGTGCGAGGTTGGCTTTGCGATCACCACTTTTCATTTTTCCGAAATCGCTCTTGAGTGCCTCAAGTGCTTTCTCGACCGCTTCGGAGTTCTCAGCTTCGATTTCTTTCTCTGCCAGAATCGCCTTGCGTTTTTCGGTCTGCTTGGCGGTTTCTTCGATCAGACGTTTTTGCTGTTCTTCCTGTTTGGCTTCTGCCACCTTGCCGAACGGATCGAGTGTCGGAACAAAGAACGCCCCCGCGAACAGGAGAGCCATTGCTCCGGCAGTCCATAACCACGACTTCTCCCATTGAAACGGCGCGACTGAGCCAGCATCGATCTTCCCGGCGAGCTCTTCCGCTTTCATGGTGACGAGCGGCTTGTATTCTGATTGTGAAGTCTTCACTGAAAGCAGCGTGAGGTACAGATCGTGCGTTCCTTGATTTTCATCAATGGCATGGGCGGCCTGACTCTGCTCCGGTCGACCTGGGAGCAACACTGCGATCAACAAGCCGACTTCCGGGACCATCAACACGGAGAACGGTGTGAACCAATCCGGGAAGTAGCCAGTCAAACGCCCTACGAGCATCAACGTTAAGTACACCGCTGCCAAGATCAGCGTGACGAGAAATGCTCGCTGAACGATTTTGCGAATGGTCAGCCGCAATTGCACCTGCTGAAGAAGGTGTTGAGCCTTGGGTGAGTTTGACATCGCTCGATGGGACCAGTCTCTAGAGTCAAAAAGGTAGACAATCACGGCAGAATTGAGTGAGCCGCTATTTCTACGTATTCAGGATACGATTTGTTGGCGGGAACAACAAGAAATGTTTTGAATTTGGCGAGAAACTCATGATCGGCGAGAAAACATCGAGTCTTTTCAGAAATTGTATTCGCGACCAGCTGCGCCGAGTTCAGCGTTTCTGAACCTGATAGGAAATTTGAGAGTGTTTTGAACCTTTGTCTAAGTGAAACTCTGGCTGTGCAATAGCTTGGAAAAAGTGGAGTGGTTATGCTCAGTTGATGAAAATGGCTGTCCAGTGGATGTTGTGTTTGCTTTCGAGGAAGACTTCATGTTGCGATTGATTTCAAATTATCTGGTTCTCTTAACTCTTTGCTTCGTCTCGATCAGCGGACTCTTGGCAGCAGAGTCAAAAAAAGATCCGAATGTTGTCTTTATTCTGACCGACAACCATGGAGCCTGGACGCTGGGCTGCTATGGCAACGAAGAAATTCGGACGCCTCACATCGACAAGCTGGCTGCAGAAGGGACGCTGATGACTCGGGCGTTTTCATCGAACCCGGTTTGCTCACCCACGCGGGCGACCTTTCTGACAGGTCTCATGCCGTCTCAGCACGGTGTCCACTGCTTCCTGCATGGTGGTCGATTACAGGTCGGTCCCGATGCCAGAAACACGCTCGAAGAATTTCAATCGGTCCCGGAAATTTTGAAATCAAAAGGATATCGCTGTGGGCTGGTCGGTAAATGGCATCTAGGCGGAAACATGCAGCCGCAGGAAGAGCTGGATGATTACTGGATCACGATGCCACATGGCGGCACATCAACTTTTTATGGTGCAGGAATCATTGAAGATGGCAAACAGCGAACCGAGCCGAAGTACCTGACCGAGTTCTGGACGGACCATGCAGTTGACTTCATCAAGCAGGAAGACGACCGTCCGTTCTTTCTCTATCTCGCTTACAACGGACCGTATGCTCTGGGGCGATTACTTCTCGATGAAGGGAAAAATCGGCATGTCGAACATTATCGCAACCAGGAGCTGAAATCGTTCCCGAATGTCGATCCGCATCCCTGGCAGTTCAACAATCTCGACTACATGAACAATCCGATTTCGAATCGTCGAGTGGCGAGCGAAGTGAGCGGCGTCGACGATGGTGTTGGTCGTGTGATGGAGACCCTCAAAGAACAGGGACTTGATGAGAATACGATTGTGGTCTTCGCTGCCGATCAAGGCTGGGCAGGCGGGCATGGCGGTTTTTATGGCATGGGTGACCACACTCGACCAGTCACTGCGACCGACGAAATGATGCGTATCCCGATGATCTGGAGGCATCCGCAGCAAATCAAAGCGGGTCAGCGTTCTGACTTAATGGTCACAAACTATGACTTCATGCCGACGTTGATCAACTATCTTGGTTTTGGCGATGCCCTCACCAACGATCCGCCATCTCCCGGACGAGACTTCTCAGCAGCACTGAAAGGGAAGTCAATCAAGGACTGGGTTTCGGAAGCGTTCTACGAATTCGAATTCTTGCGAACTTTGCGAACCGACGATTGGAAACTGACTCGCCGTTATCCGAATGGTCCTGATGAACTTTTCAATTTGAAAGATGATCCGCAAGAACAACACAATATCTACGGAGCGAGTGAAGCTCTCGAGCAGCAGGAAACATTGCAGAATCGGTTGAATGAATTTTTCAAGACGAACCAGCTTCCGAAGTACGACCTCCTGAATGGCGGCGAATCACAAACGGTTCTCTTCAATCCTCCTTTGCCAAAGCAGAACGTTTCAGTCGAGGAAGAGGCTCAGAAGGACGAGTTTGACAAGAGTCATTTGATCCGCGTCCCGGAAGGGTACACCGTTGAAAAGGTCGCCAGTTCCGCTTTGGCTCAACATCCAATGATGGCGGGATTCGATGATCGTGGTCGGTTGTTCGTCGCGGAGAGCGCCGGATTGAATCTGCGGAATAACGATCTTGAAGAGCAACTTCCGAATTCCATCAAGATGCTAGAAGATACCAACGGCGATGGAATCTTCGACAAGTCTACAGTCTTTGCAGACAAGATGACTCTTCCGATGGGGGCATGCTGGTATCGAGGATCTCTTTATGTCGCGGCTCCGCCATACATCTGGAGACTGGAAGACACAGACGACGACGGAGTCGCTGATGTTCGCGAAAAATTGCCAGCCAAGTTCGGATTCAGCGGAAACGCCGCGAGTGTCTCTGGCTGTTTCCTCAGCCCGGAAGGTCGGATCTATTGGTGCGATGGTCGCCATGGCCACGAAATCAAAGACCGACATGGGAACGTCAAATCGAAGAAATCGGGATCGTATATTTTCTCTTCCTGGCCCGATGGAAGCGACCTGCAAGTTCATGCGGGCGGAGGAATGGATAACCCGGTTGAAGTCGACTTCACCGACTCGGGCGATGTCCTCGGAACTGTCAATATCCTTTATTCTTCGCCACGCATTGATTGCCTTGTGCATTGGCTACACGGAGGAACGTATCCACACTCCGAGCGCGTCCTCGGGGAGTTCCAACCAACGGGTGATCTGCTTGGACCAGTGCATCAGTTCGGGCATGTTGGCGTCTCGGGAACTACGCGGTATCGCAGCGGAGTTCTAGAACGAGATTTTGTCGACAGTATGTTTGTCACCATCTTCAATACCGGGCAGTTGGTTCGTGTGGAGCTCGACAAAAATGGATCGACCTATCAATCCAAACAACACGAGTTCCTCACCTGCAGCGACCCGGATTTCCATCCCACAGATGTTCTTGAAGATGCCGATGGATCATTGTTGCTTGTCGATACGGGGGGCTGGTTCCGGATCGGGTGCCCCACTTCGCAAATCGCCAAACCGGATATCAAAGGGGGAATTTATCGGATTCGAAAAGAGGGAATGCCGACTTGGGTCGACCCGCGCGGATTACAAATCGACTGGAAAGAGTTGAACAATCGACAGCTGATTTTCATGTTGATGGACACACGATTTACTGTTCGTGAGCGTGCAATTGAAGAATGTGCATTGCGAGGCGAATCGATTCTTGCAGACCTGAAAACATGGACTCAACGGGGTGATATTCCTATTCGTAAAAATGGACTTTGGGCCTGCACACGCATGCGAACTCCCGAAGCTCAGGCTGTTGTGCGACTCGGTCTAACCGATCGAGATGAAACTGTTCGTGCTATTGCCTGCAAGTCCGCAGGAGTCACAAAGGATGCCCAAGCTGTTCAAGGATTGCTCGAATCGTTGAAGGATACATCGCCGCATGTGCGACGCGCAGCTTTGACGTCACTCGGCCAAATTGGAGAGGCCTCTGCCGTCGCTGCGATATTGGATCACGCTCCGAACATCGCTGATCGTCCAGAAGATCACGCACTGATCTTCGCGCTCATGCAAATTGATGCCCCAGAAGAAACATTCAAGGGGCTGCAATCCAAAGACTCCTCAACTCGTCGAGTTGCTCTGACAGCATTGCATCAAATGGCCTCCGATCAAATTCAGGCAGACCAAGTGATGAATGTGATCGCAGCTGGGGGACCAGGCACGATGAAAGCATCGCTGCGAGTACTGGAAGATCACCCGGAATGGGCGAACTCGGTCGCTGAGTTGATCTCAAAATGGATCGACGGAGAGATCAACATTGAAGAGTCGGGTGTTGTTTCGCTGCTTCAAAAATTCGCTGCAACGCAACCGCTGCAACCTGTGCTGCAAAAAGGGCTGCAAACTTTGCCAGCAAGCCCAGCAAAGTTCTCAGCCATGATTCAGGGGATCGCAGGGTCACCACTCAAAGAAGTCCCCGCAGACTGGAAAGCCCCATGGATGAAATCCATTGAAGCGAAAGACCAAAGCGTCTCTCAAGCTGCATTGCAAGGGCTGAAAGGAGTTCAACATCCGTTCAATGATGCTTTGCAAAATATCGTCAATGATTCATCAGCGACATCCGAAAGCCGACTCTTAGCAATTGAAGCGATCCCGGCTGGTACGCTGAGTTCACCGAGTTTCGATTTTCTGATCGAAACCATCGAACTTGGCGCACCACCAAATCATGTCGAACGGGCGATTGCCATCCTGGGGGCCTCGAACCTGAATGCGGATCAACTCAAAGTTGTGGGGGGATGGCTCCCTTCAGCTGGCCCGCTTGAGCTGCAGGGGATCTTCAAGGTGATCGCGAAGATTTCTGATGAAGACTTGTTAAAGGAGTTCGCCAGCGCACTGGCTACGGGGCGATCCCGCAAAACACTGGCGACTGCGCAGTTAGAACAACTCTCGAAGAAATGGCCTGCATCCGCTAAGGAGGCTCTGCAACCTTTGCTCGATGAATTGCAGGCAATGGAAGCGACTCAAATCGAAAAGCTGACTCGCCTTGAACCGCTCACGAAATATGGGAGCGTTGCAAAGGGGAGAGAAATTTTCTTCAGCGAAAAATCGAAATGTGCCACCTGTCATCGAATCGGAGACAAAGGAGGGAAGATCGGTCCCGATCTCTCAGCGATCGGAAGAATTCGTCGAGAACGTGACTTACTCGAAGCGGTGCTGTTTCCATCAAAGACATTCGCTCGTGAGTACGAACCTTATTCCATCATCACCGAAGACGGCAAAGTCGTCTCCGGCATCATCAGCCATGAAACTGCCGAAACGCTTTCCATCCAACAGGCAACCGGCGACCCCGTGGTCATTCAGCGAAACGAAATCGAAGCCATGGCTCCTTCCGCCGTCTCCGTCATGCCACAAGGCCTGGAAACTGGCCTCAGCGAACAACAACTCGCCGACCTGGTCGCCTACCTGAAGTCCCTGACAACTGGGCCACAGGAATGATGCCTGAGACCGTTTCGAAGGCAGCACAGCAGTCAATTTCTTCAGCGTTTTTTGAGAAGTTAATGTGAGTGATTAAGGTCACGAAAAATGAAGAATTCATCCTCCTGAAAAGCAAACGATCACTCCAGCAGACAACCGCAGGAAACAATCAGCTGACAAATTTTGTCTTGGAAGCGGGGTGATGCCTGCATATGGTTGTGCAGGTGATGCAGATTGCATTTTAGAACTGAACCTGAAACCTGAAATTACGCTCTCAAGCATCGAGAAAAGCTGTGATTCCAGAGGTTTTCGGACTGGTTCTAGCCGACTTGATTCCCTTTGATTTGATGCAGATACGATCAAGAGAGACGGATTAACATGCGTAAACATGGACAGACGCGTAAACGTGGACAGATGCGAACGGCTTGGGCGACAACACTTCTTCTCGCTGGAGCTGGACTACTGGCGTCCTCGACGCGATCCGAGGATGCACCTCAGTCCAAGCAATATCCTCCCGGTAAGCTTGGTGAGGTTGTGCGACTAGGCGAAGAGATCATCGCTCGGACATCAGAGCATCCATTGTCCAAGCAGTATGTTCAAAACAAACTCAACTGCACTTCATGTCATCTGGACTCTGGCAGACACCCACAAGCTGGCAGCTTTCTGGAAACGGCAGCTGCATACCCTGCCTGGTCTCCCCGTGAGAAACGTGTCATCACTCTGGAAGACCGGGCCTTAAACTGTTTCATGCGGAGCCAGAACGGAATTCGCCCACCTAACGGGAGTCAGGTCTCTGTCGCGATCACGACATACATCACCTGGCTGTCCGAGGGGAGCGCATTAAAAATGAATCCGAACAAGCCGCTGGGTCCGAACCACACCCCGCAACTCACTCTCGATGGGCTGAAACCAAACATCGAACGTGGCGCCAAGCTTTACGCAAATCAATGTGCAGACTGCCACAGCGAAGATGGACTCGGCACAGACGAAGGCCCACCGGTCTGGGGGAACGACTCCTACAACGACGGTGCCGGATTGAGTCGCGTTCCGAAGCTCGCATCATGGCTCAAAGTGGCCATGCCGCTTGGTGACGAGACACTCACAACTCAGGAAGCTCTCGACATCGCAGCCTTCGTGAACAGCCATTCTCGACCGAAGTTTGTACTGTCTGAGCATCTGCCGGAAAAGGAAAAACTGGGCGAATACAACGGCACTCAGGAATAGGGCAGCTTGCTCCACCACGTGCCCGTAAAGAACACGTTTCACCTGTCAACTTGTGCTTCTCTGATCGCTTTGGCTACGAAACTCTCTTCATTTCCGACGTTACTCAACCAAAATACTCGACAGCATTTCTAAAGAGTTGCATGCCAGCACCTTCGCCGGTGAGATTCTTACGAGTCCATTGCGGGTGGTGAGTTGCGAAGAGGAATCGTTCCGGGTGAGGCATCAGGCCGAGGATGCGCCCGGTCGGGTCACCAAGACCTGCGATGTTCTGGAGCGATCCATTTGGATTCACGGGATAGTCGAGAATCTCTTTGGAGGTCTTCCCGCTTTCGTCACAATACCGCAGAGCGATTTGACCGTTGGCTTCCCAGTCTGCGATTACAGATTCATCTTTCACGATGAAGCGTCCTTCAGCGTGGGCAATCGGGGATTCGAGGGTGTCGACCCCTTTCAGGAAGACATTCTTCTCCGAACAGGATTTGAGATTCACCCACAGATCGGTGTAACGACCGTTCGCATTCCAGGTCAGCGTTGACTGTCGTTCAGTCTGGTCTCTGTTCGTCCATTCCCCTGCTCCACCGGGGAGAATGCCAGCCTTCAGGAGCACCTGAAAGCCGTTACAAATCCCCAGAACCAAGGTATCCTTCTGAAGAAACTCTCCAATCACTTCCGCGAGTTGCGTCCTCAGTTGGCTTGCGAAGACGACCCCCGCTCCAACGTCGTCCCCGTAACTGAATCCTCCGGGGATGCAAAGCGTTTGAAAATCGCTGAGCAGTTCTGGTTTCTCAAGAATGCGAAACAGATGAACACGTTCCGCTTGCGCTCCGGCTGTCTCAAACGCAAACGCAGTTTCACGATCACAATTCGTCCCCGGGGCACGGAGAACGCAAACTCTGGGAGTGGCCATGAACCAATATTTCCTAATGTGGAGAGTGTGAGAGTGTCTGCAGGGGAGGTTGATTGATCTTACACAAGATCCAGACCACGAAACAGAACCGGACAGACTGTCCGAAGAGACCGTCCGGAGAGCAGTCTCAGCCTGATCAGAGGAATGATCGCCTGAGTCACAGCGACTCAGAAGCGAAAACTCAGCTGCCTGTGTGCCCATTCTAAGTCACTTTTCTCTTGGATGCGACACTCGGGCAAAGTCTTCAGCTCGATTCTATAGCGTGGGAGATCTCGTCTTGTCGGACTTGGAAATCTGTGATAGTTTTCTGCCGAAGTCCTTGCATGGAAGCAAAGAACGCATCGAAAAACCGAGATATTGAGGGATTTTCTCAGGCATTGAGACCCCCGCAACAAAGCTTCGGCCACGAGCGAAGGCGTAAGGACCTCAACTCAATTATCCCGCAAATGATTGAGAAATTGACCCAAAAAAAGGACCGAATTGTTTTTGAGATAGCTCAAACTCCATTCGGATGCAGGGAGGCAAACTTATGGGGAGCGCATTGCGCATTCTTCAGGCAGGAGAACTCTGTCTGAATGAACCTCTTTACGGAATCTCAGGCGATCTACCACCAAACCTTCAAACATCCATCATTAACGCCCGGTTTCTGGCTGCGAAAAAATTATTTTCAGCCGCGATGACAGAGAGCGTTCATCTGGTTGTGCTGGCCGGGAAGTTCTGTCTTCCCAATCAGGAGACACGGCCTTACTGGTTCCTCCAGGAACAATTTCAAAGGCTGAAGAATCACGGGATCCAGGTGGTCTGTGTCGAACCGACCAATCATTTTCACTGGCCGTCGACAATTCCCCTGCCTGAGAACGTTCACATTTTCAGTCGATCACAATCAACGAGTTCGCTCGTGATCAATGGCTCGAAGCCGATTGAACTTCAGTGGGCGTCCCCAGCTTCAAATCAGTCGTCACCGCAGCCGCATCATTGTGTGCTCCGATTGAGCGAATCGATGGGCCGTGTTTCAAAAATCAGCTACCAAGGAAACAACAATCAGGGCTTCACTCAGATTTCATTAACTCCCATCCAGAGGGGGGCGTTGGATGAGGCGAGACCGGCTCACGCAACACTTGTGGAAGTTGACAGCTCCAGTGGAGTGTCTCACTCGACCGTTGAAACAGAAGTTGTTCAGTTCAGCAGAGTCAATCTTGAAGTTGCTGCAAACCAGTCAAAATCGCAGCTTCAACAACAGCTCATCGAGCAGTTCAAACGGTCCGAAGAGGAACTCCACCGCCGAGCACAGCCAACGCTTGTCTCATTGTCGTTGACCATCAAAGACCATGAGAACACAAAATTCTCAAACTTTGAAATCTCAGAACTCCTGTCATTCATGCAGAACGATGCACAAGCCCGGCAATCACACTGCTGGCCTGTCCGCCTGCTTGTTCCGAAGCAGGAATCTGAAACGACATCTCACAGCAACAACACTCCGGTTCAAATCGCATTAGGTGAATTGGAATCGCTCGCCTTGGACGATGTTTACGAAAACCTCGACCTTCAGGTTCTCGATATCGACCAGCATTCTTTAGAACGACTCAAAGAAAAAGTCGCTCAAAGACTTCCTGAACTGCTGACTGAACACCGACAGAATTCGGCGTAAAGCGTTTTCAATGCTTGCCGTAGAGCAAACTGCTTTAGCAAGTCCGTTCATCTCGATTCAACGATCATCTTATTTTCCTCCTCAGGAACTTTTCCGATGCAATTCAGTAAAATATCCGTCGACGGTTTTGGCGTTCTCTCTCAGCTGGAGATTGACCAGCTTAGCTCTGGACTGAATGTGGTTTATGGAACCAACGGGGCAGGCAAGACCACCATTCTGGAATTCTTGCGAGGAATGGTCTGCAACTTTGAGCGGGCACGTCGATTGAGATTACTTCCGCCACTGAAAGGTGGGAATCCCGGTGGTGGATTGGAAATCAAAGTCGGCTCTGACTTTTATGACATTATGCGTCACGCTCGCCCTGGTCATGAAGACACTCTCGCCATTCGCCCGCACCACGGCGACAAAGAATCGGCTCCTCGAATTCGTCAAAGACTCGGCAAGTGCGATAGCGATCTGGTGAACACCGTCTTCTTCGTCAGTGGTCCAGAATCACATTCCATTCAAGAGATGCTGCGAATCGCAATTCGCGACGGAATCGACCTTAAGACTCAGCGGAAGCAGGCAACCTGGATCGCAGAGAAAATCAACACTGTGGAACTGGAACGGCAGGATCTTTTTGGACCACAACCATCACGCACAAACATCGAAGCGATCGAGAAACGCCAAAGTGAAGTCGCCCTGCTCCTTGAAAAAGGAATAAAGCAGCACCAGCTGCGAGACACCCAATGGCATGCCAACATTACTCAATCGACACGCGATTTAAACCGCTTACGCGCCGAATCCAATTGGCTGAATGCGGAACTGCAACTCGTTCAATCCGATCTCACCGAGGTCAATGATCGACTCTGGTCTCACAGAGAGCGTATCGTTGAAGAGCAACAAATTGTTGAACGAAGTGAGCCAGCTCGTGAGCTGAACTGGGTCACTGAAATCGAAGAGATCGATCGTCAAATTGCACATGCCCAACAGGTGCTGCGTGATCTGGCAAGTTCGCGATTGCAATTGACGCTGGCATCAACCGAGTTGACCGGAACCGACACACCGGAACAGGAAATTGTTTTCGAGCGACAACGGTCCGCGATTACCGCAATTGAACGTCAAACACAACTTCTCGGAAAAGTCTTAGCCGAACTGGGAGACGCAGAGAACTTCTCGAAGTGCGTCTGTCAGGACTTACAGGGGCAACTCAGTACGTCTCTCAAATCGATCCAGCAACAAATCGCGTTGATGTGCCAGGAACTGAGTCGTCAGCAGTCCGCCAGCGAACAGCTGATGCTCATCTCGCAGCGAGACGGAGTTGATCAATGCGAGCTGGAACTGACTCGCCAAATCCAAAGCCTCCGACTCAAGCGAGACGAACTGATTCATGGCTGCGATCGCACCACTGATGAACGAATCCAGTTTCGCACAAAGCATGAACTTGAGCATTGCAATTGCGATGATCACGCTCACTACATCGACGGACTCTCCATTTCGAAACCGTCACCGCAGGTTGTCCAGGATGTCGTCACAACATCGAAGGTCGTCACGACATCCAATGCCCGGCCAGGTGATCGAGAACTCCAAGCTGAATTACAGGAAAGAAAGCATCAACTTCAGCAACAATGGCAAGAAACCTTGCAGAAGCAACGAAAAGCTGAAGCCCGACTCCTCGAACTTCAGCGGCTCCCCGGTCAATTTGCCGATGACGATTCCGTTATGAAGCTCCGCCACGAGCATGCCAGTCTCGAACAGGAACTTGCCGACGCTAGAGAACAGTGGCAATCATTGGCTGTGTTGCAAACAGTTCTTCAGCGAACTCAAGAGAAGTTGAAAGTCGAAACAGCCTCACCCGTCATTGAAGAAGCCTCAACGTTGCTGAAGAAGATGACACGAGGACGCTACACAGCGTTTCGCTTCAATACTCAACTGGAAGAACTTGTTGTCACCAATGAAAATGCAACGGAATTGCCGATCCATGCCCTCAGCCGAGGGACACTGGAACAAGCTGCGTTGAGCTTCCGACTCTCGTTATGGAACGAATATCGGCGACGCGGAATTGAGCTTCCGCTCATCCTGGATGAAGTTCTCGCAGATAGCGACGAACACCGCCTCAGCGCTGCCATCGAAACGCTCGTCGAGTTCAGTGCGAAGCATCATCAACTGATTATTCTGACTTGCCAGGAACACCTCGCGAATCTTTTCGAACGATCAGGCGTCTCAATCCAAAGCCTCCCCGGCTCTCGACGTACGAAGAAAAGCGTGAATCGCTTACTGACACTTTCACAAGCGGAAGCAGGAGCTGATTCAAAAGAGGTTGTCGCTCAAGAAACCGGCACTGATCAGCCTCTCACAGGTGACGACAATGAGTCTTTTGCACAACTGGATCGCATCCAACCCGATGAACCGTTTTGGTTGCAAACGATGAGCCCGATCGGACAAATCCCTTCCATCGGCGAACAAATGTCGCGTCGAGTCGGTTCAATCGGCGTCAGAACAATCGCCGACTTGATCGACCTTGATCCTGAAAACACCGAAATTCCTTTGGGCAGCCTGCAGATCTCAGCGAAAACCCTTCGCCAGTGGCAAGCCGAGGGACGGTTGCTGTGTTGCGTTCCAGATCTCACCGGACGAGATGCCCAACTGCTGATAGCTTGTGGAATTCTGAGCCCCAGCGAACTTGCACAGGCGGACGCTGATGACCTATTCCGCAAAGCGACGCAACTCCGCGATAGCTCTCGTGAATACGGTTTTCTTCCATGGTTGAACGAACGTTCAAACTGGCCTGACAGAACACACTTTCAAAACTGGGTCCGCAGCGGTCAACGTGCTCGTTCCTACCGAGCTGCTCACGACTGGTCGGTGAATCGCCGTCGTCGAGACGGATCACACCGGACTCCTGTCTCCCACATTTCGGGACGAAAGTCACAACCTAGCGAACGCCGTACTTCAGGATCGACTCGTCATGTGCAAGGGGCTCAAGCAGTCAAAATTCACTCTGTTGTTGAATCGGAAACTCAAGAAGCCGAGCTTCGTTTCTTCTTAAATATGAGTAGTCCAATTGTCGATGCTCCCAGCATCGGAGCGAGAACCGCAGAACGTTTTGAGAAGATCGGCGTGATGACAGTTTCCGACTTCGTCAATCGCGATACCGAAGAAATGAGCGGTCGCTTGAACTCCCGCAGACTGACCCCGGATGTCCTCGAGGAATGGCAACAACAGGCGATCCTCGTCTGCCGTATCCCTGAACTCCGCGGGCATGATGCTCAAGTTCTCATTGCGTGTGGCTTCGCGGATGTCGACGAAATTTCCTCAACCACACCGACCGAAATGTTCAAAATCGTCTCTCCATTCGTGAATTCCACGAAAGGACAAAGACTCTTGAGATCAGCCAAAACTCCTGATCTCGAAGAAGTCACCAGTTGGATCCAGTATGCTCAGCAATCCCGCTCTCTTCGAGCTGCATGATTGACTCGTAGGAATATCGCTCGAAACGCACTGGAAATCGGCAACATTCCTCCGGTGAACCACCGCAGGAATGTTTGATTGCCGAACTGGGTGAGGGCTCCCTTTCGACACACAACTAATTTCCCAACTCTCAAAAATCTGTTATGCTCAGATCGCTAAACTTTGAGTGGTCTACATCGAGTTGGGGAGCTGTAATATGTCGCGTTGGTCGGTTCGAGTTTTCATTGTGTTCTTCTGCTCATGGGGGACACTCACACCTTTACATGCACAATCTTATGAAGGCCTACTGAAGTTCGTCCCCGACGATGCAAATACTGTTGCACTCCTGAGAGTTCACGACTTCATCAACAGCCCGCTGGGTGTCAAAGAAGACTGGAAGAAGAAGCACGAGACGGAACACCTCAACGGCGGAGTCGCGATTCCTCCCTGGGTGAATGTGTTGCTGCGGACATCTTACGTTCGCCCAGGCCATGGCGGAGGCGACTGGACTTCCGTCCTGACAGTCTTGCCGGAAGGGATTGATTTCAAAAAAATCGCGAAAGAAACCGGCAACGAACTTCAGGAAATCAATTCGCACCCTGTCTTTTTCTCACAGAAGCGAAACGGCTACTTTGTCCAGTTTCAAGGTGAGAACCAGGAACGCATCCTGGGAGGAATTGTCCCGGCGTCTCGACAAGACGTCTCCCGCTGGATTAGCGAAAGTGCTGAGGAAGAGACTACGAAACTCGACGAGTACCTTGCTCAGGCCATCGATGATTCCAGTTCGCAGATCATTCTGGCAATCTCAATGAAGGACATGCTCGACCCGGTCCACATTCGCTATCGCCTCTCTGGGTCAAAAGCACTTGAGAACAACACCCAGGCAAGAACAGCCTTAACTCTCGATTTTCAATCACTGCAAGGTGTCCGTCTGGCAGTGCAGGTCAAAGAATCGACCCAGGCAGAGATTCGCCTCGACTTCGACCGCACTATTGGACCAGAGTCGGAACACATCAAAAGTCTACTGGTCGAATTCCTCAACGATGCGGGCTCCGCTCTTGATGAACTCGAAAACGCTGGCGTCGAAACTCGCGGAAAGTCCGTGATTTTAACTATGCCACTTTCCGGTGAGAGTTTGCGCCGAATCCTCAGCCTTGTCACCTCAGTCTCCCCACCATCCGCGTCGGGGCCACAGACAAAAACTCCAGAGCCTCCAAAACCGGAGATTGAACCGAAAAGCCAAGGAGCCAGCGGCATTGATGTCAAGGCTTCGCTGAAATACTACCGAGCCGTGAACCATAATGTGGACGACATGGAGAAAGCTTACAAGCGGATTAACAACTATCGTCAAACAGCTCAGTGGCACGACAATTTTGCAAAACGCATCGATGAGCTTCCAATCGAAAACGTCGACCCAGAACTGCTGGACTATGGCCAAAAAATGAGTTCATACCTGCGCAGCTTAGGAGCATCGCTGCGTGGAATGGGGTTGAAAGTGGACGCCCTGAACCACAGCATTACCTACAAAGTCGAACAAAAACCGATGTATCGAAACGGATACGACTGGTGGTACGGCGGAGCCTGGACAGCTTACGGCCCCTACAACTACGGTCGCCCCATGAAAACAGAGGTCGATACGAACCTGAACCAGGTTCGCACCAAACAGGCCGATATCGTCGCCAAGACCCAACCCGATCGAGACAAAATCTGGCAGATCATCAACGAAGAACGCTCAACGACCCGCAGAGCCATGGTCGCCAAATATGGTAGCGATTTCCAAAAGTAGAGCCGCCCAATCAAGCGAGTGACACCAGAAGATGACCCTCAACTCAAGTCGCCCGGGACAACTGTCCCGGGCGACTTGTTTCATTTAGGTCTTTAGAGCATCTTTCGAATTGGTACTCAGGACCTGCTTCGTGCCCAACAGCAACATTATTGATGAAACTCGTTCTTCACGAGAACACGGTCGAGCATCCATGAGGAAGATTCTGTCAAGCCGTGAGTGGGACGCTGCCTGAATTTCAGCTGTGTGCGGAAAAGCTCATCGCAACTCATAGATTCATAGATAAGAAAGTTGTGATACATCCCAATGCAAAAAAAACGCCTGCTACCTTTTACGGTAGCAGGCGTTTCGAAAGCGAGGCCGACGGGACTCGAACCCGCAACCTTCGGATCGACAGTCCGATACTCTAACCAATTGAGCTACGGCCCCTCGCTGTTTCGACCGGGAGTTTAGAACTCCCTATTTCAATCGTCAATCTCAAGGAATAACTTTTGTCACGATCTTCAGTTTTTGAGACTCATTTCGCGCCCCATCCGGGTCATTTGACATCTGAGCAAAAGTTGTGACACTACTCGCTTCGGAATAGTTCATAAAATTGAGTGCTCATAGTCATGAGTATTCGCTGAAAACCTTCTTGCCAAACTGGAAACCGGCATGGCATCTCGACGCCTTCAAAAACGAATCGAAGCGGAAGCTGCTGAAAAGCTTGGCAAAACAGCCAAGAAGACAGCAACTAAGAAAAAGGCAACTCGCAAGAAGGCCAAAACAACTCGTAAGCGGAAAACAAAAACCGCAGAGAGAAAGAAAATCTTCTGGGGTGTGTTCAGTGGCACACTGAAAGAAGAAGGCCGATTCGCCTACGATGAGCGGGATAAAGCTGAAGAAAAACTGACTGCCCTGCGAAATCGAAGCACCAAAAAGCTTTATTTCATCCAACCGATCAAAGAGACCCTCTCAGACTCTGCTGCTCCAGAGGAAGACGATGAGGCCATCGACGCTCCTGCCGCCGCAAGCGAAGAGAGCGATGAAGAAGAGGAGTAAACCTATCTACCGATAGGGAAACGCCTTAAGACACAAAATAAAACACCCGCATGAGATCAATCTCGTGCGGGTGTTTTTTATTTGCAGTTGAACGACAAGTCGCTCAAATCTAGCTCAAACCAATTCTCAGAAATCGTATTTGGAATTACTGGTACTAAAATCGATGTCCTTGAGTCCGACATTCGTTTTAATGTCTGTGTAGAGATAGTCTTCGACGAGTTCCGGCTGCTTTTTGTTCTTTCTCGGAAATTCGTACTGCTGGACGCGAATCGGGTAGTTTGTGCTCGCATCGACGTAAAGCCTGGACATCGCATACTTTGCACCTGATGAAGGTGAGCGATGTGACGTTTCAATTGCTTTGCACTCGATCTTGCCAATTTTGGCATTCGGATAGAAGTTGACCGTCATTCCGGACAGTTTTGTGTCAGAAAGCCACTGCTCCAGCAAGGTTGACACCATGATATGCATACCAGCCATGGTGATTGGATGCCGATTGTCCGTCATTGCCAGACGCCCATCGACATCTAGTGACAGCGTTCCAGCGAGCCCTGCGATCCCGACTTCATGGGCTTGCATCTTTCCGTCATTTTCACCAGCAACGTAAATTGCTTCACGGCCAGCACTTGGGCTGATAAACTTGAAATAGACGCTATAAGGATTATGGCGATATTTCATCTCCATTTTCGCATCCGTGAGATTGCGGCCGATCATTTCACGCTTCGTGAAAGTCGCTGTGTAGTCTTTGACATCATCGAGTGCTTTGAGGGAGTTTGTCCCCATCTGCAAGGCGGGAATCAACGGATGAGAACTCGGCGCATCTTGAACTCTGGAAGCGATTTGCGAAGGATCAGCAAACAGCTTGTTCCCAAGCAGTGCTCCTGCCCCGAGTGCGGAAGCAGTTACCACGGAATTCAGGACAAAACGACGTCTCGTATATAATGTGGTCTCAGAACTCATAGGTACCCATCCAAGATAGCTGATGCTTAATATTCACCAATTCTTGACTCCGCAATCCCTGGAGCCTTACCAACCAAATCGACAGATTCTGCGATTCGATTGCATCGATTGTTCGGAATCAGGCATGGAATCGACCGATCCGTCCGGTTGAGCAGGTTTGAGTATTTAGAGTACCTCCAGTGTTTCAATTACCCTTAAAAAGTGCTTTCACGACTGCATTAGCTGCCCGCCACGAGTCTGAATGTCAAAACAGGTCCAGAAACCGCATCATTGAGTCAAACTGGGGAATTGATTCCGTTCAGGAAATGAAAGTTCGTTTTCTTAAGTTGAGAATGCAGAGGGGATCGCGGAATCTTCATACGTCGTCGTGTACTTTCGTGAATTGAGCGGCCTATAATTCATAACAGACCACGCCCGGTTGCTGTTTCCCTCCTAAACCGGCATCGTTTCCAACCACGAATCCATGAGCTCTAACAAAACTTGAACCACAAAACCTGAAGAAGGGATTGTAAATTTCAGTGAATAACCGCGATTTCACAAGGATTGTTAGCGTTTCGAAATACTTCACGCTGATCAACGACAGACTGCTTCGTTTGACAGCAATTCCAAATCCGCAAATGCCCCATCGGACCAATATGCTGATTTCCCGCCCACTCAAACGATTGACTCCTCTTCTGGCATGCCTTCTCCTGTGTTCGTGTTTTCAACAGGATGAAGAAATTCGTCAATATCGAGTTGCAAAAGATCTTCAATCGACCTCTGCTCCAGTTTCTGGAGGTGGAGATCAGGTCTGGTTCTTCAAACTGATGGCGCCGACCGGGGAATTCGAGAAAACAAGCTCGGAATTTGCACAGATTTTCATCGGAGTTGATGTTTCTTCCGGTGTTCCGAAAATCAATTTGCCCAAAAACTGGACCTCCAGCAATGGGCCCGCTCCTATTTACCAAACGTTGAAAATTGCAAATGCGAAGAAGACGAGTGTCACTGTCACTCCTTTACCAGCCCCATCTTCCGATCCAGTCCAATACCTCAAACTCAACATCGACCGCTGGCGACAACAACTTGGGTTGCCGCCACTCACTTCTGAGGACTGGCTTTCAGAGGCGATGGAAAAATCAGAAATCGTGTCGATGCCGAAAGGGAATCAATTCCTTTCGCTCGTGCACCTGACCGGAACAACTGAAGATCTTGGCGAAACACACATGCTCGTTGGGATTATTTCTCAACAGTCTTTAACCGGGACAGCCGCCATGGCAGCGGCACCGGCAGCAACTCCTGGCCCCTCCTCGGACCAGGTGAAATATGACCTCCCCGAAGGATGGCAGGAGGCACAAGGAAACGGGATCAGTCTCGTTGCCCTGACTGCTCCTCACGAAGCAGGAGACGCAGACTTCACCATCACCCGCCTGGGTGGAGGCGGAGATGTCCTCCCGAACATCAATCGCTGGCGAGGACAAGTGAAGCTGGACCCGATTACAGAGTCCGAACTGAAGGAGCAGGTCGAGGAGGTTGAAGTGGACGGCATCGCCGGACAACTCTCAGTTAGTGAGGGCCCCGAAGATTCAATCCTCGCTGTGATCCTGCAACAGGGCGACGCAAAGTGGTTCTTCAAGCTGCACGGACCAACACCAACAGTCAAAGCAGAACAGGAACGCTTCAGAGAGTTCCTCAAATCTGTGAAATTGAATATCGAATCTGAATAGCCGACGGCTGACCGACAGCCGACCGCATCAGTCTTTCGCATCGAAATCATCAACTCCACCGGAGCCTATCATGGCCTCGACCACTGATAAAAAAACAAACGTTGACCAAATCCCGAGTCACGACACCTTCAATATCGAATCCTCCTCTTCCAGTGAGAGCTGGAAGACGGTTCAATCGATTTTGAAGCCGCTGGCATCGTTGAAACTCACAGTTGTCCTTTTCGGAGCTGCGATTTTCATCGTTTTGGCAGGCACGTTTGCGCAGGTGCATGACGACATCTGGACGGTTGTCAACGAGTACTTCCGTGTCGATCTTGGCAGATTAATTTCATCGTCATCGCTTCCACTGATTAACCTGGGGGAGCTGTTTGTCTGGGTCGATGCTGACCTCTTCTTCCCCGAATCATTCTTCCCGCCGAATCCAACTTTCCCTGACAACCTCAATTGGATGGCAGCGATTTGGCCTGATGGTTCGAAGAACCTCCCAGATAACTTTGGAATCTATTTCCCTAAGGGTTGGACCATTGGGATTCTGATGGGGCTGAACCTGCTGGCCGCTCACACGGTTCGCTTCAAGGTTCAAGCTTCCGGCACACGGTTGATTGTCGGTAGCGTGATTCTGGGCTTGGGCACAATCTTCACCTATCTCGTGATCCTCAGTGGCTCCAGTGAGAACGGACTGCAATCAAATCCAATTCTTAGCTACGAAACCCTGCGTCTGATCATGCTCACAACACTTTGTGGGCTCACAGGTGCAACCATTTACGGAACGTTTGCTCTGGGCCCGAAAGAGCAAAAATGGTTATCCGGAATTGGCGCAGTCCTGCTCGCTTTAACAGCTGTCTTCACAGCCTACTGGGAAGCCAACGATGAAGCCTCAATGCGGATTCTTTATCAACTGGTCAAAGCGACGCTCGCTTCCGTAATTCTGTTAGTTGGCTGCATTGCCGTTTTCAAACGTCGTGCGGGAATTGTGCTGCTCCACGCAGGCATCGGCTTGATGATGTTCTACGACGTCCTTGTTGGCGTTCAGCATGTTGAAAGTCAGATGACCATCATCGAAGGGGAAACCTCGAACTTCAGTCGCGATATCCGCGAAGTCGAGTTCGCGGTGATCGACCATTCGGGACAAGATGAAGACCTCGAAACTGTTGTCTCGCAGAGCCTGTTACAACAATCAGAGAAGAACGGGACCAATATCTCGAGCCCAAAATTGCCGTTTGACATGAAAGTTGTCAAATTCTATCGCAACTCTGATGTTCGTGGTCTGCGAAGCTTTGGCCCCAATGAAAAGATTCCTGAGAACGATGCCACCGAAGGTGTTGGAAAATCAGTCGTTGCGATCCCCGCAGACAACGTCAAAGGAACTGACACAGGCGGAAGCGTCGACATACCGAGCCTCTATGTCACTCTCACATCGAAAGACGGAAAAGAACTCGGAACCTGGTTGACGTCCTCAATCTTTGACCTCTCAGACAGCAACTTTGGACGCGCTCAAACTGTCCGAGTTGGCAATAAGACATACGACATTGCGCTTCGATATGTTCGCCTTTACTACGACTTTTCAATCACTCTCGATGACGTCCAAAAGAACGATTACAAAGGGACCAGCAAGGTTAAAGACTATTCCTCATACATCACTCTGAACAAGCCGAGTGAGGATCTGACGTTTGAACATCGCATCTGGATGAACAACCCGATGCGGTTCGCGGGAAAAACTTTCTACCAATCGAACTATGGACTGGTCGAAGGAAACCGAGAATTCACAACACTGCAAGTTGTTGACAACGCTGGTTGGATGACCCCGTATGTCTCCTGCATGATTGTCTGGGTCGGGATGATGTTCCACTTCGGTCAAACACTGCTTCGGTACCTCGGTCGTCGCGCAAAATCCAGTAACACAGCCCCCACAGCAAGCATCGCCAACAAATGGAAACCTGCGAGCAAACTTGACGTTGCTGGCTGGATCACCGCAGCTGTTTTGTCCGTGGGGATTCTTTTCTCAGTCACGATGGCTGGCCGCGCTCCACGAGAAAAACCGGGTGAATTCCACATCGCCACCTTTGGCGAACTTCCAATGTGGAACAAAGGTCGGTCGATGCCTATTGATTCTTTCGCCCGTAACGCCCTGCTGAAACTTTCTGATTACGAAACCTATCGCGATGAAGATGGGAAAAAGCACCCTGCCAGCGAATGGTTGCTTCAAATCATGACCGGCAAAGAATCTTCCCGTGATGTACGTGTTTTCAAAATTGAAAACAAAGAAGTCATTGAAGCACTCGGACTCGAAGACCGTAAACGGTTCACCTACTCGTTCAATGAACTGCTCAACTCACGCGAGGTGGACGGCATCAAAGAAATGGGGATGCTGACAATCCTGCGGGACTTGGAAGGCTTGACGAATCTTGACCCACAAAAGCCGAGAGACTTCAAAGTCGCTGCGTCCGACACACCTCCGAACGAACGGTCACTGTTCGAGAGAAAAATCATTGAACTCTCCAACAAAATTGAATCGTATGTCCTGTTGGAATTCACAGTCGGCGGCGGACGAATTATCGACTTGATGCGGGCCAAAGATGACTCCGCACAAGCCATGTCGCCCGCACTGGAGTTGAGATCCAAAATTACAGAATTCGATCGACTGCATCAGGAAGCATTTAGAAATGTCCCAATCGCTTTGATTGTGCCTACGCATATCGATGACAAGATGGGTTCTGACGAGGATGAGCCGGGGACTGATTGGGAATCAGTCACTCGAGCAATGGTCTTCAGCAAAGCCTACGACGCGCTCTTGTCGGTCGGAGATGAAGCCTTCTCCAAGCCTCCAGCTATGGAACTCTTCCTCTCGATGATTGATGCGTATGGAGCTGGTGATGTTGAAAAATTCAACACCGATCTCGCGAAATACCAGCAATTGCTTGCCTCCTACCCACATACCGGTGAGGATGCAAACATCATGAACAAGACGGAGTTCGAAGCGATCTATAATCGTTTCGACGCCTTCTATGTTGCGGGAACGCTTTATGTCTTCGCTGGAATTCTGGCAGCTTTTGGCTGGCTTTTCCTACCACAGGTTTTCCAACGATCTGCATTCTGGGTTTTGTGTACTGTGTTCCTGATTCACACCGTGGCGTTGATTGGCCGAATTTACATCTCCGGTCGACCACCTGTGACGAACCTTTACTCCTCTGCCATCTTTATTGGTTGGGCAGTCGTTCTCGGAAGTATCATCCTGGAAATGGTCTCGAAACTCGGTGTCGCTAACCTCGTTGGTGCGGCTGCAGGGTTTATGACACTCCGAATTGCTGACGGCCTCGCCAGCGATGGTGATACGTTCGTTGTGCTGGAAGCGGTCCTCGACACCCAGTTCTGGCTTGCGACACATGTTGTCTGCATCACCCTCGGATACTCGACCACATATCTGGCAGGCTTACTCGGAATCATCTATTTGATGATGGGAATTTTCACTCCCAGCCTGAACAAGAACATGTCGAAGGAAATTACACGTATGACATACGGCGTACTTTGCTTCGCCACTTTCTTCAGCTTCATCGGGACCGTTCTGGGTGGACTCTGGGCAGATGATTCCTGGGGGCGCTTCTGGGGTTGGGACCCGAAAGAGAACGGAGCTCTGATTATCGTGCTCTGGAATGCTCTTGTCCTGCATGCCCGCTGGGGGAACCTCGTGAAAGAGCGAGGAATCGCAGTGTTAGCAGTTTTAGGAAACGCAGTGGTCAGCTGGTCCTGGTTCGGTGTCAACGAACTGGGTGTTGGTCTGCACAGTTACGGTTTCACCGAAGGCCGTCTCGCTTGGCTGGCCCTGTTTGTCGCTTCCCAGATCACAATCGCCGCAATTGGCTGCACGCCGAAATCGGTCTGGAGAAGCCGCGATGGCGAACTCCCCGAGACAAACGAACTGGCTTAGAGCAAACTGCGATAACAATAATGATGCCTGCCCGACGGGACTCCACTCCCGTTGGACGGGCTTTTTTTCTGCGATCTCGACAAATCAAGCAAACTTCTCAACCAATTTGATCCAGTGGAGTTGATTGACCGTTCATCCGAATAGAGCATCTTTCGAATTGATTTTCAGGTTGTGCCTCGTGGCGAGCAGTCTTTGAAGTCATAAAGTAAGCTTCACGGACAGGACAAACATTCGGAAACACCAAAATTTGGAAAACGCTGATGCAATCGATGGCGATCTGTCCGAATTGCAGGACCTTGCTGGTCTCGTTGGATGACGACCAAATGGTGCTTCGCTGCGAGAGATGCAGCGGGCAGTTTGTGCGTGGGGAGACCCCTCCTGAACCTCAAAACGCCACATTTGCCAAGCCTCAAGCATTGGACGCGGTTCTGTTTTCGTGCCCAAACTGTTTGGCCCCCATGGACAGCACAGGTGTCGCACCACTCATCAAGCAGACTTGTCCAGCTTGCGGAGGAACCTGGACTGATGCCGCAGCGGTCAATCAAGAGGTCGCTGACCTTCAAACGGACTCGACACTTCCAGAAGAAGTGGCGATTGAAAATCCCGGGTTCGTAAAATCGCTGCTTTACGGTGTTTCTATGCCTGAGCGGGTTCTGCGAAGTGCTGTCGGGATGACCGCCGGAACATTGCGAGAAGCAGCTCAGCTGATGATTCCGCAAGCTTTCCAGAATTCGAAATCTTACGAAGTCGCCATCCACAACTCTTTGACCTTCCTGACTGAGACCGTGGGCGGGTTCGAATCACAGACTCCCGGCGACGACAACGCCGGAGAACATCTTGCCAAGAAAGCGATCGGCAACTTCGTCGACCTTGCCGGGATTGCGACCTTGCATGTCTCACCGATGTGGATTTTGGCTGCCGTCAGTGACATCGCCTACGGCTCGTCAACATATCTGAAGGAATTGGCCGTCGAACTCGAAAAGCAGGGCATCATTGATGAGTCCTCCACGATTCATAATGTGGATGACATCCTCGATGCGATCCAGAATACGAGTGGAAACATGGCCTCAAAGTTTGACAAACCGCCGCTTTCTATCGTGGAGTTGCGGGAGTTCGTCGCGGAAACACGCGAGTCTGCGAATCGGGCCGACTTACGAAAATTGCTTCCCGAAAGCGAAGTTCGTAAATACTGGGAGTCCCTCAGCGCAACGGCAACAAAAGAGAACGTCACGCTGTTCGAGGCAGCGACCGCCGTCGCCATGCAAACTGTCGATCAGGCATCCATGATGAGCACGAGTGCCGTCACTGGGGTAAAAGTTGTCGGAAGCTTGCTGCAAAGAAACATCCTGCAACATTATCAAGACGCTTTAACGACACTCCGCAAAGAAGGTTTTTTGAGCGTTGTGCAGTCGACGTATCGACCATACGTCGGACAGGTCTGGAACAACTTTTCAGCCAAGAAGAAATCCTGGACCGAGACGCTCCTTGACCCTCAAAGATTCATCAACCTTTTCCAATCACCTGACGACCAGAAGTAACGAAGTAACTCCGAGCAACTCTTCGCCGGTGAAATCAGCTGCCCAACAGCAGTTTTTGAGTTTTGCAAACTCTCACTGACACCGGTCGTTCACGCTTACTCTTTGATTGTCAAACTATTTTTGACACCACGGACACCCGGTTCCATACGGACATAAGACTCGAGCAACTTTCTCTCTCGCTCAGTTCCGACAGCTCCACTCAGAGTGACTTGTCCCTGTGGATCAACCTGGATGTTGATCGACGAACTGCCAGCGACAATCGGTGGTAATGCGATCGCGGTCTCAATCAGGCGAGATTCAATCTCCTGCTGCGGGAGTGTGGGGGCAACAAAGGCCATCCGAAAAACGGGCCGGACAGATTTCCGGTCTGTTTGCTGTTGAGTGCTGCGATTCTGAGTTTGGTTGTTGTTTTGCAATCCTCCGAACTGAGCACTTGTCCCCTGACTTGCCGTTTGACCGGTAAATCGATTACCAACGAATGTTCCGCTGTTCTGGCCACCGACAAAGGATCCCTGTCCGACCGTTGCGCTCAAACTTCCGTCTGCTGCGTTCAGATTTGTCGTTCCAATCGTCTGTCCAGTATCGATCCCTGATGTCGATTGCCCTTGAGCCCCAGTTGTTCCCGTGGCACGTCCACCGGTATTTGTTCCTCCAGTGGTCCCACCGGTTCCACCTCCACCAAACAGAGATTGGGCGTGAACATCGCTGATCCCTGTAAAACAAACCAGAACCAGAGTGAGCGAAAGAGTACGAAATAACATCTGAAGACCTCAGAAATCCGATTGAATGAGGAGACGTCTCCCTATAGTTTCATCGAATTTCAACCCCGGATGCAAGCATTTGTTTCTCACAACTCGCCAGAATCCAGCACATTTCAGGCGTCATTTTGTAAACCATCGCTGTAAACGGATCGACCGAGGCGAAATCTCCTTGAGTTCCTTTGCGTCACTCGCTCAAGAGTGGGTGTACTTCCGGCTGGGCTGGTTGCAAGGTTTGAACAGGATGCGTTGGCGCTTCCGTCAAATCGAGTGGTGCTTGATTCATTGTTGCCTGCCCCTGATCCACAACTCGCGAGAGAGCCGATTTCAGACGTTGCTTTTCGGCGGTGAGATTCGGTTTTGGTTTGGGAAGCGTAGCTTGTCCGAAGTAGGCTTCGATTTCTTCAAGCGAAGCAGCTTTGGGAGCTTCTGAGGTTACATGTTGTTCAAAACTTGCTTGTTCAACGCGATTGACGGGCTGAGCTACGGGCAATTTTCGAGCAGGAGGTTGGGTTCCCGGCAGCATGACTTGCGCCATTTTGGAATAGATGGCACGCCCCGAATCCGGCGTGACACGGACGCGAATCGAGCAGTTGACTTCGTAGGTGTTTTTCTTTGGATAAGGGACAAACAACTGGTAAGCGATCCCGAGATTGGTCTCGGTTTTGAAGCTTTCAAAAACTTCTTTTTCGAACTCATACTTGTAGATCGGCTTCGACTGTTCTTCGGGGGTTCCAAGATCGTCGAAGAGATAGATTTCGACGTCCCCATGCACCTCAACCGGTTCTTCACCATTTTGATCAAAAAACAGAACTTGTCCGGCAAAGCCGCGTGTGGGCTGATTGTTCAGTCCATTTCCTTCGGCAGCTTCCCATAAACAGATCATCTCGACCGGTGTCCCGTGGGCTCGGCTTGGTGATTTCGCGGCAAACGGCAGATGCTGATTGACCGAGGTGATCATCTGACATCCGCTTAATAGCGTTCCCAGAGACACAAGCAACAGCAATTGATGATTGAACTTCATAACGTCCCTCTTGAGATCTGTGTGTGCATCGGGATGTTCCGCTGTCACACGACTCACTCTCGCGCCGGTTCCCTCGTTCTTTGTGCATTCCCAACGTTTCTTGTCCCCCGTGAATATCGCTTTCGCGATTGCATCGGCTGCTCGCAATGAGACAGAACGCAAAACAGTCTTTGGAATGACTCTAATCTGGCCCTGCTTCCCGGTAGAGCAGTTTGCTCTACCGGTATCCCCGTGAAGAACCCGTTTCTCTAAAACTTGCTGTTCGTCACGAGGCAGAACCTGAACACCAATTCAGAAGATGCTCTATCACTGGAGATTCTTGATCGTGTTCAGTCGGTACACGCCATTGGTCTCTGACGATGTCTCCAAGTCCACAGCCGGTGGGGCTGGAGCGGGAGGAGCTGCCGGATCAATGGCCTGCGGGACGATGATTTCCCCTGGTGCAAAATCGAGCGGAGCGCCCTGGTATTCTTGACTGTCGATGTACTCTCCGGTCTCGAATGGGACTCCCATCAAAGGACCGTGAATCTCTTCAGCTTCTTCCTGGAAGAAGTGAATTCGATTGGCTTCAACTTGTTTGATATGCTCTGACACAGAACCGTTATGGATCACTCGCGGAGTCAGGAAGATCAGAAGTTCGGTTCGTTGAGTCGCTTGCGAATCAAATCGGAACGCTTGCCCGATAAACGGCAGGTCTCCTAACCACGGTACTTTACGTTCGAGAACATCTTCCGTATCGGTGATCATTCCCCCGAGGACAATCGTCTGCCCGTCTTGAACTTTCACGGTTGTTTGAGCAGTAGAAATATCTTTGACTGGCGCCGTAATCACTGTGCCTGTTGTGACATCAGTGTAAATTTCCACCCCTTCATCCGTATATTTACTCTTCTCTGCGACCACTTCCATCACGATCTGTCCCTCGGGACTGATTCGCGGGGTGACAGTCAAAATGATCCCGGCAGGATCTCGAAGAATTTGAGGAGAAACTGTCGTCTGAGTTTGTGTGATCCCATCAGTCACTGGAACAATCTGACCGACCTGAATTTGGGCAAGCTGATTATCCAATGCCTGGATCTGCGGACGACTCAAAATTCTGACCGACCGCCTGGCTGCCAGAGCACGAATCAGAACATTTACAGAATCTGAACTTGCTGAAAGGACCAGACCTCCGTAGCCGAGGTCGCTGTTTGTGCGGCCCAGCGAGAAGCTGCTCAACCCTTGCGTGCCGACGTGAGCAGGCTGGGCCAATGGACCGTTATTCCCGCCAAGGGGTTGGTTGTTGTAATTGAACCCCGGTGTTGCTTCCTGAGAAACAATTCGCGTTGCGGTTGAAGTCGGGTTTCCTTGATTATCGAAAATGGTTTCCGTAATCGTCAGCAGGTTATCAATCACGCTGCGTTCGAAGAGGATCGGATCTTGAAATCCAAGCTCAACACCGAATTCGTCGTTGTTATCGAGTGCGACTTCAACAAGCAAAGCCTGAATCACAACCTGAGCCGGTTCTGCATCGAGTTGCTTCGCGAGGGCTTCAATTTCTTCGAAGTATTTCGGCGTAGCGCTAATCAACAAATTATTGGAGATCGCTTCCGGTGTCACGATCACTTCCTGCTCAAGAAGCTGGCTGGTGCTGACCCGGGTCGGATCAATCGTGGCCAAATCTCTTTGTGATTGCAGGAACACATTGATCGCATCAGCAACGTCCGCAGCCGGAGCATTGATGAGCTTGATCACTTTCGTGGTTCGCGTTCGTGGATCAGTTGCATCAAGCCGATACAGCAGGTTCTCGACAATAATCAACGCATCCGCTCCCCCGGTTGCGACAACACTATTCGTCCGAGCATCCGCCACAAATTTCAACGGAAGCAGCGAACTCGAAGTATCGGTCGCACCAACGAGTTGAATTCCCGATGAACTTTCATTGTTGTTGTTATTGTTGTTTGTGTTCTCTTCGAAGAGACTCGTCAACATTTCGACAGCGTCGAGGGCGTCGGCGTTTTTCAGTCGAAAATATTTGACATCCGCAACCGCACTACTCGGGCGATCGAGAAGAAGAATCAATTCTTGAATGAGCGGCATACTCTGGGCCGGAGCTGTCACCGCGAGGCTGTTCGTTCTCGTTTCGGCATTGAAACGAATATCGGAGAGCAATCCGGAACGTGCCAGCTGTTGGCCATCTTCAGCCAGGAACTCTAAGACGACAGATTTCGGGTCAGTCTGCTGTTGTTGCCCCTGCCCTGTTTGTGTTTGTCCCACAGTTGAAGCTCGGGGATCGCTGACACTTTGAATCGCAGAGTTCAAAAACTCAGCCAATTCATCCGCGAGCGCACTCTTGAGCTTGAAAATTTTCATCTGGTTGACAGAGGCCGCTTCATCGGCATCAATTTTCTTGATGACAGAAGCGATCTCGCTGAGGTCGCGCGGCCGTGCTTGAACGACAACCGAATTCGTTCGCGCATCGGCTGCGACCTTCAGCCTCGTCCCCAGCCCAACTTGCTCTTCATAGAATCCTTCGAGGATCGTAACCACGCTTGATGCAATGGCGTGTCGGAGTCGGAAGACTTCGACTTCGTGACTCGGGTCGACGGGTTGATCCAATTCCTCTGCGAGTTGCAGGATCGCTTCCATTGTATTCGATGGAGCCAGAATCAAGATCGCATTAGGAGTCACAACTGGCACAACATTGACGCTCGCTGCTTTCTGTTGAGCGTTGTCACTGCGAAGTTCCGAAAGTTGTTCGTAGACATCGTTCATCAACTGTGCGAGTGATTGAGAATCAACATTCTGCAATTTCAGCAAATGAATTTCCGGCAGGCTCCCCAAGGCCAATTGCTCGATTCGCTGGATCACTTCCATGACCGCATTGACGTCCCCTGCGTTTCCTCGCAGGATCAGCAAATCGAGATCGTCCAGGGCTTCAATAGTGACATCGCCCTTCAAGTTCCCAACAAGATCAGAGGAAATTCCTCCACTCCCGGGAGCGGCTGGCATTGGGTTTTGATTTTCCGAAGGAGCAGCATTTGGTGTCCCAGGTTGTGGCTGACCTTCAGCT
Organism: Thalassoglobus polymorphus; assembly: GCF_007744255.1. GTDB lineage: Bacteria > Planctomycetota > Planctomycetia > Planctomycetales > Planctomycetaceae > Thalassoglobus > Thalassoglobus polymorphus. The sequence goes on along the minus strand of NZ_CP036267.1, from coordinate 158,489 downwards.
TGAGCGAGCATTGGCCCCTCTGCCAAAGGATTGGCGTGCTGCTGCCCTCCTGGGCCTGTTCCGAGAATTTCAGAGCGTTGCCGTGCTTGGCTGATCATTCGCAACGGTTGCTGCAACTGCTTGCCAATTTGTGCGGTAGAACCATTACCGGAAACGAGTGTGGGAAGCTCTTTCCCTGTCAGGGGATTGACATCAATCCGCTGAACTAGCAACTTCAGCCCCTGCTGGACATTTTCAGTCGCTGTGATCAACAAGCGGTTGCCTGCGGTATCAATCTCAACTGTGAATTGCGTCTCACCTGCGTTATCGTCCTCCATTGCATGGCTGACAATAAAAGCAGGGAGTCCGTTCGGTCCGGCATTTTCGAGTTGTGAACGTGACTTGAATGCTTTATGAATCTGTTTGGCAATGTCCAACGCAGGGCGATTCTTTGGAGAAATCGCCAGCGTCCCGACCTCGGCAGGTGCCGATTGCGATTGTTCTTCTTCGAATCCGGCTCGTTGAATTAAAGATGTTCCGCGAGCAAAGGTGTCTGGCCGTTGGACTCTTGTGTTTAATGTTTGAACAGGACGTGCCGGGACATTTTCTGGAGGACTGACCCATTGTCCAACTGGACGCGCCGGCATTTGCTGAGCAACCTCTGGGATTTGTCGTGGTTCTACCGGACGAGGCGTTACCGGACGAGGCGTTACCGGACGTGGCGTTACCGGACGTGGCGTTACCGGACGTGGCGTTACCGGACGTGGTTCTTCCGGGCGGGGTGCCACTGGACGTTGATATTCCGGGCGGGATCTCCGTGACTGCATGACAGTCAGATATTCATTCTTGACGTGAATCCGAAACCCTTTGGGTTCAAGTTCCCGGTTCAAAATTTGGACAGCCTCTTTCCGCGCATGCCGACTCCAATCCCGACGCGAGTACTTCCCCGGTGGAACATCATGCATGATGAGTGTGGACCCGGATTTCTCAGCCAGGTCGTTCAGCACTTTGGACCACGGAGTCGAGACATAGTTCAAACGGATATTTCGAGATTCCGATTTCTCTCGATCCCAAGACGAACTATGTTCTGCTTCGGCTTCTGCCTTTTCAGCAGCGAACTGCGAATCCTGAGAATAGGCATCCAAGGTCCACGCTGAAGCTGCAAACAGACAGCAGACAGCAGGAGTCGCCAGATGTTTACGCCAGGAGAATGAAAAAAGTCGCATCATGTGACTTTCGAGTATTGAGGCCAGTCTATTCCGCGCGTGGTCACTCCATATCTTCTCCCGGAGTGACCATACAATCGGTACTATCGGCAAAGTCTACGCAGCTTATTGAGCTTAACTTTCTTCATCTCCGTAAGAGTGGCAATTGATGCAACCTTAAATCACCCGTAATATCACCAGAATGAATCAGCAAAAACTGCCGGAGTTACCGGAGTTGCCACTCTCAGCCTTCCCATCCACGAGCGAGCGTTCCAGACAATAGACCTACACATGTTCTGAGCCACCCTGTACTCTTCATGAAGATTTCCCAAGTCCACAGGCGTCCTTCACGCGAAATCCAAAACCAGGTCCTGGTCTTCAAAGCACGCACCGGGAGTCGCCTGTTCAACCTGAATAACGGACCCTCGTAACATGGACGATCGATTCCACGTAAGACGAACGAACTTGCGAAGAATGATGAGTCAAACAGGCCTGGAAAGCCTCCTCATCACAGCGGAGAAAAATGTCTCCTATCTCACCGGCTTCACTGGTGATAGCACATGGTTGTTAGTCACTCCGGATTCAGAGTTAATCCTCAGCGACTTTCGATACATCATCCAGCTTGAAGAAGAGTGCCCCGGAGTCGAACTCCATATCCGAAGTTCGAAAACAAGAATGACCGACGCACTCGTTGAAAAGGTGCAAGAGCGAAATCTCAAGATGCTGGGCTTTGAAGGGCATGTTCTTACGATCGAGGTTTATCAAGTCATTGCTCAGGCACTTTCCGGAATTGAGCTTGTCCCGGTGAATTGGGAAGTTGAAAAACTTCGAGCAGTAAAAGATGAGGCTGAAGTTGCTGACATCCGTGAGGCAGTCGACCTCGCAGAACAGGGATTCGCCTACTTACTCGAAATTCTCTCTCCCGACGCCACTGAACAGTATCTGGCATACGAGCTCGAACATGCCGTGAGAAAGTTTGGGGGCGAAGAACTGAGCTTTCATCCGATCATCGCTGTCGGCGACCGCTCCGCCCTGCCACATTACCGCCCCGGAAAACTGAGGATTGCCGACTCTCCGATTCTGCTGGTCGATTGGGGAGCACAAACTCATTCGGGCTATAAGTCAGATTTGACCCGAACGATGCTGACAGCAGAGTTCAACGACCCGCAGTTTGAGATAGTCTACAAAACTGTTCTGGAGTCCCAACGACTCGCCATCGAGAAAATTGCTCCGGGGGTTTCTTGCCAGGAGATCGATTCTATCGCACGGGAACACATCAAAGAGGCTGGATTTGGAGACTATTTCGACCACGGTCTTGGTCATGGAATTGGGCTCGATATTCACGAGCTTCCACGTTTTTCTCAGGGTTCTGACTCACTCTTGGAAGCTGGAATGGTTGTCACAGTGGAACCGGGCATCTATCTTCCCGGCTGGGGCGGTGTGCGGATTGAAGATGATGTGCTTGTCACCGAGGGCGGATGTGATGTATTGTCTTCCGTACCAAAGGATTGGGACAACGTCCACGTTAACGTATAGAACCTTTCCGAATTCCGACGCAGCAGGACCTCCTCAGTGTTTGAGAGGTCAAAATCAAGTTTTTTGGATTATTTAGTCTAACAATACCTGTGCAAGTGATCGAAAACAGAGTGAATCACAATATTATTAGCAGCCTTGTTAGGGCTTCATAGTCCTGAACATTTCCTTCATGATCACTCGACCATTTCGATCGGCGTGAAAACTGAAGAATTCAATAGTCACCAAGTGTTATTTGTCGAGGAAGAATTATGGCTCGCGAAGCGAAGTCGGACTCAACAGGATTCGATATCGACGGGCTGCGGCAGTTGATGGAGCTCATGGAAAAACATGATGTTACTGAACTGAAGCTGCACCAGGGAGAAGCAAAATATCTCCTACGGCGCGGTCCGCAAGGTGTCATGCCCGTGCCCGCAGCGGCTCCGATTGCGACTCAGGCTCCCCCGATTGCAGCAACTCCTGTCGCTGCAGCATCGAGTTCAGCAGGAACAGACGCTCCCGCTGCAAACGATGGTCTAATCGAGATCAACAGCCCAACCGTGGGAACATTTTATCAGTCCCCCACTCCCGGTGATCCTGCATTCGTCAAGGTGGGAGATCAAGTCACTAAGGAAACAGTTGTCTGCATCGTAGAAGCGATGAAAGTTTTCAACCAAATCCCTGCTGACACATCAGGAACCATCGCCAAAGTATTGCTCAAAGACGGAGACCCCGTTCAGTATGGGCAGGCCTTGTTCCTTGTGAAACCGAACTAGAACCGGTCCGAAAACCTTTGGAACCACCGCTTTACTCAATGCTTGAGAGAGCAATTTCAGGTTTCAGGATCAGTTTTAAACTGACATCATTCGTTATCAAACGTTGTGTTGCCAACGACCAGCGTTTCAAACAAACATCGGCACTTTTCTGTGCCCGACTTTTTAGGGGTCTATTGACGCCATGTTTCAGCGGATTCTCATTGCCAATCGTGGCGAAATCGCACTTCGAGTCATTCGTGCCTGTCAGGAAATGGGGATTGGGACTGTTGCCATCTTCAGTGAGGCAGATCGTGGTGCCCATTACCTGGATCTCGCTGATGAAGCGATATGCATCGGTCCCGCATCTTCGACCGACAGCTACCTGAAAATCGAGCACATCATTGCTGCCGCCGAATTAGGCGAAGCACAGGCGATCCACCCCGGATATGGATTCCTGGCGGAGAACGCAGACTTTGCGGAGCAGTGCCGAGATTCCGATATCGAATTTATCGGGCCTCCGCATGAAGCGATGCGCAAACTGGGCGATAAGGTCGAAGCACGGCAGATCGCGATCGAAGCTGAGGTCCCCGTTGTCCCAGGTAGCGACGGGCTGATCACCAGTGATGAAGAGGCTTTACGTGTCGCCAATGAGATCGGCTACCCCATTCTCATCAAAGCGACAGCAGGAGGAGGCGGAAAAGGGATTCGTCCGGCATTTGACGAATCAATGCTTCTGACTGAACTCAAAGCAGCCTCTGCAGAAGCGGAGAAAGCGTTCAAAAACGCCGGAGTTTATATTGAGAAGTTCGTGCAGAAGCCTCGACACGTTGAAGTTCAGGTGATCGCCGATCAACACGGAAACGTGGTTCACCTCTGGGAACGCGACTGCACGATGCAGCGGAAGCATCAGAAACTGATTGAAGAAAGCCCTGCCCCGAACCTCCCACTTGAGACCCGCGAAAGCATTTGCGAAGCCGCCACACGGCTGATCAAAAATGCCGGATACTATAATGCAGGAACTGTGGAATTCATCGTCGATGAAAACAATGACTATTACTTCATCGAAGTGAATGCCCGTATCCAAGTGGAACATCCCGTCACCGAGATGGTCACGGGAATCGATCTCATCCAACAACAGATTCGAGTCGCTGCTGGCGAGAAACTCTCCTTCGCTCAGGAAGAAATTCTTTGCAACGGATGTTCCATCGAAGTCCGCATCAACGCAGAAGACCCGGATCAAAACTTCCGTGGCTGCCCTGGACTCATTGAGGATTTAAGAATCCCCGGCGGTTTGGGAGTCCGTTTTGATTCACATGTTTACGCTGGCTACACGATCAGCCCGTATTACGATTCAATGATCGGAAAGCTGATTGTTCATAAACCAACACGTGAAGAAGCCATCGCCTGCCTGCTTCGTGCGCTCAATGAATTCCAGATTAACGGCCCCGGCATCAAAACTACGATCCCCCTGGCCAAGAAGATTTTGAACCACCCAGTATTCAAAAGTGGTCAAGGTGACACAAAATTCGTCGAGCGAACTTGGTAAGCTCAAACCTAACCTGAGAATTCCTGCTGCATGAAGAACTGACAAAAACCTGAATCAGACCTCTCTAAGACTGAGAAAACTCTTCAGAATAGAGGTTTTCAGAGGAGGCTCAATAATTCCAGCAAGAACATGATTCTTACTGGCTGAACGAGACTCTCTCTGAGTCAGGACGTCTCACTTGAACGCTTGATTGCCTAAGCTGCCGGTTCTAGGATGTCGCGCCGGAAGCCCCATTCTATATTGTTCACCACGCATTCCGCGTGAAACGCTTGCCCCAACATCAGGAGCCTTTGATATGAAAGTTGCATGTTTAACGGGTGGAGGAGATTGCCCAGGATTAAACGCGGTCATCCGTGGACTCGTTCGGACAATCCATAACGCTGGCGGCCAAACCATCGGCCTTCTCGAAGGTTGGAGAGGCGCAATCGAAGGAAATTTCATCGAGTTAGACCCGATGAAAACAGATGAAATCCTGCCTGTTGGTGGAACAATCCTTGGTTCATCAAGAACCAACCCATACAAAGAGCCGGGACTCGCTGAGGAAGTCGTCAAAACTTTCAAAAAATTGGACCTCGACTGCCTTGTCGCAATTGGTGGCGATGACACACTCGGTGTTGCGAGCAAACTTTACAGTGACTTCAACCTGCCAACTATCGGTTGCCCCAAAACAATCGACAACGATCTCAGCAGTACCGATTTCACATTCGGTTTCGACACATGCCTGAATACCGTTCAGGATGCCGTCGACAAACTCCGCACCACAGCGGAGTCACACCGACGGGTGATGGTCGTCGAAGTCATGGGACGGCACGCAGGTTGGATTACCTGTTTCGCAGGCATCGCCTGTTCTGCCGATGCGATTTTGGTTCCGGAAGAAGAAGTGGACCTCGATGCCGTTTGCCAACGGCTCAAAGATCGACGCGCTGCCGGAAAAACTTACGGCATTGTGATGGTCAGCGAAGGAGCCAAGCTTAAAGGCGACGAGTTCATCACGAAAGATGCAGAAGTTGATGATTTCGGCCACGTCAGCCTGGGCGGAATTGGAAAACGTGTCGCGAAACTGATCGAAGAGAAAACAGGCATCGAAACTCGCGACGTCACACTCGGCCACCTCCAACGTGGTGGTTCACCAAGTGCATACGACCGCGTCTTGGGAACAAGACTCGGAATTCACGCCGCCCGATTAGCCAACAACGGTGATTTCGGAAAAATGGTCGCCCTACGCGGACTCCACATCGTCGCAGTTCCACTAGAAGAAGCTGTTGGCACTATGCGAACACTTTACCCAGAGTTCATGGACGAAGCTCGCGAGTTCTTGACCTAGAGCATCTTTCGTGCTTCATATTCTCTTGGAGAGTGCTAATTGGAATCTTGCAATCTCCTAGAGGTTGAACGCATACATCTCTCTCAGAATGTGTGAGAGTCGAAATCCAGCCATTCGCCGGGGCTCGACTGATCACAAAAATCAAGCCGCATACTCGTTTTTGAGTATGCGGCTTATCTTATAGATTTATTCGAATAGGTCTTTACGTTCTGCTTCGTGGCGACCAGTCTGCGAAACCATGAAAGCGATCTTCATCACGGGCATGACAAGGATTGAAAATATCCTAAAACAGTCCGTAGCGAACAATGCAGTAGAGGGCGTTGAAGCCGTCACGGACACCGATTTTCTTGCCTTGTTCGTATGTTCGTCCATTGTAACTAACGGACATTTCAAAAATACGACACCCCATCTTGGCAACCTTGGCGGTCATCTCTGGTTCGATCCCGAATCGTTGCTGTTGCAGTTTCGGCCAGAGAGCCTGGATCGTTTCTCTATTGAAGACCTTGTAGCAGGTTTCCATGTCGGTCAGATTCAGATTGGTGAAGCAGTTTGAGAGGAGTGTCAGGAACTTGTTGCCGGCGTAGTGCCAGAAATAGAGTACGCGGTGTGGCTGATCACCGAGAAAGCGACTCCCAAAAACAACATCTGCTCGACCATCCACGATCGGTTGCAGCAACCGCGGAATTTCTGATGGATCATACTCAAGATCGGCATCCTGAATGATGACGGCATCGCCTGTCGCCTTCGAGAAGCCAGTCGTGACCGCAGCTCCTTTGCCTTTATTCACATCATGGAAATGGACCGAGATCGAATTCAGGGGATCATTCCAGTCTCGTTCTGAGTACTCTTGCAACAGTTCACGAGTCCCGTCCTGGCTGCAATCATCGATCAACACGATTTCTTTGCGAATCGGCACTTCACGTACTTTATCAAGCAAATCCGGAAGCGTATTTCGTTCGTTGTAAATCGGGATAACAACGGAGAGGACATAGTCGTCCGGGAGAGCATAGATCCCGAGTTGCCGGCAGCCAGCTTCTCCCAACACATTCTTAAGCGTGTTGTACCATTCCAGTGAATAGGCAGGTGCGTCATCGTGAAAATTTTGCTGGTTATCCATGATCCAATTCTGTCTCGTGTCTGGAGATTCAGCTGTCAGGCCCAACCGATTCCCATCTAAATAATTGTCTCACACTCGGTCATCAGGGCGAGACTGGCGATGCAATCACTTCAAACTCTCTTGATCGCTGAACCAATCGTTTTTTTAACAACCCATTCATGCTTTGCGGAATCGACCATTCAGGAATTGCCCTGTCGTCACTTCCACACTTGATTCTGTCAGTATCTTATCAGAGTCCCCGCCCAGCTTCTGAATGTGGGCCAGACTCGATCCGAGGCGATCGCTTATACGACCGATATTGGGAAACTGTATCGGGACAGGTCCTTGGCATCGACGCTTACGTGATTGTCTTTGCCCAAATCTAGCCGAAAAACTCAGTCAAGGTGAGCCCATTTCAATGAAGGGGGACATATGACTACCGGGACTCTGCTAATAATCTGGCTGCTACAACCTGAAAGGATTATGACGGTAGTCGTTGAAGGGGTTCAACACCAACGCTTATACTCGAATTCAACCGCAGAGGAACTCAGAAAAACTGAGCCAACTTCGTACTGGCTTTCGCCTGCTCAACCGACTGAATCAACTATTGAATTGGTTTTCTAAAATGGAACACGTTGAATATCAAACAGTTCACTCTGGGAAAACTCCAGTAGAATGGGCAATCCGCAAAGGCCAATTCAAGGAGGGGCTTTCCGCAGGTGTGGAAGTTGTTGAGATTCAATCGGGGGACTTCTCGTTCCATGTTTTTCCAACGCGTGGAATGGGGGTCTGGCAGGCGAAACTGGGCGAGAAGAGAATCGGCTGGGACTCCCCAGTTCGTAACCCTGTCCATCCAGCTTTCGTCAACGCCAAGAGCCGCAATGGTCTAGGCTGGCTTGATGGATTCAATGAACTGATGTGCCGCTGTGGCCTCTCTTTTAACGGTCCTCCCGGCCAAGATGAAAAGATGGCCAGCTCAATTGAATCTGATTTGACGCTCCATGGAAAAGTGGCCAACATCCCGGCTCACTCAGTCAAGTTTATTGCAGACGAGAACGGAGAAATCGGCGTTTCTGGAATTGTCGATGAGACAACACTCTTTGGCCCACAGTTGCAATTGACATCTCGAATTACGATGAAGCTTGGCGAAAAGTCATTCACAATTCGAGATCAAATCACAAACCTGGGATCTGCTTCGACCGAGTTGGAAATCCTGTATCACACCAATTTCGGAAGTCCCATTCTGGAAGAGGGAGCGAAGTTGACGATCCCGGCATCGCAGGTTGTTCCAAACAGTCCTCGATCAGCAGAGGATGTTCAGGAGTATCGAACCTATCTTGCCCCCACTCAAGGTTACACCGAACAGGTGTACTTCATGGAACCACTCGCAGATGCCAACGGAAATTCTGTTGCACTTTTGGAATCCCGAAGCGGCGACTATGGAGTGAGCCTGGAATTCAAAAAAGAACAACTTCCCTGCTTCTCGCAATGGAAATGCACACAGGCACTGCAAGACGGGTATGTGACAGGATTCGAACCGGGCACAAACTTCCCGAATTTCAAATCCTTTGAACGAGCACAAGGACGCGTGATCGACCTCCAACCAGGAGCGACCTACGATGTCGAATTAACGCTGGCAGTCCACCCAAACTCAAAGGAAGTGACAAGCGTTCGTGACCGAATTGCAAAAATCCAGGGAGATTCAACTCCAGAAATCTGCCCACAACCTGTCTCACCATACTCCTCGATTCGCTAGAGCACCTTTCGAATTGGTTTGCAGGTCCGGCCTCGTGGCGAACAACATTTTTTTGTTGAAGAAATCCATTCTTCACGGGCACACGATAGAGCAGACTGCTCTAATCAAATGATTTCACTGAATCAGAACACACGAAACTGCTCTGAAGGCCATGCAGTTTGAGGAATTTGGAGCACTCTTTGGTGGACTCATGAGACGTGATTCGACCTGTTATTCAGAGTGAACGCGACACGAGTCCAGATTCGGTAGTCTGTACAAATGATAGAAGCTGCTCAGGTGAGATTGTTGCTCACGGCAAGTGACGAAGAGTTGACCGGACTGGTTGAACTTATCTCATTTGTTGGCTTGGAAGATCCAGTTGACGGACTACTCGGGCTGAGATCGATCGCTGAGTCGCCTCAACAGTTGAAGTCGCTTGGAGAGATACTTCCATCGCTGTTGTACTCCTTATCCGAAACAGCCGATCCCGATCGATCACTGCGAAACTTTCAAAGGTTTCTCAACGCGATTGATAATCGCGAACAAATGATTCAAGCGTTCGTCAAAAGCCCACGTTCGATCGAAATCCTGACTCGCCTCTTTGTCGGAAGCCAGTTTCTCACTGAGATTTTGTTACGTCATCCTGAATACCTGAATCGCCTCACGCAGTACAAACGCCTTGCCGAATTCAAAAGTCGAGAGGACTTTTTAAAAGACGCTGAGGCAAGCCTCACAAGCTCTGATTCGCTTAATGATCTAAAAATCCATTTGCGGACATTTCAGCAATGGGAAATTCTTCGCATTGCTGCTTGTGACACATTTCGTTTGATGGACTTAAAAACCGTCACGCTGCAACTCTCGTCCCTTGCAGATGCGATCGTACAAATCGCCTTGAAAGAAATTTTGCGAATCGAACAACTGAAAGCCTCTGACTTCACAGTCATTGCTTTCGGAAAACTGGGAGGCCTGGAACTTAATTACAGCTCTGATATCGACTTAGTCTTTCTTTGCGAGGAGCAGCCAGATCGACTCGCAAGTATCGGTCAGAAATTGATACAGGTTCTTTCGGATTTTACCCCCAAGGGGTTTCTCTACCGAGTCGATATGCGACTGCGACCATGGGGGAGTTCTGGTCCTTTGGTAACCACTGCTGACGCCTATTCAGCTTACTATAAAAACAACGCAGAATTGTGGGAGCGACAAGCGACCCTGAAAGCGAGAACAATTGCAGGGAACCTTCAGCTTGGCTACGAAGTACTTGAACGAGTGAAGAAGAAGGCATTCAGCGCAGATCCGGAAGTGGTGCGAGAGTCCGTCCGAGCGATGAAAGACCAAATCGAAGAGAAGATCTCAAGTCAATTCCGAACTCGTCACGGCGTCAAAGGTGGACCAGGTGGAATCCGTGATATTGAATTTCTTGTTCAGTATCTTCAATTCATTCACGGAAACGAATTGCCTCATATTCGTCGAGTCGGGACGCTCGAAAGTTTGATCTACCTTTCCGAAGCAAACTTGCTTCATGCTCAGGAATACCGAACCTTAAGCTCCGCATATGTGATGCTGCGAACAGTCGAACACTCGCTGCAATTGATGCATAACCAACCCGAATATTTTTTACCTGAGTCGAAACGTGAGTTGAACTACCTGGCTCGTCGACTCGATTTCCCGAATTCAGAACTGTTTTTGAAACAGTATGCAAACCAAACGAAAGCTGTCAAAGAGATTTTTGACAAACATCTGCGACAACGGAGAGACCAGCAGCCGGCTGCTCCTGAAGCTGCCACACCCTCTTCGATAAACTCATCGCACGAAACAAAATCGTTCGACGCCCCTGCTCTTCAAATGCAGTTGAGCGACTCCAACGTCGTCGCGATGGAAGTCCGCACTACGGGTGAATCCGAACACAAGCTATGCCTCGTCGGCTACCACCATATCGGCGAAGTCCCCATCTTTTGTGGGCTGTTGCTCGTCTATGGTTTCGACATCATCTCTGGAACATCTGAAACGATTCGCTCTACTGCGAGCGAACAATCTGTCTTCGTCAATCGCTTTCGTGTCAGAGCAACATCCGGACAATCGCTTCAAGAGAATGACGTTTGGAGCCAGTTTAAAACAGAATTGAACGCGCTGCTCAAACTCTCACTCGCCGGAAATGTTCTCGCCGCTCAGAAAGAACTGGTGCAACGACTCGCTGAAACCATTCCGTCTCAACCAGATCTCTCCGAACCGTTGCTGCCTGTAGAAATTTCCATCGAGCAAGATGAGAAATCGAATTCGACGATTTTAAATATTCAAGGTGAAGATGTCCCGGGGTTCTTGTTCGAATTGACCAACGCCATCTCCGTCAATGGGTATTCGATCAATCGGATGACTGTTGAATCTGACGGGACACACGCCATTGATACGCTTTGGATTGAAGAGCCAAATGGAAATACTGCTCTTGATGAGGTTCAACGAAATCACCTTCGTGCCACAATTGTGCTCATCAAACATTTCACACATTTCCTGCCACATGCCCCCAACTCTGAGAAGGCACTCCTACACTTCCGTGATTTGCTAACCAACCTTTTTGAGCAAGAGGACTGGATTGATCAAATGCAACGCCTTCAACAACCGGACGTCTTGAAGGCGATCGCAAAACTCTTAGGGTTCAGCGAATTTCTTTGGGAAGATTTTCTCCGCTTGCAGCATCACAATTTATTTCCAGTTGTGACGGACCTCTCAGGCCTGCAGCATCCAAGAACCCGAGAAGAGTTGTCGAAAGAACTTTCGGAAAAAATCAGAGATGTTGCACCAACTCAGAGACGCAAGGTTTTGAATGAGTTCAAAGACCGGGCCATGATGCGCGTCGACATGCGGCACATTCTTGAATTGCAATCTGAGTTTGGAATGTTCTCGCGAGAACTGACAGCTGTAGCTGAGACAGTCGTCGAAGCAGCTGTCGAACTTTGCCTGTCTCGGCTTCATTCCAAGTACGGTCGCCCGGAAAACGACCGGGGAGAGCAAGCTCAGTTCTCTCTTTGTGCGTTGGGAAAATGCGGGGGTTCTGAGCTCGGCTACGCTTCTGATATCGAGTTGATGTTTCTCTACGATCACGAGGGCCATACAAGTGGCCCACAACGAATCTCCAATGCGGAATTCTTTCAGCGACTCGTCGAACAATTCCAGAAGTCGATCTACAGTCGGGAAAAAAGAATCTTCGAAATAGACCTGCGACTGAGACCATACGGAAATGCGGGAAGCCTGGCTGTCTCTCAAAAAGTATTTGAAAACTACTTCAGCCTGGATGGACCTGCATGGCCATATGAACGACAGGCTTTGGTCAAGCTGCGCCCGATTGCCGGGGACCAAACTTACGGTAATGAGATCGTCGACCTGCGAGACCGACTCATTTACACCGGCAAGCCTTTTGACCTTTCTGCGATGCGAGCAATTCGAGAGAAGCAAATTCGTCAACTTGTGAAACCGGGAACTTTTCATGCCAAGTTAAGCCCGGGAGGGTTAGTTGACTGCGAGTATCTCATTCAAGGGCTACAGATGACATTCGGGCATCTCTCCAAAGAGATTCGCGAACCGAACACCCGCCTGGCGATGAAAGGGCTGGAACAGCAGGGAATTCTCTCTTCAGACCAGCGAGTCAAACTCCGAGACGCCTACCGATTTTTAAGGCGACTCATTGACGGAATGCGAATGGTTCGCGGAGACGCCAGCGACCTCACGATTCCGCATCACGAAACTGAACAGTTTGAGTTTCTCGCCAAAAGGCTGGGCTTCAAACAGAAGGACCTCCACAGCGAAATTGAACTACAAACATTCGCGGTCAGAGAGTTCATCCCTCAGTTTGAACAGCTAATCGGTTCCACTAATCGACCCCGTTAGAGCATCTTTCGAATTGGTTTGCAGGATCTGTCTCGTGGCGAACAGCATTTTAATTAGAACTGATCCTGAAACTTGAAATTGCTCTCTCAATCATTGAGAAAAGCAGCTATCCCAGAAGTTTTCGGACTGGTTCTAAAGTAATGCATTCTTCACGGGCACACGGTAGAGCAAACTGCTCAAATTGTCCCGCTGATCGGCTCAGTTGAAAACCGCGATTCCAAAGAGAATCGTTGAGAGCAAAAAGACAACGGTGAGTGCGTGGTATCCGAGCTTTAAGAGTGAGGTCGTCAGGAACGGTTTGGCCTCCAGCACTGCCTGAAGCGAGAGGCGAACTCCCCAGAAAAGCATCCCGTAAGTACAGAATGCTTTTGCGAGCAGCGACCCTTCAGCCAAATCATCTGCAGCCACAATGCAAATGAGGCCTAAGGTCACAATTCCCAGAACCACATATCCACCGTACACATAGAAGAGTTGGCGATGCAGTTTCGGAAGAGGAGCCAAGTCCTCTTTCCAACTGAGTTGAAATGGAACCAGCGCGGATGCGAAAAGCACTCCCAGCTGAAGAATCCCAAGGACAACAAACATTTGACTGGTCATGATTCGATAGCTCCTGGAGCAAATCCTAAATTGATCTCTACGTTCGTCCTCGTAGCAAGCTGGCTATGGAATCAGAAAAAATGAGATTCACAGACACCACAAGAATTAAAAATTTCCTAAGTCTCTCAACATCGGAATGATGACGTTTTCCTGAAACGGGAAATGAACTAGTAACGAGACCGGTAACAAGACTGTCATCGCAGTGAACAACCAGCCGGTCCAACCGCGATTGAGCTGTAAAGTCTTTCCGAGGCGGGATCGTTCAAAGCTGATCGCCAAGGCCTGAATCAAAAAATAGAGAGTCGGCAACCCGTAGCCTCCATGAGCGGGTATTGAAATCACGAGATCATGAACCAATCCGCTAAAGAGAAAAGTTGCCCAAAGTCCGAGTTGTGCCTGTTTCCTTCTCACCAGCGGATAGAAGATAAATTCTCGTGAGAGGTCACGGAATCCGGTATTCCAACGACTCCAAAAATCGGCCACGCCCGTCGCGCGCCATGGCTCATTCATTAACGACGTCGATGCAAATCCCGCACTCCTTAACGTGAGCGAAAGTAAGTCCAGAAACCCGAAATGGAGTATCAATACGACTCCGATCATCCCGACCGTAGCGGTCAGGGACCTCTGCTCAATTGCAATCGCAGGCACGATCACCGCAACAGAGAGGATTCCGACGAGGAAAAATATCGACGCACAAACCCATTCACTCCGACAGGGGAGCACGACTTTCGAGCGGTCTGACAGAAATCGTTTGGCGTTGAGTCCCGGTTCGAAAAACAGGTAAACGAGTGACTTCCTCCAATTGCCAGCAGGCTGGGCTCGCATCCATGTGAGCACTTTACAAGTCCCATACACGACGACTGCAATAGCCCACATGAAGACCCAATTCGGATTCAGCAACTTTGTGCTGAGGTTGATCGCCAAAAAGGTGATCAAAGCGAAAGCGAATCCCGCGATCGTGATCGGAGCATTTTCAGTGCTGATCAGACCCGTGAAGGCCGCTCTCATCCCATTGTAGACTCCTCGCCACGAGGCAGAGCGAATAGACGAAGATTGAATTTCCGCTGGCGGGACTTTTCCTCTACTCGACTTGTTCATTGCAGTCCACATCGGTTCCCTTTGACAGTTTTCGCAAACGAGTGGGAAGCGATCAAAGATCGTTTCGCCCACTGCATCCCACTTCTTCTATGAAAACCGTAAGCAAGGGGCTGGGTTCACAATGTTTGTTTCGTTTATTCTCCTAAAGGTTTCTCGCCCCAATAATGAAAATGTTCTACTCGTGCTGTCTCATGGATCTGTGCGAACTCCAGTCCCCCTCAGCCACTGCCGCTCAATCGTGCTGGGGAGGAGTCTGGCTGATTTCGGGTTTGCGTCCGTCCTGGATTTGATTGATTTCCTGCGTGATTTCCTGAACAGCTTTCTCATCGAGATGCAGGCCGAAAGTGAGCGAGAACTGCCGTGTTTCCCCCGGAGCCAATTTCGGAACGCGGCCGAATTGGCGTTCGACTCGACGGTTGAACGGGAAGCACGTTCCAGGTTCGAGTCCGGTGACGTAGCCATCTGCTTTGGCGGTCGTGTTCTTCCAGATGGTGAAGTAGGGAAGCTGCTTCGTCTGGAAACTGATCGATGCCGCTCGTTGACCACTTTTGCTTTTCAGGCAAACGGTTGTTTCTCCATCTGCATTCGCAAAGAGTTCAGTCAAGAAAACCTGCTCGCTGAATCCCGGAGTTGGAGCAGCGTATGTCGAATAATCCTTCAGCCCGGCAATGGCAGTTTCGTTCATCGGGGCGAGAGACTTAATCGGAGCAAGCAGCTCGGCTCCTTCTTCCAACAGAGGTGCCCCATAATTCGTATGATAAATCAGCATCAATTCCTGATCGCCGGCTCCGCGATTGGTCACCCAATCAGAAACAGTGATTTCCTGAGAACCGGGGACTGTTGAAATTTCGGTGATGAGTTCGAGTTTGGGACCGAAGAACATTCGCTCATGAACAGTTCCACGAATCGTAATTCGGTGCGGAGCTTCTTTTTGAATTCGCAATTCCACCTCAGATGCAGGGATGTTGCCCACTTTACCATGCAGCGTCAGTTCCATCTCGGCCTCGGCTCCCGTGTTGTCGACGAACTTGTCGGTTCCCGGATGACCGGCGAACTCCAGCCCGCAACGGACCATCCACTCATTGAATCCATCGAGCCATCCGAGTCCGCCACGGGTATCGAGATCGACAAATTGAGGATGGACGACCTCTTTAACAGGGGATTCCCAACCGAGCCTGAAATCTCCGACCTGCATGTCAAGAATGCTCAGCCCACGAGTCGGGATGATGCGAATTTTCATTCGCCCGTTGTCGAGAGTAATCAGATCGACTCCTTCCTGTTTTCCCCCTCGCAGAATTTCCTTGCGTACTCGCCATTTGGAATCGGCAGCCACGCCTCCAAAGTCCTTGGGCGATAGCGTTATCGAATCGACGTATTGCTTCTCAGCGGTGTTCGTGATTGTAAAACGGTGAAAGTCATCCGCTCCCTGACAGGCCGAATTCATGACGATGATGGCGAAGAGAAGAGATGAAGTGATGCACAGAGACGATCGGAACAGCTGCATGGAAACCCCTCAAGGAAAACAAGTGAGAAAATCGGCTCCATCATCTACTGCCTCTCTGAGAACTGCAACGTTGTGCACCGAGAACCTGCTATTGTTAAAACGCTCGCCCCGGGATGATGCACACTCTTTTGGTGTTTCGCTACCATACTGCGAAGATTGTCAGCCAAGAATTTTCAACACGAATTTGATTATGAACGCCCCCAGAACGATGTCGCTGAAAGAACTTCAGGAACTGATTCAGAAAATGTATTCGTCTAAGGACGAACAACGTGGCATCGACGGAACGTTCATGTGGTTGATGGAAGAGGTCGGAGAATTGGCTGCGGCATTGCGAGAAGGGACGCCTGAAGAACTTGCGAGAGAGTTCGCCGATGTGCTTGCCTGGCTGGCAACGATTGCAAACGTTGCCAACATCGATCTGGAACAGGCTGTCATCGAAAAATATGGCAACGGTTGTCCGGGATGCGGAGAGATGGTTTGCAACTGCCGGATCGAAGAGAAACCGTAATGGAGAGAAATGATAAATCGTGAATGCAAAAAGCACGCTTTAAGAAGCGTGCTTTTTGTGAATTGATCGGCTCTGTGCAAGCGTTGATACGCTTAATTGAACTTCCAGCCGTAACTTTGCAGTTCCAGGGCGAGAAAGATGCATCCTGTGATGAGTGATGCGACTGCCACAAACAACAGGCCAACGTAAATGTCTGGTGCTGCGTCTTCTCCACGTGCCATGATTGGACTCCCGATAAAGATTGAATTCAAGTGGAAATCGGATCTTCGATCCGGGGAATAGTATTTGAACTGATCCTGAAATTGCCCTCTCAAGTGTTGAGAAAAGTGGCTATTTCAGGGGTTTTCGGACTGGTTCTAGTTCGAAGAAAGGCTGACTGCTGGCTGCCCGAGTTTGGACGTGACAGTGTCACTCTTCTGAATGATGCCGTTCTTTGCTGGCAGGATGACACGTGCAACAGCGGTGTTGGGTTCGATATCAACAACTCGAACACGTCCAAGCCAATCCGATGTCCCATCTTCATTGAGGCGAATGACATCGAGTTCGTGGCTGACGATGAGTCCGTCGTCGCTGCCGATTGAGAGTTGGACAAATTCAATGCGATTGGCCCGGTTCTTACTGACATCAATGACCAACCCTTCGACAGGTGGCGGAGGAAGCTTCATCTTCTCGACCACATCGGGATCGGTTTCCAGATTGTGTGCAGCGACGACACGTTCTAAGTAGGCTGTTTTCTCAAGCATCTTGTCGTAGCGAGCACGCAACTCTTCCAGATTGACGTTTCCAGTGAAGACCTGATCCTGAAGATCGCGATTTTTAGCAGACTCGGTGTCCAAGGCAACGCGGAGCTTATCGTTTTCGATTCGCTGCTTCTCTGCTTCCTGTTGTCGGAAGACAGCTTCCTGTTGCTTGGCCATGGCAAGACCGGTTTGCTCTTCGCGTTGAGTTTCTTTCTTCTCAACTTCGATCGCCAGACCTTTGTTCTGGGCATCCAATGTTTGATTCAATGCCTGGAATCGATCCGCTCGAGCTTTTTCTTCGGCGAGTTTCGTCGCATGGTCCTGTCGAGCAAGTGCGAGCTCTTGCTCGACTTGTTGCTTGGCAGTCTGCAACTCATTCTTTTGAGTCTGTTCTGCGACATACTTGGAGTGCCAGTTCTGGTGCATGGAGTACACAGCTCCAGCAAAGGCCATAAACAGGAGGCTGAGAACCACCTGAACGACTACCAGAATTTTTCCGACGTATGACATTTTTCACTCCGAACGTGATCTCTGAGGAGAAACTCACTTCAATATCTGCACAAATCCTGAAACTTGATGATGGCTTCTCAAATTTTTAAGCGAAGCCAGTGTTCAAAATTTTCAGTCGAGCTCTAAATCAATTACTGTGGCTTTGGATTGTATTCTTTGGTCAAAAGCTGATTTCGTTCATCTGCACGAATGAGAAGTTCGTTCAGTTGGAAATTGACGTCTTGCAACTGGGCGCGAATTTCTTTCAGTCGAAATAAATCGGCTTTTAACTCTTCCACCTGTTGACTCAATCGGAAAATATCTTCCCGACGTGAGACAACCTGTCGTTCGATTTTTTGAGCCTCTTCCGCCATCGATGTGACCTTCGACGTAAGGTCACTCTCCTGCTGGGTCAGGTCGGCAATCCGAACTCGCAGCTTATCAATATATGCCTGTAGCGCTTTATCGTCGACTTCCTGCAACTTGCTGAGCCGCTCATTTCGAGTTTGTAGAATCGGTTCTCTGGCTTGCAGTTCCTGAAGTTCTTGCTGCTGCTTCTGATAAACTTCGTCCATCACTTTGCTGAGAACTTCAGGTAAGACTTTGGACGTCGCAACTTGTCCCCCGTCACTTCCACGTGTCGCAGTCCAGGATGGATCCGCTCCGACAGAACGGGAAATCTGGTAATCCTGGAAATACGGCGCATCCATGACGTCTATCCAATCGGGACCGCCAAAGGTCGTCGCGATGGCGAATCCGACAAAGGAAAGACTGGCGACTGCCACAAAGACAGCGAGAATTTTGCTGATTTTCGTCATGCCAGAGAGTTACCTGATTGAATGCTGGACGAAAAGGAGTTTAAGGAATCTTTGATGCGTTCACATCCTCCAGAGCTAGAAATCTCTGGAGATCGCTGCGCGACACCATGAAACATGGTCAGAATTGGAATAATAAGATGTTTCGTGATAGTACGACTGCGAAAATCTAATTGTCAACGAGTTTAAGGTATTCCATGTGAGATGTTTCTTCCTGACAAATCACATCGAAGCTCGAACTGATCAGCTGGAATTCTCGAAAAGAGAACTCCATATCGACAGTTTTCGGCATTCATAGACCAAAGTGGAGACAGAAGTGCCTGAGTTTCGACGATGACGCAGAGTCGATGGGAACTGAGAGTGACTGTATCGATTGTACGACTTAAGGCTTTCAGGAATTACGGAGGATCGTAGCCAGGCCGACTAAATGGATGGCAACGACAAATCCGAAGAAGACCTTTGGTCGCTCCGCGGATTGCTCCGTATTTTTTGACCGCCTCAATAAAGTATACACTGCAAGATGGCTCAAATCGACATCTTCCTCCCAGGAAAGGACCTAATGTGATCTGGTAGCCTTTCACAGCGAGGATTAGCAGAAACGAAGGAAGTTGGTAGAGAATCTTCACAAGACGATCCCAGAAGCCAAGGTTGTCGATTTCAGATTTCCTATTACCTTTGGACCGCTGGCCTCGACTTGATGACAAGTCGCGAGTCCACACCACACACAGTGCCCAAAATCAGTGGCAATTCTGGCATCAGTGAGATCCGCAACTCCCGCAGCCCCCTCCACCACCACTCGAAGGCATCGCCACAGGCCCATCTTCACCAACTGGTTGGACTTCGATAATGCCCAATCCGGCAGCTGCAGCCTGCAATGCCAACTTTGTGCATTCGGGACCACGTTCGTTCAAGACGTACAGAATCTGCTTTTCTCCATCCAGTGTCCAATCGATATCGATCAGCTGGAGATCAAGCCCCCAGTCTTCAATCCGTTGGTACCAGTCGTCGAATTCGGCCTGAACTCGTTCTCTGAGAATCACTTCCTGTTGGCAATCTGCTTCTGTTTTCAAACGTTGAATCTGAAAACTCGGCTCAACCACTTCCACGCCAGGCTCTACCGGCGGCTTGATGAGCTCCAACACTTTTCCGGGTTCCAACCCGCGATGAGTCTCGACAATCACTTCGTCATCCCGACGAATCGTCAACTCTGCGGGAATTCCGGCACGTGCGACTTCAGGAACCGCACCATAGCGAACAAGGGCAACGTTCATGTTTGAGTCTAAATCATTGATATTGAATGAATAGGGATTCGATTGGTCCCACACCTGGTCCCACACTGAGATTTCAGCTCGCTTGATGATACCATGTCCACGCTGCCAGTTGCGAGAGGGTACTGGTCCCAACCGGGAGTTTTTCGTTAGCCTGAATGCTGAACGGTCCGGCACTTCGAGTGCATGACTGACCTCGGACTCCCTCAATGATTTTCAAGAACAATGCAATTTCAAGAAGAGAAACAGTCTGAATCGATTTGCTACCTGAATGGCGACATGATCCCGTTTCAGGATGCGAGATTGCCGGTGTTCGATCTGGCGATCATGCAGGGAGCGACAGTCACCGAACGTCTGCGCACGTTTCGGCATGTTCCATATGATGTGGACGCACACCTGAAACGGTTACAACAATCTCTCGACCTCGTCGGGTGGCCGAACTTACCTGACTTGAGCAATTTATCGCATGTCGTTGCAGAAATCGCTCGCCTGAACACCAAGAATCTCGCCGTCAATTCAGACCTGGCGATTGTCCTCTTCATCTCAGCCGGGCAAGCTGTCGGGGATTCCAACGGGCTGATCGATCAAAGCAAACCGACAGTTTGCGTCTATTCAGCTCCACTTCCTTTTTCGAAATGGATCGCTGGATACACCCAGGGTGTTGAACTCATCGTGCCTGAAGTTCGGCAGATTCCCCGAATCAGCATCGATCCCAAAATCAAAATGCGCAGCCGTTTGCATTGGCAACTGGCCGATCAGGAAGCTCGTAGAAAAAACCCACGAGCGCTGGCTTTACTTCTTGATGAATATGATTGCCTCACCGAAACCAGCAGCGGCAATTTGATGATCGTCAAGAACGGAGCGGTGTTCTCTCCTCGTGAATCTCAAACACTCGATGGAATCAGCCGACAGCACGTGATTCAAATTTGTGAAGAGCTTGAAATCCCATTCACGTTTACCGACCTGAAGAAATCGGATTTACTGCAAGCTGATGAAGCCTTTTTGACCTCATCGACGTTCTGCCTGATGCCCGTTACGTCAGTGGACGGGAACTCGATTGGAACCTCGACCCCGGGAACTGTGACTGAAAAAATCCGTCAGTCTTGGACAACATCCATTGGGCTCGATTTCGTGGAACAGGCAAAGAGCGCAAAATGAGCCGGGAGGCGCCAGCTTGGCGTCTGCTGAAGACTTTGTATTCGAGAAGTGAGACGGAAAGAGATGTGTCACCTTCCGGAGAGGCCAATCGTCCCGAAACTACGGTGATCGACAAATTTCTCCTGACGCTCGCTTTACTCGCTGGTCACTTTGAGTTGCTTCATCCGCTCTCGGGCACGATGCAAAGTCGGGCCAATCGAGTTTTCTGGAATCCCGATGAGGTTACTGATCTCCCGGTAGCTCTTCCCTTCGAGGTGATAGAGCCGAACAACGTTGGCTTCTGAAGCGGGCAGCTGAGCTAACAAGACACGAACTTCTTCCGTGTCCGAGAGTCGCTGCACGTGATCGGACCCTCCGCCATGCAATGCCGATTGATGAGCATTGACGTGGCCCATTGCCTCCAGCTGCTTTCGCTTGATGACAGCTTTGACAACAATGCGCCTTGCTACCACAACCAGATAGCTGGCCAAGGACGAACGCCCTTTAAAGTGCCGGAGTACCGCAAATTCATTTTTCAGGAGCGTCAGAAAGATTTCCGAGCAAAGATCTTCGATATCAGCCTGAGAGAGTTTCAAGCTGCGAGCATGTGCCGTGTGGCTGATAACATGGATGAAGAGCCCTAGAAATCGATCAACAAACGCTTCCCAAGCCCCGGGCTCACGCTGGAGGCAGCGGTTGAGGATTTGTCGATCTGTTTCCAGTAATGGCACGAGGAACGCCCTATTTCAGAGATCTCTGACAGTGAGAGAAGTTCACAATGTCCACATTGGCAATGTCGTCTCTGCATCCTTCTTGACAACACTGCTTATGTTCTTGTCGTCGTTATCACTGCTTCATTTTATGCGTGAAGTGACGAAACGGCAACTGGGACCATCTGTTCACTAGTCTTTCGGCTCATTCGGCGAAAGATTTTAACGAATCCGAATGATCCGGAAAAACCGGCTGTATTGACGTATCGACATCAACCGAACCATAATAACCAGAGTAAGATATGACCTGTGGGTTGCATAAGCTTGGTCCGCAAGGACACTGTGGGGTTACCCCACGGGAGAAACGTTGTTCGAGATTCGTCGGATGAAGCTGTGTGACGGAAAGCATTGTTTCCGTCACACAGCTTCGCCACAGGATGCGTTGTGCAACCCACCGGTCAGTCTTCGTTTTCATTGAGACTATTCGTACACCTGAACTTTCAAACATTTTTTGCCGGCCTGGGAAAAGCACAAACATCATGGGGCTTTTTGACTTCATTAAAGGCTTGTTTGGCGGTTCTGCTCAGGTGCAATCCGGGCCCACTCACGCTGACGTTAATCCCGCTCACGATCAGGCTGGGAGAGACCAGACTGAGACAAGTTACGCAGAAAGTATTCACGCTGATGCTGGCGAAGCAGTTCCACATGAACATTCGTCCCCCCAAAACTCTTCTTCGAACAAAGTTTTTCGCGAAAGAAAAGCATCGAAAAACATTGTCCTGAGGAAATTCAGCTATCGACCAAGCACTGTTGCGACTCCTCAAGAGCAAGAAATTGTCAGGCACCGCCCCTACAAATTTGCCGTTCCGGGACCGCACACAGGAGAGTTTCTAGATCTCAGTCAGGATGCCGATGAACGCTGGCTGGAATATTACGGATTGCCAACACTGGCGACTCCGGACGACCTGGCAGACTGGTTCGGCATTTCTATCGGAAAGCTGGCGTGGCTGACTCATCGAATGCGGGATGGCAACCGTCCTAAAGATGTCAAAGATGCTCACTATCACTTTCAATGGAAAAAGAAACGCTCAGGAAGTTGGCGACTGATCGAAGCTCCCAAGGAGGAATTAAAGGGAGTCCAAACAAAAATTCTTCGCGAAATCCTCGACCTTGTTCCCGCCCATCCGGCAGCTCACGGATTTGTCCCGGGGCGTTCCATTCTCTCAAACGCGGTCCCGCATGTCGGCAGTAAGTTTTTGTTGAAGTTGGATCTGGAAAACTTCTATCCGACAGTTCGTTACTCGCGCGTTGTGGCCATTTTCCGTAGCCTTGGATTTAGCCGAGAAGTCAGCATCTGGCTTGCTCGCTTAACGGTTTCAGCTCCTCCGTGGAGTCTGGATGCGCCTAAGAAAAACTGGGAGTTCTGGCAGTTGATGCCACCTCATCTCCCGCAAGGTGCACCCACATCCCCTGCCCTCGCCAACTTATCAGCCTTTGCTCTCGACGTCCGACTGTCGGGGATGGCCAAGGCTTACAATCTCAAATACACCCGCTACGCCGATGACCTCACGTTCTCGGGACCGGGCTTATCGATCCCTGCCCTCAATGAATTCATCCCGCTGACCTCGAAAATCATCGCTGCCGAACGCTTCTTCGTGAATAAGAAGAAGCGAAAGATCATCCGCAACAGCCAACGGCAATGCGTGACCGGGGTTGTGGTTAACGAAAAGATCAACGTTTCTCGGCAAGACTACGATCAACTGAAAGCGATCTTGCATAACTGTGTCAAAACTGGTCCGCAACAACAAAACCGAAATCAGCACCCCGATTTCGCCTCTCATCTCCGCGGACGGATCGCCCATATGATGCAATTGAATCCAAGCCGGGGAGCGAAATTGCTTGAGATCTACCAGAAGATCCGCTGGTAAGCATCCATCAGCTGTTTACAAGAGAGACAACTCTTCTCAGAATCGGAAGCGAATCCAGGAAGGAGCTCGCGATTCTGATGTCTGAGCAACTCGACAATCCGTTCGAAACCCCTTCGCCCAAGGGAATTCGCATCGTTCAAGCCACGTTACGTGTGGTGGTTGCAATTCAGTGCTGGGGTTACGCAGCTGGTCATTTGCACCATGGAAAACACTTCGCTCTCCTTGAAATTCTGAGGAAGGGGGGCAAGTTTCCAGATGCGAAAATCGCTCTCTTCGAAGACTACACCGCTTACTTCCTGATCGCCTGTGGTGTGATCAGCCTCTTTAGACCGATGTGGGCCATGCTGATTCCGCTGGGAGCTTTTCAGGTCGGAACTGCGATCGGAGTCATCCTTGCTCAGAAAGGTCTCCTGCCGTATCTGGAAGTCATGAATCAAGCAGTCCGAATGACTGTTCCGACCGCGCTGCTTATGGTCGACTTCTGGCCTCCTCGTGTGAAACCGACGCTGGCGTTCTGTCTCTCGTCAATTAAAATGTTACGGCTGGCAACCGCCACGACTTTCTTCGGCCACGGCCTGCTTGTACTCCACCAGTACCAAGCTGGCGGAGAGTTTGTCGAAATCATCGGGAGGACAGCTCGCAATGTTTTCCATTACCCGATCACGCGTGGTCACGCTCAAATGGTGCTCGTGATGATTGGAATTGCGGAGATCGCACTTGCTTTGAATTTGATGACATCGCGCAACCGAATCATTGCGTTTGTGATGGCAACATGGGGTTTAATACTCGCAGCCAGTTACACTCTCGCATACGGACAGGACGGCTACGACCGCACACTCATCCGAATCGCCAATTGCGGAGCCCCACTGACAGTGCTGCTCTTCTGGATGAAAGCCATTCAGGAACAAAAGCCGATCATACTTCCTGAAGTCGAAGATGTCGGCTGACCCAGCTATCGCGAGCCCGACTCTGAAGCAAAGCCAATGCTTGCTTCACACATTCTGCCTCATGGCAAGCTGGCAACAAAAGTGAGGAAGTGACGAAAACGACCTGCAGGAGTGCTCAACATAACTCGTAGCTCGGGACCATTGTCCCGAGCAGCCAAGCAGAGTTTCTTTATCCAGTGCCAACGCTTCAAAGTTGTTGTTGAGTGTTCAATTTGTCGACCTCGTCGATTGCGAGGAGAGAAGGAAATCTCATGAAATTCCGTCCACCAACTCTCGAACGCAACATTTGCAGTGTGAAAAGAGGGTGAAGATTGGAATCCACCCTCATTGATGCAATAATGATCTCGTGTTTAGAGCAGTTTGCTCTCCCATGTGTCCGTGAAGAACGCGTTTCACCAGTGAAATTAATGTTCGCCACGAGGCAGGACGCGAACACCAATTCGAAAAATGCTCTAATTTTGACATTCTTTGCCGTGAGCCGAGTTGCTCTTCCCGGCTGATTGAAAGTGAATCTTTGATGAACCGAAATCTCATTCTAGCTGTGGTTGTCTCCCAGGGACTCTTCGCATTTTCACAGCTTCAAGCAGAAGCACCGACTACACGAACTGCACAAAAAGTTCGCCAGCCGGCCTCAGCAGATTGGCCCTCCTGGCGGGGACCAAATGGGGATGGACATGCTTCACCCGATCAGAAGGCGCCTGTCAAATGGGATGAGAAAACCAACATCGCCTGGAAGAAGGCGATCCCGGGAAAAGGGCATGGCTCGCCGATTGTCGTTGGGGAACACGTTTACTTAGCAACATCTGTCGACGAAAAGGAAACGCGATCGCTGCTTTGCCTGAATCGAAAGACAGGAGAGATCGAGTGGGAAACGGTAGTCCATCAGGGTCATGCAGTTCTTCCACGAAACAAAAAAGGGACACAAGCCTCCTCGACACCTGCCTGTGATGGCGAGCGATTGTTTATCAACTTCCTGAACGATGACGCCATGTACACATCGGCACTGTCGCTTGAAGGTGAAATTTTATGGCAGCGGAAAATCTCTGACTATGTTGTCCATCAGGGATTCGGTTCGTCTCCCGTCATCCATGAACAACTCGTGATTGTCGTCGCTGACAATAAGTCCGGAGGAGCGATTGCCGGTTTGAACCGAGAGACAGGCGAAGTCGTCTGGAAACGCGACCGTCCCGAAACTCCAAACTACCCTTCACCAGTCATCATGGAAACCTCGGGCAAAGTGCAGCTGATCATGATCGGCTGTGATCTGGTGACGAGTCTTGATCCACTCACCGGGAAAGAGAACTGGGAAATCGAAGGCGCAACGACAGAGTGCGTCACATCGACAGTGACTAATGGAGACCTGATTTACACGACCGGCGGCTACCCGAAGAACCATGTCGCTGCCGTCCGAACTGATGGATCAGGAAAAACGGAATGGGAGAATGGCGTACGAGTTTATGTCCCCTCCTTACTCATTAAAGATGGGTACTTGTACGGCGTCACCGATGCCGGAGTTGCCATGTGCTGGAATGCAGCCACTGGTAAAGAGGTCTGGAAAGGCCGTCTCGGCGGAACATTTTCATCCTCGCCCGTCTTGGTCGGAAACTTGATTTATGTTTCGAATGAGGCGAGTGAATCGTTCATCTTCGAGGCCTCTCCAGATGAGTTCACACTTGTTTCGAAAAACAATCTTGAAAATGTTTGTTTCTCGACGCCTGCAATTTGCGGCGGACAAATTTTCATACGTGTCGCCCAACAAACTGGTGAAGCACGTCAGGAATATGTGTACTGTATCGCTGAGACACCGAGCCAGTCTGATAACTAATACAACCGACAAAGTGCGACTCGCTCGATTGATTGCTGTGTAAAATTGCATGAAAGACGCGAGTCGCAAATGTCGAAAATCTGATCACTACTACGACAATTGCGACTGTCGTAACAGGTTAATCACATCCTCTCCGAATTTTCGATGAAACCTCTTCGCATTCTTTCAAGCAGCTGACGCGCATTGACGAGAATTCAGTCTGTGCTTCTTGGTCTTGCTTTGTAGACGCTCTGCAACTGCTGTTTGGCCAATCCATCGAAGAACGCATTTTGTCGTTGAGGAAATTATGCCACTATCAATTCTGGGAATGGGGACCGCACTCCCTGAAACAACTGTCACTCAAGACGAGTCCCTCCGAATCGCGCAGCTACTTGCCGAAGGTCATCCCGAACTGATTGACACCCTCAGCCGGTTGTATCCCAAGACAACAATTCAGCAACGTCACGTTGTCCATGATCCAATCATGCTGAAAAATTTGCTTTCTAAAGCTGAGATTGCGAATCAGGAAGCAGACGAAATTCGCTCAAATGGCGGTCCGGGAACGTTTCACCGTCTCCAGCTGGTCGACAAAGCTGCCGGCCCACTCGCCGCTGAAGCTGCATTGAAAGCACTCGAGGAAGCAGGCTTGTCTGCAGCAGATGTGACTCATCTGGTTACGGTCTCCAGTACCGCCGGTTCGGCTCCAGGTTTTGACTCAGCCCTTATCGAATCGATTGGGCTCTCCAAACACGTTGAGCGAACCAATGTCGGCATGATGATGTGCCAGGCAGCGATGAACGGACTGCGAGTTTCCAACGCCTTCGCAAGTTCCGAAACCGACGCAGTGGTATTGATGGTTTCACTCGAAATTTGCAGTGCCCATTACGACTTGCAGCCGATGCCGAAGAAGCTCGTGACAAATGCGATTTTCGCAGACGGAGCAGCTGCCGTTGTCGGAACATCAAGACCGACTTCAGACTGGCAAGTCGATTTGAGTCGTGGGTACTTACTCAATAACGAACGCGACAATTTGCGAGTCGCCTTCGGAGATCAAGGACTCGACATTCGCCTCTCGACGAAGGTCCCTTTACTCATTGAAGACAAGCTGGGAGATTGGGTCAAAGGTTGGTTGAACGAGTCGGGCATGAAGCTCTCAGACATCCGCTCCTGGGCAATTCATCCGGGTGGACCAAAGATTCTCGAAGCTGCCAGTGCGTCACTCGGGATTACCCGGCAAGACATTCAGGACAGCTGGGATGTTCTCTCTGACGTAGGAAACATGTCCTCGCCAACGGTTCTGTTCATCCTTGATCGTTTGCGAAAACGAAATGCAGAACTCCCATGTGTTGCAATTGCATTTGGCCCCGGCCTCACAATTGAAGCGACACTCATCGGGAAAGCTGCAGCCGGTGTCGCCAATACAGATCCGCAAGACATCGCGGCTTAACGAAAGCTTGAATTTCGCGGGCAGTTTGCATCTCGGCAAGCCCGCTGAGAGCATCTTCATGCTCAATACTTTTCGTGCCTCAGTGAAGAACGCGATTCATCAATAAAATCGCTGTTCGCCACGAGGCAAAAAGAAAAGACCTGTATTGGATTTACTATAGCAAGCCTCTGCAGGCTGCGACTTAAAACAGCTTCGAGTGACTGGAGTACCGTTTCAGGTACTCCTTCATCTTCAGCTTTCTCTTGGTGCTTTCGCTGGTCATGTAGCGAATCTTTCCGTAGACACTTCGCTCGGGCCCCCAGGCACGATCGTATCGTCCCAGAACCCAGAAGATGCCGGAGTAACTGTTCGGGTTGCGACCATCGACTGCGTACTTGTTGTTAAGCTCGATCATAATCTGAATGGCGTCTCGCGGAGTTTCGCTCCACTCGAAGATCTTCTTTCCCCAGAGCATTCGCAGGTAGTTGTGCATGCGGCCTTCTTGCACAAGTTGACGTTGAGCAGCATTCCAGACTTCATCATGAGTGCTTGCTGATTCAAACTCACTCAGAGAGTAGACATACTCCCGTTCATCGTGGAGATGCTCCTCCAGCGTCGTCTTTGCCCAATCGGGAAGTGACTCGTACTTGTCGTAGTTCGACTCATGGGAACACATGTTGTATCCCAATTCTCTCCAGGTGATCACCTCATCAAGATAACCTTCTGCATGCTCGGACATTCCCCACCAACCTTCACGCGACCCGTTGGGCTTCTCTGCAACGTTTGCTGGCGTCCAACCTTCACGGGCGGCGATTTCAGAAAAAATCGTATGAGCCGAAATGTGTCCAAAATGTAAGTAGGGTGAGAGTCGACTACTCGCATCGGTATCGGGATGATTTCGATCATCGGCATAACGCTCGAAGCCATCGTCGAGGAACTCTTTCAGCGTCCTCGTAGCTGCGACTTCTCCTCCATCGAACGAGGCAGGCTTTACCGCATGGTCAATGGGAAAAGTTTTCAAGACATCAGCGGTGGCAGTTAACGTCAGATCAGTCGCTTCTGGCCATTTTGAAAGAATCTGCTGGGGAACCTCGCCAGTCTGCGGGAGATCGAGCTGATTCAAAAAGTTTTCGTTCGGCACATTATCAAGATGCTCAAGAATTTCTTTTTGCAGAAAGCGTCGAAACGAATGTGCTTTGGTGAACACTCGATCTGTTGCGGACATCGGGAACAGTCCGTTGGAATCAACAGCTTCCAACTTGACCTTCACTCGACGAGAAACAACCTTCAGCATTGTTGGGATGAAGAAACATGGAAAATCATCCGTGACGACAACACATGCTTTCTTAGCGAGTTCTTCGAGCAATCCTTTCCCATCGTTTGGCTCAGGCTCGACGTAGCAGTAGTAAGTCAGCGGGGCGTTTTTGAAAGACTCTCGTTGATTCGCCATTCCCTGTAGAATGAACTTGTGTAATCGGTCACTTGCCCAGCGATATTTTACGCGAACTGCTTCAAAGACAATCAGCGGTTTACCGAGTCGTTGAGCCCATTCAGCTGCTCGCTCTAACGAGAAATTCGAACGCGAGCGTCGATTCGCAATCATCCAATATAAAATGTAATCCCCCGACGGATTAACATCGTGATTGTTCAACGCGCGAATTCGTTTTTCGGGGACATTATTCATTCAACGCTCCGATGGCGGTTCTTGTGTTCTCGAACTCGCCGAACCTGACAGCAAGTTTTATCTGGCGATAATGGAAGATTTTTTCGAGATCTGGACGCACGATCAGATCGTGAATGAGTTTCCCGCCGGGGACGTCGTACATCACTCGATCACGCATCAACGTTCCTCCATCAATTTCCTCAAAAGTATGTTCGTGAATCCACTTCTTGTATGGGCCTCGCAACTGGGAATCGACGAAGCAGTAAGGAGGTTCCCAAACCTGGATTTCCGTTCGCCAACGGACAGGCACGAATCGCAGCCTCAATTTGTAGTCAATCAGAGTCCCGACGGACATTTCAATCGGTGCTGGTGTGAGAATTCGGAAGTTCAACCAAGGTGGGGTGATCTCCTCCAGATTCCCAGCATCACCGAAATACTCGAACAGTTCTGAACGCGATTGATGGAAGCGTTGCTCGACCTCAAAAGCCCAGCCATCGCCTCTATTCTGCTCAAATTTCATTTTCTCAAGGGACTTTCGTGATTCTTGGGTGAGTGGAACCTGCTTTTCAGGTCTAGAAATGCGCTTTTCAAGGGCAACGATAGAGCAATTTGCTCTTAATAGACTCTAGACATTTCAAACATTTCGTCGACTTTTGCCCTCCAGCGAATCAAAACGATCTCAATTGTCTTGTTCGCGGTCCTGACTCAAACAGCATCACTCGTCTCGAAACCGGGAGTTCACTACACTCCGAGCGATTCACCGCCATGAGGAAAGCTATGACTGAAACACTCATCGTTGGGCTGGAAGTCCACGTTCAGCTATTAACAAAATCAAAGATCTTTTGCGGCTGTGCAAACCGCTTCAATCCAGATGCCCCCAATACGCAAACCTGCCCGGTTTGTCTCGGTCATCCAGGATCGTTGCCGGTCATGAATGAAGAAGCCTTTCGGTTGTCGTTGATCACCGCGACCGCGATCAATTGCGAAATTGCTCCATTCACAAAATGGGACCGCAAGCAGTATTTCTATCCCGATCTCCCCAAGGGATATCAAATCAGCCAGTTCGACCTCCCCTTCAGTCACGATGGTTGGCTGGAAGTGACCAGCGACGATGGCTCGCGACGCAAGATCCGCATCAACCGTGCTCACCTCGAAGAAGATGCCGGAAAGAACATTCACGATGAATCGGGACGCGGCAACGATAGCCAGGTCGATTTAAATCGAACAGGAACTCCACTTCTGGAGATTGTCAGCGAGCCAGACATTCGCTCGGCGGCGGAAGCGAAGTCGTATCTGGAAGAACTTCATTTGTTGCTGACTTTCCTGGGCGTTTCTGACTGCAACATGCAGGAAGGTTCGCTGCGCTGCGATGCGAATGTGAACCTGCATTACGGCGAAGGGGACGAGAAAGTCGCCACGCCGATTGTGGAAGTGAAAAACCTCAACAGTTTTCGAGCGGTCGAGGCGTCAATCGAATACGAAGCCGAGCGTCAGCGGAAAATCTTCGCTGAGACCGGTCGCAAACTCGGCGACCCTGGGGTCTCAAAAGAGACACGCGGCTGGGACGCCAATCGAAATGCCACTTTTGGGCAACGCGGAAAAGAAGAAGCTTCTGACTATCGATACTTTCCTGATCCAGATTTGATCCCGGTCACGGTTTCGAGAGAACAAGTCGAAGCGATCAAAGCGGCTTTACCAGAACCGCCTGCCACTCGACGACGTCGCTTCGAGAACGAACTCGGCCTCTCAGCTTACGATGCCGATGTCATCGTCAATCAGGGAAAAGATCTGGCGGACTATTATGAAGAAGTTGTTGCAGTCTGTCGCGACGGAAAGCAAGCTGCCAACTGGGTCACTCAAGATATTCTGCGAGAGATGAAAGAACGTTCGTTTGAAATTAGCGAATTCCCAATTCACTCAGAATTGTTGGGAACCATCATTCAGCGAGTCGTCGATAAGAAAATCACAAACAAAAGCGGCCGCGAAGTGTTAGGAGTTCTTCTCGAAGATGCCGACGAAGAACGCGAATTGACTCTGTCGCGAGTTGATGAAATCATCCAGGAACGCGGATTAGAAATCGTCTCGGATACAGGTGCTCTCGATGAGGCAATTCAGGCCGCGATTGCAGAGAGCCCCAAGGCTGTCGAAGACTTCAAAGCCGGGAAACAACAGGCTGTCGGAGCACTCATTGGAAAAGTCATGCGCGTCGCCAAAGGGGCCGACGCCAAAGCTGTGCGAGAAATGATCATCAAAAAGTTGCAGGGTATGGATTAGGGTTCACTGCTCGATGTGCAGCTTCCCTGCTGTACAACCACTGACATTTTCAATGCCATTTCCAATGCCATTGAACAGAGATCAATTCCGTTTGATATCTCTCGTTTTTCCTGTTTACGGCCAATTCTGACATTGCACATGAATTCACCGGGCTAAGATTGGTAGAGTGTTTAGCGTGTTCAGGTGAAACGTACTCGTCCCGCCTGAATTCATTATCAACATTGAAGCGAACCGCACTCGTTGAGTGTGTGCTTCGTAAATCATTCTCTGGAAGATCGAATGCAGGAACTTCGTAAAGATCCGATTGTGGGTCGCTGGGTCATTATTGCCCCCGAGCGATTGACGCGTCCCCAGAATGTGAGCGATGCGGATGAACTCTCAACAACGAGCTTTGATCCATTTCTGGAGGGACATGAAGACGCAACGACTCCGGAGATCATGGCTTACCGAAACTCTGGTGAAGCCAACGAACCGGGGTGGCGTGTTCGTGTGATCCCGAACAAATTCCCAGCTGTCACAGTCGAAGGACAACTCGACAAACGGGGCGTCGGTATCTATGACATGATGAACGGCATTGGCGCTCATGAAGTGATCGTGGAGTGTCCCCACCGCGAACAGAATATGTCGCGGCTGAGTGTCGAAAACATTCGGGAAGTCTTCTGGGTGTATCACGACCGACTTGTCGATCTAAAACGTGATACCCGTTTGGTTCATGGCTTGATTTTCAAGAACAAGGGGGCGCGTGCCGGGGCGTCGCTGGACCATTCCCATTCACAATTGATCGTCAGTCCGATCGTCCCCATTACGATTCAGGAAGAGCTCGACGGCGCTGAAAAGTTCTACAAGTACCGAGGACGGTCAATCTTTTCAGACATGATTCAGCAGGAACTGGCGACCGGCGAACGGATTGTCATGGAGACCGAACACTTCGTCGTGATGTGTCCGTATGCGAGTCGATTTCCATTTGAAACGTGGATTGTTCCGCGTCAACAGGCCAGCCACTTCGAGACAGCCACGCAAGCGGTGGTCGAAGATTTAGGAACTGTGATGAAATCGATTCTCACGAAAATGGAACTCGGTCTTGATGATCCACCTTACAACTACGTGCTTCACACAGCTCCATTTTCGAGCCCAAACCTGCCACACTTTCGCTGGCACATTGAACTCTTCCCTCGCCTGAGTCGCGTCGCCGGTTTCGAATGGGGCAGTGGTTTTTACATTAACACTGTTCCCCCGGAAGAAGCAGCACAATTCTTGCGAGGAACAGAATTAACGTTCACGTAGGAAACCTTGTGTCTCACCGAATGAGTCAGCAGTTCGGATGTCTGGTGAGGCAGGTTGCGAAGCGATTCCTGGACATGTATTCTGTGAAATCATCGGAATCGTTCCTCAGTGGAATGGTCGGGCACGGCCTGAAGCATCGAGAACAGTCAGTCTGAAGGAAGAACATCATGGATCACATTAACGGTTCTTTGGGTCGAAAATTGAACATGGCCCTCGTCGGCGGGGGACAAGGTTCGTTTATCGGTCGTGTGCATAATGTCGCTGCGATTCTAGATAATCGTGCACAGTTAGTAGCCGGTGCGCTTTCATCAAACCCAGAACGGGCAAAAGCATCCGCTCCATTTTACGACATCTCTCCCGACCGGGCGTACGGCTCTTTTCAAGAGTTGGTCGACACCGAAGCAGCTCTCCCGGAAGGTCAACGGGTTGACTTCGTCTCTATCGCAACTCCGAACCATACTCACTTCGAAGTTGCCAAAGCGGCACTCGCAAGAGGATTCAACGTTGTTTGCGATAAGCCGATGACGTTTGACCTCGCGCAGGCTGAGGAACTCGTCAAGCTGGTCGAAGCTTCGGGATCTGTCTTCGCACTCACTCACAACTACACTGGCTATCCGTTAGTGCGACAGGCACGCGAGATGATCCTCGGCGGAGAACTTGGAGTCATTCAGGCGATCCGCAGTAACTATATTCAAGGCTGGCTGAGAACCCGGCTGGAAAGCGAAGATCAGAAACAGGCAGCCTGGCGAGCTGATCCAGCAAAATCTGGAGCTGCCGGTGGCTTTGGTGATATTGGAACTCATGCTTATAACCTCGCCCGCTACATGACTGGGGAACTCCCTGAAGAAGTCTCTTGCACCTTAAAGGTCTTTGAAGAAGGGCGTCAGCTGGACGACTATGGTCACGCGGTGATTCGCATGGAAAATGGTGGTTTGACGACAGTCACCGCCAGCCAGATTTCACACGGACGCGAAAATGATCTGTTCATCGAAATCGACGGAACCAAAGGAGCGATCTCCTGGCGTCAGGAAGACCCCAATCAAATGATGGTTCGCCGAAACGGCGAACCGTGGCACGTTTACACTCGCAATCCCAATGCTCCGTTCACGACAGAACTGGCTGCCGCGTCGAGTCGTTTGCCGGGAGGGCATCCGGAAGCGTTCTTCGAAGCGTTCGCGAATGTCTATCGCTTTGCTTATGACGACATGATCAAACGTGCTGCCGGTGAACCTTTTGAAAAGAGAGACACCATCTACCCGAATGTGTACGACGGGATCGAAGGGATGTACTTCATTCAGCAGTGCGTTGCCAGTAGTGCCGAAAATGGGGCGTGGTTGCCACTCAAACATCCTTTGGCACGACGGTAAAAACCAGTTCATGGAGCTTCACCATTCCTGGTAAAGTTGTATTTCTCATTAGAAAAGGACGTTCGAAACATGGCCAACGAGACTCAGGAAGAATCCCCCAAAGGTGAAGAGTCGAACACCGAGCAACAGCAGCAACAAGTTCGGATTGAGCTCGACGACACCGGAGTGGATGCACTGTACGCGAACCTGTGTCGCGTCTCGAGCACCCCTGAAGAAGTCATTTTAGACCTCGCTGTGAACCCCAACCCAACGGGCGTACCGACCCAGAAGCTACAGGTCTCGCAGCGAGTCATCCTGAATCATTACACCGCCAAGCGACTTGC
This sequence comes from Thalassoglobus polymorphus, assembly GCF_007744255.1. Classification (GTDB taxonomy): domain Bacteria; phylum Planctomycetota; class Planctomycetia; order Planctomycetales; family Planctomycetaceae; genus Thalassoglobus; species Thalassoglobus polymorphus. Next base: position 123,576 of record NZ_CP036267.1, on the reverse strand, counting down.
CGCGTTACTCACGGCAACCGTACAACGACATGAACAGGCCTTTGGGCGGCTGGAAATCGATGTTCGAAAGCGGCTGATCTCCGAGACCACTTAAAGTTCCGCATGTTTTCGGAAAGAGACCTCTCAGTTTTCGAAGCTTCAACAATTTCCAGATATATCGCGAAAAGGAGCTTCAATTCGATCATTTTGATTGCAGCCCTGTTGGTGACATCAGGAAACAGGAGGGCCTTTGGTCCTCCTTCTTTTCTATCAACGTTTTCAATACAGGAGAGAATTTTGTCCGAGCACCCGGAAGGATTCACACCGTCCGATGACGACTCCGAGAATTCCGATGATGAAGCAGCTAACATGGGGGAATCCCAACCGGTGCAAGGGCAGGTCCGGCACAACAACATCAGTGCTCGCGTTCCCGATTCTGTGGGGCAAGGCGTTCTGAGTAACGGTGTGATGATCCTCACAGGGAAGTTCGAAATTGTCCTCGATTTCGCACTACGCATGGGAGAGCAACAGCGGATTGTTGCTCGCTGCATCTTACCGCGTGCGGTCGCGACACAGTTTACCGGAGCATTGCGTGAAAATATGCGGATCTACGAAGCCCGCTTCGGCCCGCTCCCAACTGTTCCCAGACCAGTCACTAGCGAAAGCGAACACTCTCTGGACGAGGGAGGAGATCCAGAACCTCGGCCTGAAGAATCTTCCGCACCGAATCATCCGGAAAACCAACCAGCTCCTCCACCGGAACCTCCGAACATCCAAGACATTTACGATGAGCTCAAAATCTCGGACGAAATGATGTCTGGATGTTATTCGAATGCTGTATTAATCCGGCACTCCGGGACGGAGTTCTGTCTCGACTTTATCACGAATTTTTTCCCGCGATCCGCAGTTTCCGCTCGTGTGTTTCTGGCAGCCCCGCACGTCAAGCCGCTTTTGAATTCACTCGAACGATCATTGGAGCCCCCTCCCGGGACAAGCCAGGATTTTGCGTGATGAGCATTCGGAAGCTGCAAGCTTGCGAATGATCGAGAATACGACTGTCACTTCTTTATTTCCTAAGACATCAGATCCATTATGCACGCAGTGATACTAGGGGCTGGAACAGTCGGACGTTCAATCGCTGAGATTCTCGTTCAACACGATGTCGATGTCTGCATTATCGACGAGCAGCGAGAAGTGTTGAACCAGGTTGAAGAGCAACTGGATGTCCAAACGGTTCTCGGATCGGCTTGCGAAGCAATCCCGCTGTTTCAGGCGGGGGTGCAAAACGCCGACTTGTGTCTGGCAGTCACCAGTCGAGATGAAGTTAATTTGGTTGGCGGAAGCTTATCCAAAGTGATGGGTGCGAAACGAACTGTCGCCCGAGTCTTCAACCCGGCTTACCGCGACATCAGCACGTTCGACTACCAGCGGCATTTCGGAATCGATCGACTACTCAGCCTCGAAAAATTGACTGCCTTGGAACTGGCAAAAGGCCTGAGCGCTCCGGGGCTGTTCGCTGTTGAGAACTTTGCACGAGGTGGAGTCCAGGTTTTAGAAGCCAGTGTCGCGAAGCGTTCCAAAGCGGTGGGGCAGACGATTCGGGAATTGAGGTTACCTCCTACCGTTCGAATTGGTCTGCTCGTCGGTGAACATGGGCCTTGTGTTCCTAATGCCGAACAAGCAATCCGAGCGGGTGACCGTGTGACCCTGATCGGTAAGCAGGAAGCGCTAGACGACATCAGAAGCCTGTTTGAACCACGTACACAACCGACGATGTCTGTCATCATCGCTGGTGGCGGTGAGATCGGTTTTCACCTGGCGAAACTTCTCGATAGCAAACGCTATCGTGTCGTCATTCTGGAATCGGATCCGAAACGCTGTAAGCACCTTTCGGTTCGTTTGGAATTCGCAACAGTCCTCACGGGAGATGCCACGATCCGCAGCGAACTCGAAGAAGCGAGAGTGAGCTCAACCGATGTCTTCGTTGCAGCCATGGGACGCGATGAAGACAACATCGTTTGTGGCGTCGAGGCGAAAGAACTTGGGGCAAAACGGATTCTCAGCATTGTTCGCCGACCAGATTATGCGAACGTTCTTGAACGAATCGGAATTGATATCGCAGTCAGTCCCCGTGAGGTGATGGCTGGGGAAATCATCGGCATGGTCCTGACTGGCCCAATCAATCGGAAAAGTGAGATCGCCGGAGGGGCCGCCGAAGTCTGGGAGGTTCAAGTTGAAGAAGGGGCTCCCTGCTTAGATGCCAAACTCAAAGAATTGAAAATTAAAGATTGCCTCATCGCGGCCATTGTTCGAGAAGACTTTGTTGAAGTTGCAAAAGGAGATGACCAACTTCGACCGGAAGACACAGCCGTGATCATTGTCCAGAGAGGATTCGAAGAGGCGGCACTCGCTTGGTTTACAGCACCAGTTCCGTCATGACACCGAACTCTCCCAAGATTCTTGGAATCGGAACCGTCACGGTTGACCACGTGATGACTGTTTCCGACTTCCCGGCTCCTGATACCAAAAATGAAGCGATCTCGACTCGCTTTCAAGTCGGTGGACCAGTCCCGATCGCACTGGCTCAACTCTCCCGGTTTGGCCACTCGACAAATTTCCTGAGTGCTTGGGGAGATGACCCATTTGGGAATCTGGTGCAGGAGCGGCTCAACGCTGAGGGAATTGCTTTTTCACCTGCGTGCCGCGGAGACTTCGCAACGTCGGTCACTCAAATCTGGTTGAAAGAATCAACCGGTCAGAGAACATTGGTCACCTCTCGGACCAATGGTGCAGCCATGGCTGAGTTCCTCACCGCTGACTTTATGAGCCAGTTCAATGTCCTGCACCTGGACTGCTGGCCATCCGAAGCCGCTCTTCTCGCCGCAAGGTTCATGAAAGAGAATGGTGGGTTCGTTTGTGTCGACACAGGCTCACCGAAGGCAGGAGTCGAAGAGATCTTGCGAATCGCGGACGTTGTGAACTGCCCGAAGCGGTTTTGCGAAATCTTCTTGAACGAATCTGATCTTGCGGAAGCGAGTCGAAAAATCTCAACGTTCGGCCCGAAGATTGTGACAGTTACCGATGGAGAAAATGGATCGGTTCTTCATACTCAAGGCGAAACGTTTCATCAGCCTGCACTGAAGTTCGGCAACATCATAGACACGAATGGAGCGGGAGACAGTTTCTCAGGAGCGGTCATACATGGCGTTCTTCAAGACTGGCCGCCACAGAAAGTGTTGAAGTTCGCAGCCACCTGCGCCGGCTTGAAATGTACTCAAGCGGGAAACGATGCGGCACTCCCGAACGAAGTTGATGTGCTTCAGCGGATGAATACAAAGGTTTCTCCGGAGAACTGAAAAAACATCATTCGGCGCGTGAGTCTTTCTCAGACGTTTTCTCAGGTGTTTTGGATTCAGCTAACTGCGGAAGGATATCAAGAACGTACTTCGCAAGATTCGTAGCCGCCTTGACGGCTCCTTCTCGTATCTTCCAGAGATCCTTCACGCTCGATGGGCGTTTGAAGATGGTCCCGACCAATGCCCCGCTGCGAATCGTTCCTTTCGGACCGAAGATTGCGAGCACCTCTTTCGGCAGGTCTTCGCTCATGTCATCGCTGATAGCTCGAATTGCGATAAATCCAGTATTTCGATCTTTGCATACCTGAGCGACAGCGTGTGATTCCATATCGACCGCAATTGCTTGCGTCCGTTCGTTGAGTTCCCGTTTCTCCTCTCGTGTCCTCACGATGTGGTCAACAGTGCAGAGTTTTCCAACGTGGAGATGCCGCTTGGGGTCACTTTGCATTCCGAGTTGCTGAACGATTTCGTCGCGCCCGTTCTGGCGGATCAGCGAGTTGCCGACAACAAGATCTCCAAGCCCCATCTTTTCAATTAAGGCCCCAGAAAGACCAGCTGAGAGAATCCAACTCGGTTGAACGGCATCGATCAGAGCATGCGCTGCCTGTGTTGCAAGTTCGTACCCAACAGCTCCTTCGACAACGATGACACGAACTTCATCCAGTGCACAGTCGTAGTATTTGAGTCCATTGCCGGATTGATTCCGAGAAGGATTCAAGCGGTCCAGCAACGGACTGGCTTCCAGATGCAGCGCACAGACGATGCCGATCGTTGTCCGTTTTTCTTCAGATTGCTCTTTTTGAACGTGAGTCATGCCGACTCCTCACTGGCTGAAGCGGTGTTCTCCTTATCGCGCTGAGTCGCTTGTTGATCCAGTCGTTCAAGCGTGTCGCAAAGGATATCGACAGAGTCTCGTCTTTCCAGAAATTTTGCCATGATGGCGTACTCATCTGCATTGGTGACAGCGGAGACAAACGGTAAAAAAAACTGCATGAGCTGCGATCCCAAATAGTTTAGCGGACGTGCCGATTGTAAAAGCGTGACCGCCGGCAGGGTCATATGTCGACGAACCACTTCTTGGCACAAACGTTCCACTAGCACCAGCTCCTTCTCAGTCGGAGGTGCGGTGTCGGTATCGACAGCGAATGCGTGTTTCAGCCAGGACTTGAGGGACATCTTGAAAACCGGTGACTCAATGATTCAGGGAATTATTTAGAACTGGTCCTGAAACCTGATATTGCTCACTCAAACATTGAGACAAGCGGCTATTCCAGAGGTTTTCGGACTGGTTCTAGCATTTTACCGTCCATTCGAGCAGGGTGATAGAAACATGCAGCGAAGAGTTTTTCACACTGGCAGAACCTGAGAACTCCAAAGAAAACAAGGCTCCTCTCTACGATTTCATCAGTCTTGCCCGGGATTATAAAATCAATAGCGTTCCCATTGGACATTCTCGGCATGAATTCCGACACTCATTGAAGTGCAGAGGCTCTTCGAAAGGCGAAGAAAAAGCGGAACCTCAACAGTGCGAGAGTTACGCTCAAGCCAACACGCTCCGCACCTGAGCGGGTTCATAGCGAAGACAGCTCTGTTGAATGAATCACCAAAAGTCCCCTCAGAAACAGACATCGAACCTGTATTTCAAAGCAACACTTATGACAGAGCAACCGCCGTTCTTATGTTTGGACCCCAGCGACAACATTGTTGTCGCAAGACGCTTCGCTCGTGAAGGAGATCTGTTCCACTCTCATGAAGCACAGATCGCAGCGAGTGAGCGGATCGACATGGGCCACAAGATGGCGATTCAAGAGATCGCGCAGGGCGAAGCAATTCGAAAGTTTGGACAACCGATTGGATTTGCGACTAAGCCAATTCAACCGGGCCAATGGGTTCACACACACAATGTGGGACTCGGCGAGCTTGGACATTCGTATGAGTTTTGCACCGCAATCAACGAGGTTCCCAAGCCGAACGCTGAACGGACGTTTCAAGGATATCGCCGCGCCGATGGTCGAGCTGCAACGCGAAACTATCTCGGAATCATCAGTACGGTGAACTGTTCCGCGACGTCTTCCAAATACATTGCCAACGCTTTTGATGAATCGATTTTAGCTGACTATCCGAACATCGATGGGGTTGTCGCCCTTTCGCATCAAGGAGGGTGTGCTTATGAGTATGGCGGAACCGATCATCGATTACTGGCACGAACATTGGCTGGGTTTGCCGAACATGCCAACATCGCTGCGTATTTGATTGTTGGTCTCGGTTGCGAAACGGCTCAGGCGAGCTTTCTGGCAGAGGAACACAATCTTGTCCAGTTGAACGTCAGTTCCGAAGTCGCGAAAAAACCGTTGATCATGAACATTCAAGATCAAGGCGGAGTTGCGAAGACTGTCCGGCGAGGAGTCGAGGCACTCAAGGAACTTCTTCCAGACGCCAATAATGTTCAGCGAGTCCCGATCCCAGTCTCGGAGATTATTCTTGGAACGGAATGTGGGGGAAGTGATGGCAACAGTGGAGTGACAGCGAATCCAGCGTTAGGAATTACGAGTGACCTGCTCGTTGGGCATGGCGGGACATCCATCCTTGCGGAGGTTCCTGAGATCTACGGTGGGGAACATTTACTGACACGCCGCGCCATCACAAAAGATGTGGCAGACAAACTTCTCGAACGAATCAAATGGTGGGAAGACTATGCCAAACTCTTTGGTGCAAAAATTGACAACAACCCTTCGGTCGGAAACAAGAAGGGTGGCCTGACGACAATCTTCGAGAAGTCCCTGGGAGCCATCGCCAAGGGGGGAAGTTCCCCACTTCGAGCGGTTTATGAATTCGCAGAGAAGGTCCAGGAGAAAGGCTTCGTCGTGATGGACACTCCCGGTTACGACCCCCCTTCTGTGACCGGAATGATTGCCGGCGGAGCGAACATGGTGGTCTTCACAACCGGACGGGGAAGCTGCTTTGGCTGCAAGCCCGTCCCGACGATCAAGGTCGCCACAAACACTCCCATGTACAACCGCATGATTGACGACATGGACATCAATGCCGGAACGATTCTTGATGGTGATGCAACAGTCGAGTCGGTTGGCGAAACGATTTTCGAGAAGATTATCTCTGTTGCCAGCGGAGAACAGACGAAGAGTGAAGCTCAGAACATTGGTGACGAAGAATTCTGTCCCTGGACGCCAGGCCCCATTTTCTAGAACTGGTCTCAAAACTTGATGTACCCGTGAAGCTCACTTTCATAACTTCAAGTGACTGCTTTCCACGAAACAAAGCGCAAAGACCAATTCCAGATCGCGAACGCCATCCGTTTTTCACCCGATTTTCATCAATTCAAATCTGCGTTGATCCGTTTCATCGGTGATCTCCACTTGGCGTTTCGCTGAGCAAAAGCTCTCAGGTGGCACGCTGGAACAGGCGGATGGGTGTATTTCGGTTGAAATTCTGCAATCATAGAGCTTCACATCAATGTTAGATTGTGGATCTTAGTAGGGTGCGCAAATTGCGGAGACTCTTCGAAATCCCCAGTCTTGAAACATCTTATATTGGTTGACACAAACACGATTGGAAAAAATATGTCTGAGACATCACGCCGAGACTTCATGAAAACGACATCGGTTGCCGCCGTAGGAGCAGGTTTACTGAGCAGTGTCGCTAACCGTGCTTACGCTGCTGGAGATGAAGTGATTCGCATTGGACTCGTCGGCTGTGGTGGACGAGGAACCGGAGCAGCTTCTCAGGCGTTACAGTCTCCGGGAAACGTTGAACTCGTGGCCATGGGCGATGCGTTTCAGGACCAGATGGATCGCTCGCTGACAAACATTGAAAAGGCTGTCAAAAAAGATGAGTCAGCACATATTCAAGTTGCTCAGGAAAACATGTTCGTCGGATTCGACGCCTACAAAAAAGTGATCGACAGCGGAATCGACCTCGTGATTCTGGCGACTCCTCCCGGCTTTCGTCCAATGATGTTCGAGTATGCCGTTGAGAAGGGTGTCCATGTCTTCATGGAAAAACCGGTTGCAACCGACGCTGCCGGAGTTCGCAAAGTTCTTGAAGCTGCAAAGGTCGCGAAAGAGAAAAAACTGAAAGTCGGCGTTGGACTCCAACGACATCACCAGGCCTGCTATGAGGAGTTCATTAAGAGAATTCACGATGGCCAGATTGGCGACGTTCGTGCACTCCGGGTTTATTGGAATGGTGGAGGAGTTTGGGACCCGCGTAAGACTCGTGATGAAGTCAAGACTGAGATGGAGTACCAGATGCGGAACTGGTACTACTACAACTGGTTGTGCGGGGATCACATCAACGAGCAACACATCCACAACCTCGACGTCGGAAACTGGATCATGCAACAGTATCCAGTGAGCGCTGTCGGGATGGGGGGACGAGAAGTTCGTACAGATAAGAAGTACGGTGAAATCTTTGATCACCACGCTGTTCAGTTCACATACGAAGATGGAACTGTGATGTTCAGCGAATGTCGCCACATCCGAAACTGCTGGAACTCTGTGACCGAACATGCTCACGGAACCAACGGACGGATGGACCTCTCCAGTAATCCGCGTAACTGCAAATTGACCTGGGCACAAAGTGGCAATGTGGAGAGATTCAAGGGTGACACCAGCAACCCGTATCAGGTTGAACACAACACTCTGTTCTCTGCGATTCGCAATGACGAAGAGTACAGTGAAGCAGAATACGGAGCGATGAGTACAATGACCGCGATCCTGGGGCGAATGTGTACTTATTCCGGAAAAGAAATCACAATGGAAAAAGCTCTGACAGAAGGGCCACAAATTGTGCCGAACCCGGAAGACTTGTCATGGGATCTGATGCCACCAGCGAAACCAGATGCTAATGGCGTCTACCCAGTTCCCGTTCCAGGCGTGACTGACGTTTTTGCGAGCTAAAGCAATTCCATTACTTGTCTAGCGCGTGAAACTCAATTTCATGACTGCATAGACTGCTCGCCACAAGCCAGAACGTAGAGACGAAGCATGAGGCCGACGTTGCTTGATAACGTCGGCCTTTTGCGTGGACCTTAAAGATTTTTTCGAATTGGTGTTCGCGTTCTGCCTCGTGGCAAACCGCTCTAATAATTTTTGAGGAAAGATGCGATGCGACAAATGAAACTGTTCAAGGGAGTCGAGATGGAAATCTCCGCGCTGGAAACGGAAGTCAATGAATGGATTCAGGAAAACGGAATCGCGGTCATTTCAATTTCCGGAAACATCACTCCGCAATCGCACTCAAGCAGAGGACAAGAGCGGATGAGTGGCTCGGACATATTGATTATTGTCGAGTACGAAAAGTAATCGCCCCCATGACATCACTCACTTGAAGTCTCGGTGAAGTTTATTCGTCGAAGGTGAACATTCCTTCGCGGGCGATACTGTCGATCGGTTTTCTCCCGGACGGCTGTTCAAGAGATTGATAGTTCTCAGGGAGATCCTCGGGACTTCCAGGATGACCGATGGCGATCATGCAGTGGGGATCGAAACCATCCGGAACATTCAAATCCCGCTTCGAAGCACCTCGGTCAAAACCTGCCATTGGATGGGCGACCAAGCCGATGCTTGCCGCTTGCAACAACAGGTTTTGTGTTGCAAGTCCCGCATCGAATTGATGGACGGGGTTCGGCTTGCCGTTTTTCGTAAATTTATCTCTCGAAAAGACGACAACAAGAGCTCCTGCTTTTTGACACCAGGCTTGATTCGCCTCTCCCAACAAATCAAAGAACGTTGACCAGTGGGCAGTCTGGTTCCGAGCGAACAAGAAACGCCATTCCTGCTCGTTGTATGTTGAGGGAGCCCAGCGAGCAGCTTCGAACAGGCGATTCAGCGATTCGAGTTCGACAGATTCTCCGCTCATCGCCCTCGGCGACCAACGTTTGAGAAACAGCTCTTCGACTGGGTGGTCGCTCTTTCGATGTTCGAGTGGGTTGGGGAGATTTGTCATTGTTCGAATTCTTTCACAGCGTGAAGTGTCGAGAGTATTTAGAATCAGTCCGAAAACCTCTGAAATGGCCGCTTTTTTCAACGTTTGACGGAGCAGCTTCAAGTTTCAGGATCAGTTCCAAGAACAGACTACAGATTATAGGGCATTTCCGATCCTTGTCGTGCCCATGAAGAAGCTGTTCTCTCAGGAAAAACACTGAACTCCGCGATACGGATCGCGTACGTACCCTCTACATAAGAACTTCCTGTTTCATCGAGTCGCCTCTTTTAGGGTGATTTCCACTTAGCCACATCTTGAAACAGGGAGTTGCTGTTTTGAATTCAGTGAGCCGGGAAATGTTTGTATACTTTGCGGAGAAGTTTGTCTCAATCGTTTTCAATTCAGGATTTTCACAGTGTCACCGGACGTTTCTTCAGAAGCTGAATGCTCAACTTCACAAGTTGGCAACCAACAATTTGTCAATATCGCTGCGTATCAGTTTGTGTCGTTGGATCAGTTGGAGCGACGCCGTGAAGAATTGAGAGAACTGTGCAATCGCCTGGCACTGAAAGGGACAATCCTGCTCACTCCTGAAGGGATCAATTTATTCCTTGCTGGAAGTCGCGAAGCTATTGACGAATTTCTCTCATTCATTCGAAGCGAGCCGACTCTGGCAGAGATTCCAGTCAAAGAGAGCTTCAGCGATTATCAACCGTTTGAGCGAATGCTGGTAAAAATCAAGGAAGAGATCATCGCTTTCGGTGTCGATGGAGTTGATCCTCGCGAAAAGACATCAAAGAAGCTTCCAGCTACGAAACTGAAAGAATGGCTCGACGCTGGAAAGGAAATGATCCTGCTTGATACGCGAAACGACTACGAAGTTCGAGTCGGCACATTTGAGGACGCTCTCCCGATTGGGGTCGACCATTTCCGAGATTTCCCCAAAGCTGTCGAGAAACTCCCTGAAGAGACGAAAGAGCGGCCCATTGTGATGTTTTGCACTGGTGGGATTCGCTGCGAGAAAGCGGGACCGTTTATGGAGCAGGCGGGATTCAAAGATGTGTATCAGCTTGAGGGAGGGATTCTGAAGTATTTCGAAGAATGTGGCGGCGAACATTACACTGGTGAATGTTTCGTTTTCGATAAACGTGTCGCACTCGACCCAGCTCTCAAGGAAACAGAAACAACTCAGTGTTACGCCTGCTTGGCACCACTGACGAAAGAGGACCAGCTTTCCGACCTCTATGATCCTCCTCACGGTTGCCCGCACTGCCATGAATCCCCTGAGCAAAAGCAACAAAAAAAACTGCAACAGCGACTTGAGAAGCTGCAGGAAGTAACAAATCCGTTGCCGGGAAGTGTTCCCTACGAGAATGCCCTTCCGCTCAACGTTCCCGCACAGTTCGATCAATCGACACTGTTAGAATTTCTCACAGGACGATTCCCCCAATTCAGCCAAGAGCATTGGCAACTGGAGTGTGACCAGAATCGAATTCAGCGAGAAGGCAAAGCCATCCCGAGTGATCAAATTGTTCGTGCAGGAAATCAGTTTGCACATCTGGTTCCGGCAACTGTGGAACCGGCTGTCTCTACTGAAATTTCGATCTTGCACGAAGACGAATCACTGGTCGTCGTGAATAAGCCGGCTCCCCTGCCCATTCACCCGAGTGGACGGTTCCATCGAAATACTTTGCAATGGATTTTGAATGAGGTGTACCACCCATTCCACTTGCGTCCAGCACATCGGCTCGATGCCAACACGACGGGTGTTGTTGTCTTCTGTAAAACACGATCTGTTTCCAAAGCAGTGCAGCCGCAATTCACGGAAGGGAGCGTCGAAAAAGTCTACTTGGCGAGAGTTCAGGGCGAGGTCGACTGGGAATCCCGGACTTGCAGTGTCGGCATCAGCCGTGAGGCCGGCGAATGTGGCGGTCGAGTGGTCGACAATGAAGACGGACTCAAGGCCGAGACACATTTTGAGCGCGTCCAGCACTTCGATGATGGAACAACCTTGTTGCGAGTTGTCCCGAAAACAGGACGAACGAATCAAATTCGCGTTCACCTTTGGCATCTTGGTCACCCAATTGTTGGCGATCCGCTTTATTTGCCCGAACAACGATATGGTGAGACTCAAACACACGAGCCTGGTCAAGAAATGTGTTTGCATGCTTTAGAATTGACCCTTTTACATCCCGATTCAGAGCAAAGAGTGGCCTTCTCCACAGCCCCTCCTGAATGGTCGAAACCCTCGTAACTTGTTGTCAATTCACGACGTCGAGCAACTTCGTCCTGTGGACGTGGTGTTCCGTCGACACAAAAACGAGAAATTTGTTGCCACGATGCAACCTGTGACGTAGGTTCTTGTACCCTCAAAACAACATTGCTCCCGGCAATCTGATTGTTGCTCTTTCCGCTTCCGACAGGAGTCGAACGCAGAAAGATTCACACGATGTGAAGCAACTTTCGGACGTGTTCAGATTTTTAGAACTGATCCTGAAACTTGAAACTGCTCTCTCAAACGTTGAGAAAAGCGGCCATATCGAGTTTTTCGGACTGCTTCAAAAAAACTGAACCTTTCCAGTGCGTTCCCCGACGCGCTGTGAGAACACGTATGGTTCGTCGGTTGAGCGCAAGTTCTCTCTGATCGGTCCTTGTGACCTGAGTTCTCGTTCACCAACCCTCGAGCCCTGAATGCCGCGTAGCGCAGCAGTAGATACAGAACTGCCCCTCTGTCTTTACTGTCGATGAAATTACAACATTACAACGAATCGACTGCGTCCCATCCGTCACAGTCGGGCGATCCAGTCATCGCCATGAAAAGTGAGATTCTCGATGAGCACTCAAGGCTCCCTTCTTGTTGTTGATGATGACAATCACATTTGTGAGGCGATGGCGGACTACTTACGTAGCCTCGGTCATCGAACGGAAACGGCAACGACCTGCCGGTCTGCGTTGGATCGCATTAAGGAATACAACTTTCATGTTGTTGTTTGTGATGTGAATCTTCCTGACCAGGATGGGTTTCAGCTTCTCGAATGGGTTGTCGCCAACAAACCTGAAACGTCCGTAATCCTGCTCACAGGTTACGGGACAATCGAAAGCGCAGTCGAAGCAATTCGGCTCGGTGCGTTCGACTATCTCACAAAACCGGTGATTGACGATGAACTGAATTTTTCGATTCAACGTGCACTCGGACAACGGAAAATTGTGGAAGAGAACAAGAAACTGAAGCAGCAACTGAATGAGAAACACGGAATCTCGAACATCATCGGTCGCGATTATAAGATGGCGAAGATGTTCGATTTAATCGAAAGCGTTTCCGATACTCGCACGACCGTTTTGATTCTCGGAGAGAACGGCACTGGAAAAACAATGACCGCCCGAGCGGTGCATCAACTGAGTTCACGAAGAGACAAACCGTTTGTAGAAGTTGCCTGCGGTGCACTTCCAGATGCACTGCTGGAAAGTGAATTATTCGGGCATGTCGAAGGCGCCTTCACCGGAGCCTCTCGCGACAAAGAAGGAAAGTTCCTTCAAGCAGATGGTGGAACACTCTTCCTTGATGAAATCGGAACAGCTTCCCCGAGCTTACAAGTGAAATTGCTCCGAGTCTTGCAAGATCGAGAATTTGAGCCTGTCGGCGGAACAAAAACTCACAAGGTCGATGTCCGGCTCATTCTGGCGACAAATGAAAGTCTCGAAGAACGAGTCGCATCCGGTGATTTCCGTCAGGATTTGTACTACCGAATCAACGTCATCTCCGTCACACAACCGCCGCTCCGGGAGCGTTTGGGCGATATCCCACTCCTTCTTGAGCACTACATTGCAGAATTCAATTCTCAAACCGGAAAGTCGATTCGCGGATTTGACGACCAGGCGCTTCAAGCACTGCAACGCTACAACTGGCCCGGAAACGTTCGCGAGCTGGTCAACGTTGTAGAACGTGCCATTGTCTTGTCCAAAAACGATATCATCACCCCCATGGACTTGCCCGAGCAACTTCGACGAGACCCCGTTGAACAACCTGGCGCGATGAATCGCCTTGCCGGAAACGCGAACTTGAAAACCGCCCTGGCCAATCCTGAACGACAAATCATCCTCGATGCTCTGGAACAGAATGGATGGAACCGTCAGGACACCGCTCGCTTACTGGGCATCAACCGGACGACGCTCTACAAGAAGATGAAGAAGTACGACATCACATACGAAAACCACGCACAAATCTTCTAGAGCGGTTTGCTCTACCGTGTGCCCGTGAAGAGAGTGAAGGCGAATACGTTTTCACAATGCACTTTCAGAGTATGCACTTTCAGAGTATGCACTAAAAGAAATCCCGAGTGCCACTGTGTGCGATGTCACATCGAACACAAAGCTTGAAGCAAGGAGAGAAGGCTTCAGGCGACTGATCGCTAAGAGAGAATCAGCGAACAAAAGTGACACCCGGGATGGCGGAGAGCGAGTTGCCCCGTGCGAGCGAATCGGACTTAGTTTGCTCCGTCGACCTTCGTGACAAAGGCTGTATCCACGGCACTCATCCCGCCGTAGTAACGTGCTTTGACACGCAACACGACATCGCGCTCGAAGGCTGACGAACTTTCAGATCGTTGCAGGAATGTCTGAACAGGCCAGATCTCTGTCCAGATGAACTGGCGTTTAAAGTCGCCGAGATACCAATCTTGCTTCGCACTGCCTCCCTGCTCGTCGATGAATGGTGAGCTGAGTACTTCCAGCATGTTGTGCACCGGGTTTGCATGCCGCGTTTCACCATCGGCGGTGGTGACGTTGACCTCAGTCGAATTCACAATGCTGCGAGCAGTTCCGCGAAGTGCTTCAGGAACGAGTAACTGTTTCGCCGGGACAATAATCGGACGCTGATCGCCGTCAATGCGGTCATCTTTGACCTCGGTGGCTCGATAGCTGAGAATCTCTTCGACGTCAGTCCAGTCGACCAATGGAACAGCGTCAGAGAAATCAGAGGAAGTCGTATTTGTGACTCCCACAAAGTTTCTGTTCGAACCGTCTCCGGCGTACAACGCCTGGCCCGTCCCCGATGGACGATAGACGAATTTCCCGACAGCGGCGTCGGCATCGGTGACCGCACGGACAATAGTCCGTTCACGTTCTTGACGGAGGTAATAACCGAGCGCCATCGCGCGGCGGTTGATCTCCCCAGTTTGATCAAAAGCAATCAACTCTTCGTTAATACTGAGAATCCGGCCTTGTTTGGATTCCTGCGAGGTCACAAACTTTTCTTCGAAAGTGGACTCTTCGTAGTTGTGTCCTTCTGCGACTTCAGTTGGGCCTGCAAGTGCCCGGAAACCGGCGATGCGAGTGTTTCGCAAGTTGCTTGGAATCACAGTCACCAAATTATCGCCAATGAATCCGGAATCATCCGCGTATCCTTCGATCACTTTGCGACCAATCAATTCTCCGGTGACGACCTGGAAGAGATGGCTGCTGACTCCGGGATTCGATTCCTGCAATAAGTGCGTGAGTGCTCCAGGTGATTCAAGAGCAAGATCGAGCGACCGACTTGATTCCTGAAGAGAGCGAAGTTGTGACAGAACCCCACAAGCGTCAGCCAGTTCGCGGTAAGAGAAGTCATCAGGGGTCAGTTTCTTTTCATTGAGTAACTCAACGACTTTGTGATAGAAGCCAGCGGCTCCGTGGGATTCAATCAGAGTTTTAACAGGAGTTCCGTACATTGAGACCTCAACGATTCTAGAGTGGTGTCTTCTGAATGGGATTCAAAATCTGGGATTCAATTTCTGAGCAAAAGAGAATCCGCCGATTGAAAGCGAATGAATTCATGTCATGGGCTTTGTCTTGGTTGAGCCGCCAAAGCATCGCAAGTTATTAACCGAGGCCAGCGTGAACATTGGCACTCGAAGTACAGAAGGCTGAGCAGAGTGTCACTCGGATCGATGAGACGGTCCCGTTTGTAAACTCTGCAGAACGAGCAATCGCACTTCCGGCAGGCGCAGCTTCGATTTGCTGGTTCATCAAGCTGGAAGAGTTTTCGTCAGGACCGATCGGTTGGCCGAGTTCATAATTGCCCGGACTGCAATCGAGTTCGTAAACGCTGTCAGAACTGATATCGACGGAGATCGGAAGTGCATCGCCTGGTCCGGAAGCTTGGTGAGCGATCCCGAGAAACTTTGCAGAAAAGTCTGCCTGCGTGGTGGCAAGATCGGTGTTCCAATCCAAATCGGAAGCGGGGCGTGCAAGTGTTCCATCGAGCCAGAGAAGATCACCTGCTTCGATAATGGTATTCGCATCGACGCGGATTTTCCTCAATTGAACTTGTCCAGAACGAAAGCGAAGTCTGTTCATGGTTGTACTCTTTAGCTAAAGGTGAGTGAGAATTTGAGAGGACTCAGGTCATTCGTGCTCGGCATCATGAGCGATGACCGCCAATGACTCTCCGGGCAGATTGAACCTGTCACTTTTTTCGAATTGCTTGAATGAAGCGGTCGTCTTCACTGGCTGATTCAAAGAGAGAAGATCTCTCTCGACTCATGACGAGTGAGGGACTTCCCTCCTTGGGAGTGAGGAGACTCAGGCGGTCCTGAATCATTTGCTCCTGGAGTTTTCTGTCTCTTGCAGCTTCAAGCTGCGAAACAAAAAAATCTGTCACAGCTCCGTCAGGGAGTCTCGATTCCGCAAGAAGATCCGTGACTTGTTGCTTGGTTTGCAACTTTTTGACCAGTGAAGAAAGTTCGCGGTTTTGAATTTGCAATCGTTTTTGCTCAGAGGTGAGCGTTTCAATTTGCTGTTCAAAATTGAGCAGAGGCGTGTTTTCCTCGGTGGTCACATTTTCAGCTGATGTTGATTCGCTGAAGGTCTTGGTCGTCGCGGGGTTGACGACCGCATCGACGGATATGACATCGACAATTTCATCGACGACTGTCCCATCGAGCGAGCGTTTTGCTTTGACGACGTGTGACATGCCAATCCCAGGAGTGTCCATTTCCAGAAGTTTGAGAAACGTTTTCCCGGAATCGGTTTCGAGAACATGAATATCTCCACGGATTCTCCCCTGATCGTAGCGCGGGTTGGTGATAGAACCGACCAGATCGCGAGTGCTGCGATCGTGTGGCCGGGTCCGATCCCTGGCATGGTCGAGAAAGACAGGTTTTGAGTCGTAGAGTGCGACGGCCGACTTGAGCGACGAATCTGAATACGTGTAGCCGTTTTTTGACTGTTCACCAGTGAGAGCGACATTTTTGACGAGCCGCTGACTTTCATCAATCGAAAGATTCTGATTCCAGTCCTGGCAGCGTTCAGTGAGAGTGGTTGAATCCATCGTGCCTTGCCAAAGTGTGAGAAATGAAAGGTTTCATTCCCATTCGGAGTGGTTGCGCGGATTCCGACTCGCAAAGCTAGACGAGATCGGTAAAATTCTGTCACTTTAAGCAGAAGAAATCGCTAAATAGGCTAGGATCAATTGGTTCTACGCAATTGCCAGAACGGGCTTTGTCGTGTAGGGTTGCCCGACGTTTGGGGATGAAAATGTGTCCCCACCGATGTTCATTCGACACAATGGATCAGAGTTGACTTATGACGGATTCTCCTGAACGGAACGAATCAACTGGCGGAAGTGAAAATCAGGAGAAAACTGCTGCGCGGGGTCGAGGCAGCCTTCCTTATTATCTGCTGATTATGCTGTTCTTCATTCTGGTCATGTGGGGCTGGCAAGCGATCAGCAATGCCAATCGAACAGAAGTTGAATACTCCTTCTTTCTCAGCCAGTTGGAAGAGGGGAATGTCAAATCCGCTTCACTCAAAGGGCTGCAACTTTTAGGTCAGTGGAAGAATGTTGAGACGGCTCAAAACGAGCTCAACAGCATCGTCAAAGGTCTGAATGAAGACTTAAAAGAGGGTGAGAAAGAGAAGAAATCGCCTGAGTTAACGAACCTGTTCGTGACGAACGTTCCTGCTCAAGAGAACGAAAATCTACTGCGCCGCATGGAGGCGAAGGACGTCAAATACGGTTCGGCAAACGAAGATATGTCGATCCTGATTTTGCAGTCGATGATCTACTTATTGCCATTCATTTTGTTGATGGCGTTTCTCTTCTTTGCAATGCGACGCTCTTCCGATCCGATGGGATCGGGTGGGATGTTCGGGAATTTCGTCAAAAGCCAAGCCAAGAGATTCCAACCAAGTGACAGCCAAACAACATTTGATGATGTCGCAGGCATGGAGCATGCCAAGACAGAGCTGCAAGAAGTTGTGGAGTTTTTAAAAGAGCCCTCAAAGTTTCAGCGACTCGGTGCTGAAATCCCGAAAGGGGTTCTTTTGATGGGTCCTCCGGGAACCGGGAAGACACTCGTTGCACGTGCTGTCGCCGGTGAAGCAGGCGTTCCGTTTTTCAGCATCAACGGCTCAGAGTTCATCCAGATGTTTGTCGGCGTGGGGGCAAGTCGTGTCCGGGATATGTTCCGGACAGCGAAAGAAAACGCTCCCTGTATTTTGTTTATTGACGAAATTGATGCAGTCGGTCGTGTGCGTGGGGCTGGAGTTGGTGGAGGTCACGATGAACGTGAGCAAACTCTCAACCAAATCTTGAGTGAAATGGATGGATTCGAATCGAATGCCGCAGTGATTGTGATCGCTGCAACAAACCGTCCCGATGTTCTCGACCCTGCCCTGCTTCGTCCGGGACGATTTGACCGGCATGTCGCAGTTGATCGACCGAGCCGTGAAGGTCGACTTGGCATCCTGAAAGTGCATGTCCGCAAAGTTAAGTTGGCGGAGACAGTCAACCTCGAAGAAATTGCGAATGGAACGATCGGATTCTCAGGAGCAGAGCTTAAAAACATCGTGAACGAAGCAGCTTTACATGCTGCCCGAGACGGGAAAAATGAAGTCGAGATGGAAGACTTCGACTCAGCCCGCGACAAGATCATGATGGGTGTCCCACGTGAAGATATCATGAACGAAAAAGAACGTCGCATGACCGCATACCATGAAGCGGGACACGCGATTCTGGGTTGGATGCTCCCCGAAGTTGACCCTGTTCACAAAGTCACAATCGTTCCTCGTGGACGTGCTTTGGGAGTGACTCAGTTTGTCCCCGAAGAAGAACGTTTCCACATGGGCGAAACGCGATTGCGACAACAGTTGGCAATGATGCTCGGTGGTCGCACCGCCGAGAAGCTAATCTTCGACGAATACTCTGCCGGAGCTGAAGACGACCTGAAACGCTCATCACAGATCGCTCGCCGCATGGTCAGTGCCTGGGGAATGAGCGAGAAAATTGGCCCCGTCGCCTACCGTGACAGTGACGAGCATCCGTTCCTCGGCAAGGAGATGCACGAGCAACGCAAGTACAGCGAACAGACCGCTTTTCTTATCGATCAAGAAATGCGAACTGTGATGCTCGAAGCTCAGGATCTGGCGATGAAGACGCTGGCTGAGAATCGTGAAACCCTCGAAAAACTTGTTTCGGCACTCATGGAAAACGAAGTTGTTTCTCGCGAACATCTGGTCGAAATCCTGGGACCACGAAAAGGCGTCGAGAGGGGGGACGAGACCGAAACGAATGGGGAACAGCAAAACGACTCTTCAGAAAGTTGATGGTCGATCGATCTCCGGGAGGAAGTTTCGCGAAGATCTTGTAGCGGGAGACAGGTTGGATTGGTACAATTCACTTTCGAATTCTCTTTGTCTACCCACTTGTGAAACATGGCATCCGAATCGAAATCATCGCAGTACAACCGTCGAGTT
Source organism: Thalassoglobus polymorphus (assembly GCF_007744255.1). Lineage (GTDB taxonomy): Bacteria > Planctomycetota > Planctomycetia > Planctomycetales > Planctomycetaceae > Thalassoglobus > Thalassoglobus polymorphus. Next base: position 104,566 of record NZ_CP036267.1, on the reverse strand, counting down.
TTCCTGGAAAACAGCGCCCGAAACGCTGCCGGACTCGCGGCGGGAGCCATGGGCCTGGGAGTCACCAGTTCGCCCAATGAGCGCCTGCAAATTGGCGTGATCGGACTTGGTTCGCAAGGAGAAGAACTGACCGAAGCACTCTCCCGAACAAACATGGTGGAGATCGTAGCGATTTGTGATGTTGATGCTCGCTCTTTGGCGTACGCTCAGCACGAAATTGCGAATCGACAGACTTCAAAGCCAGTTGCAGTCGGGCAGCATGAACAACTTCTTGAGAAGAGTGATATCGACGCGGTTGTGATCGCAACTCCCGATCACTGGCATGCAAGAATGACAGCCGATGCTTTACTGACCGGTAAAGATGTTTTTCTGGAAACACCGGTTGCTCACTCGATTCACGATGGCGAACGTTTATGCCGCCTGGCGGAACAGACGGACCGCATCGTGCAGGTCGGTTTACCGCAGCGACATGGGACTCATTTTCAATCTGCGATTCAGTTAGTACAGAGTGGATTTCTGGGTAAAATCCATCTTGCGAAAGCATGGGCAGTCCATCGACGTAAATCAATCGGACGCTGTGCGACTTCTCAACCTCCAATGGGAGTTGATTACAACCGCTGGTTGGGGCCAGCTGAAGGCCGTCCCTTTCAAGAGAATCGATTCCATCAAAGCTGGCCCTGGTTTTGGGACTTTGGGTCTGGAGAACTGGGGTTATGGGGCGTGCATCATCTTGACGTGATCCGCTGGGCTCTCAAACTCGATCTTCCAAATCGAGTCGTCGCCACAGGAGGAAAACGCAGCTTTAAAGATGACCGAGAGACTCCCGACACACTTTCTGTGCATTACGACTACCCGGATGTTGAAGTTGTGTGGGAACATCGACAGTGGTCGAATCGAGGAATTGAAGGCCGCTCTTCGGGCGTTGCGTTTTACGGTGACGCGGGAATGCTTGTTGTCGATCGAAGTGGCTGGAAAGTTTACGACCACCGACAAGATGGGCATGCCGATGCCAGTGATATCAAAAATTCGCAAATGAGCAGCTTCGTGAAGTCCGTCTCGTCTCGGACAGCTCCGGTGGTCGGTCTGAGAGATGGCCAGAACAGTTCCAGTTTGTGCCACTTAGGAAATATCGCATATCGTTTGGGACGGGAAGTCAGCTTTGATCACGACCGGAAAAACTTCGGAGCTGATGCCGAAGCAAATGACTTTCTGGAATCGCAAAGTCGCGATCCGTGGCGATTGACGGAGGAGAAATGCCGCACCAGAAGTTGATCATTGACGCTGATCCCGGGATTGGAGATGCTGTCGCGATCGCACTGGCGTTGTGTGATCCAACCCTCGAAGTAATCGCATTGACCTCTTGCGGAGGGCTGGTTACTGGTGAGCAGGCGTTTCGAAACCTGCAGACGATCACATCTATTGTTGACCCGTCACTCTGGCCACGGATCGGGTTAAGCCGAGCCACTGCCGTTTGCTGTGACGATTCACCGGTTCTGTCGGGGATCATGAAAGGTCAAGGAACGTATGGTCTTGGAGAATGTGAGCCGATCACGGCAGATCTTCATCAGCCGACGGAGTCTGCAAAGCTACTTGTTGAGCTTGTCCGAGCATTCCCGGGCGAATTATCCCTCTTAACACTGGGACCTCTTACAAACCTCCAGTTGGCAGCTGAGCGTTCACCATCGTTTCTTGCTGATCTGAAGCAACTCATCATTTGCGGCGGGTCGGTGGCTGTCGGCGGTGATGTCACAGCGACTGCAGAGTTCAACATGTTTGTTGATCCTGACTCTTCGCAAAAGATCCTCACCTCCCCTGCCAATAAAACAATATTACCGATCGACACTTCGCATCAATTCGGTCTGAGCTTTGACGAATACGATCAACTTGGAATTGACGTCTTTTCGCGTCTCGGACGATTGCTGAACGAAACAATTCCGTTCGCCTTGCGAGTCTCGAGAAATCAACTGGGGCGGGAAGGAATTCTCCTGCCTGAAGTGGTCGCTGTCGCGGCGGTTTCTCACCCTGAATTGTTTGAGCAAACGGCGATGACGGTTGATGTCGAGCTGACTGGTGGACTGACGACCGGGATGACAGTCTTTGATCGCCGAGGGCTCCCTCACTGGAAAGAAAACATCGAAGTGCTGACAGACGTTGATGCTCTGGGGGTGAAAGACTACATGCTGCGTCTCATCCATGCCTCGAAGCTGGGGCAATAAAGCCCTGCCGACCGAATGAATCTGCCGCTCTGTACTCAACATACGGGGCGTTTTCAGCTTTAAAAATAGCAAAATGATCGCCATTTCTGCCAATGACAGCGATTTCAAAAGTCTTGCAAGCGACTGCAAATCGCAGGCGTGTTGCTCGATGCTTTCGCATTTCAAGACATTTCCAATGCTTGTCGGCCCCGTAAAAGCCACGTTCAGAACCTCACAGATTGCTTCCCACGAAGTTGAAACGAGAGATCAACCTCGGATTTATTCAAGATACACTCTCCCTACGCTGCGTCTCACTTCCGAAAACCGTGGTTCGTATTTATCTGAAGAATCGCTATTCTTCAGAATCGAAAGCGGAAGAAATTCCGCAACAGCATGAATAGATTCCGAAGAAAGCAATGAACGAACACAAAGAGATCGCAGCTCGACACAGACGGACTCGCAAAGACCATGCGACGGAAACAGCAGAAGACTATGTCGAAGCGGTCTCGGAGATTATTGAAACAAATGGAAGTTGTCGGGTTGTCGATTTAACGAAGCGGTTCGATGTTTCACATGTAACCGTGACCCGAATCATCAGCCGATTACAGAAAGAGGGTTACGTCACCACGGAGCCTTATCGACCGATTGAACTGACAAAATCTGGGGAAGCACTCGCGGAAACATCCCGCAAACGGCATGAAACGGTTTTCAATTTCCTCGTCGCCTTAGGAGTTCCAGAAGAAATCGCAGAGATTGACACCGAGGGGATCGAGCATCATGTCAGCGAGAAGACTCTGAAGATCTTCCAGAAATTTGTTTCACAATCGCAGACAAAATAGCGAACGCACGGAACCATACAAGGACGAAAGGTTTTGACATGGCAGATACAGCTGTTCTGGAAATCAAGGGCCTGAAAACATACTTCGATTCGCCCGATGGAGTCGTCAAAGCTGTCGACGACTTGACCCTCACATTGAATGCCGGAGAAACCATGGGGCTCGTGGGAGAGTCCGGATCTGGAAAGTCCGTAACTTCTCTCTCTGTGATGCGGCTTCTACCTGACCGTGCTGCAACAATCGCTGGAGGTTCGATTTCGTACTTAGGCCGAGATCTGGTGCGGCTTCCCGAGCGAGAAATGCGCAACCTGCGCGGCAGCGACATCAGCATGATCTTCCAAGAACCGGGAACCAGTTTGAACCCTGTATTCCGCGTGGGAGTGCAGGTCACCGAAGGTATTCAACGGCACTTGAAAGTGAGCTTTGCCGAAGCGAAGCGGCGAACGATCGACCTCTTCAACGAAGTCGGAATCCCAGAACCAGAGCGACGCTTTCACAGCTATCCTCATGAGATGTCTGGCGGCCAGAAACAGAGAGTCATGATCGCACTGGCACTCGCCTGTGACCCCGAAATCCTCATCGCTGATGAGCCGACAACTGCCCTCGACGTGACAATTCAAAGGCAAATTCTCGATCTCCTTCGAGACCTCCGTGATCAGCGCGGAATGTCAATCCTCTTCATTACTCACGACTTGGGTGTGATCGGCGAGATCGCTGACGACGTTGCCGTGATGTTCCGTGGACGACTGGTCGAGCATGGTCCGGTCGAAGAGATTTTTGCAAACCCGAAGCACCCATACACAAAGGGTCTTCTCGCCTGCCGGCCGAAACTGGAAAGCACTTTTCGGCGTTTGCCGACTGTCAGTGATTTCATGGATGCACAGAAGCTTCCGGATGGAAGCTACGAGGTCCAGGAGAAGCAACTGTCAGCGGAAGCGATCAAGCAACTTTCGATGACTGGGCGCGGAAGATTGATCCACCCGAAAAGTGAATTACAAAAAATCGGGCATCCTTTTTCAGAGATCAAAGAAGACGCTGATCTGAAAACCGTCCCGGAAGGACGTCGACCGATTCTGAAGATCGAAGACTTAAAAGTCTATTACCCAATTCGAACCGGAGTTTTTCGGCGGGTGACAGATCACGTCAAAGCGGTCGACGGGATCGACCTGAAAGTTTATCAAGGACAAACGTTGGGCCTTGTTGGAGAATCTGGCTGCGGCAAGACAACAACAGGACGAGCAATTGTCCGACTGGCTGAGATGACAGCTGGCAAAATTCAATACGAAGGAATTGATATCACATCGCTGCGAGGCGAAGACCTGAAGAAATACCGCAGCAATGTCCAAATCATCTTTCAGGACCCATACAGTTCTCTGAACCCTCGAATGACCGTGGAAGGGATGCTGGTCGAGGCAATGATGATTCATGGAATTCTTGGACGTCGCTCAGAACGTCGAGACCGAGCGGCACACCTTCTTGAGGAAGTCGGTCTGGAGGCGGGGCACTTGCGTCGTTATCCGCATGAATTTTCCGGTGGACAGCGTCAACGAATCAGTATTGCGCGGGCGTTAGCTGTGAAATCTGAGTTTATTATTTGCGACGAATCAGTCTCTGCATTGGACGTTTCAGTTCAGGCTCAAGTCTTGAACTTGCTGAAAGACCTTCAAGAAGAACATGGGCTGACCTACGTTTTCATCAGCCACGACCTCAGCGTCGTGAAATTCATGTCTGACATGATGGCCGTCATGAACGCGGGGAAAATTGTCGAATTTGGCCCCTCTGAATCGATTTACGAAAATCCCCAGGAAGAATACACAAAGCGGCTCATCTCATCGATTCCGAATGATTCTTTAGAACTCATCCGTGAGCGTGTCGCCAGACGAGAACAAACAAGATCGAAACAGAAGTCATCGAAGTGATCCGGCCGGATTACCGTCTCAAGTCGACCCAAGCTTGGTCTTTCTGTCCACAGCCACTGAACTGCCAAACTCCCATCTTGACTTTGCGAGAGAAAGGTTGGATTGCTCTGGACGACGAATCATTTACCAATGTGCTCGCAAATCAATGATTTGATTCTGCACAATGCGAAGAGGCTCCGTCAGGCTGTCTTGCTGTCGTCGATAGGGATTAACTTCGGGATCGGGACTTGTAACCCGATGACCCCACCATGTTTTTGTTTGAGGTCCTGGAAGTCGCGTCTGAGGAATGAATACAACTCTTCTGGAGGATTCATCGAGAGATACTCTCTAGCAAAGACTTCCATTTGGTCATCGTATTCACGTTGGCTTTGCGTGTGAACGTGACATCGTCCACCGAAGCGGCGGATATCTCCATCGAATCTCGGGCTGATATGATAGAGCTCGTGCAAGATGGTCACGAATTTTTCTTGAAAAGATTGATCCAGAAACCGCGGCAGATAAAATGTGAGAATGTAGAGCATCTCACGTTTTCCAAGGTACAGACGCTGAACTGTCCAGAGGCGTCCTTGACGTTGACCTGTCGTCGCTCCGTTTTCGAAACGCATTGGAGTCAGTTTTGCCTGAAGCCCATGCAAAACGGAAGACCGGGCCTGAGCGAAACAGACAGCGACGCGAGACATGTCGATGTGCATGAACGCTTCGTGACGATTTGTGAGATCTTCACACAACTTCATGATCGACTGCGTGAAATCAAAAGGTCCGAATTCCGACCCCTGGTTCGACGACCTGGTCATCTGAGTTTCCTTTCCCGATGCAGTTGTAATTCCTGAATTTCGTGCGATTCCTACCGCAACTCAGGCAACTGAGAGATCAATTTGTGTCAAACAATGAGTTGGATAATACCGGGAAACTTCAAGAATACCAGAGAGAATATGTGGGATGACGAGTGAACAACCCGGGCAACAACGGTGCATCGACTTGTCCTGATGTTCGGATTCTCTGGTTTGGGCGCGTATTGACCGATGCCGGTTACGGAAATAAACTTCGGTCTACAGGGAGTTTGCGACAAAGTTGTAGCAACGAACTAAAACGGCGTAAGAATTCTGCACTCTAGACGAACGACAGGAATCGATTTTTTCGATTCCACACTTTTTCTGAATGTGTGGGGGGAAGACTGCCAGTTCGAGGGAGTGAAGATGGTCAGTTTTGGCTAGCATCCCCCGATCTCGAAGTCGCCCACTGGACTCTTGCGGATCACATAACTCACATCAATACAGGGGTTTACGTAGCCACCACACCCGGTGGTCCACTCCTGAAGACTCTATAGGTCACGGAAAGAAGACATGGACTTCTTTGATCGTCTCGGCGACTATTTGACAGCAGTGACAGCCTTTGTAGAAGGGTTGGTCCGCAAATTTTTCGGTTCATCGAACGAGCGTGAAATCCGCCGGATCGGCTTTGTTCGCGAGAAGGATGGGAGCTCTCGGGTCATCTCCGGATCTGTCCTCGATCGAATAAACTCCCTTGAACCGGAGATGGAAAAGAAGACAGACGCCGAATTGAAGGAAACAACGGACCGTTTGCGGGCAAAACTTGCCGATGGAAAAACTTTAGACGACATTCTTCCAGAAGCTTTCGCATCGGTACGAGAATCTGGCAAACGCAACCTTCAAATGCGTCATTACGATGTGCAAATGGTGGGGGGAAATATTCTTCACCAGGGCAAAATCGCTGAGATGACCACCGGGGAAGGAAAAACACTCGTCTCCTCTCTCCCCGCCTATTTGAATGCCTTGGCAGGAAAAGTTCATATCGTCACAGTGAACGACTATCTCGCCAAGCGGGATATGGAATGGATGGGCCCGCTGCACCTGGCGCTCGGACTCACCGTCGGGGCGATTCAAGGGCAAATGCGTCCACAAGAACGGCAAGAAAACTATGCCTGTGACATTTGCTATGGAACCAACAACGAGTTCGGCTTCGACTACCTTCGAGACAACATGAAGCCGACAGCTGCGCTTCAAGTGCAGGGACCGCTCGACTATGCGATCGTTGATGAGATCGACAACATTCTGATCGATGAAGCACGAACACCGCTGATCATCTCCGGGCCAGCTTATGATGATGTCACAAAATACCCGAAAGCCGACCGTGTCGCTCGACAACTTGTTCGAGATGTTCACTTTGAAGTGAAAGAAAAAGAACACACGTGTCACTTGACGGACGAAGGAGTCCGCAAGGCTGAAGAATTGGCAGGCGTTGAAAGTTTTTACGCTTCAGGAAACATGGAATGGCCACACCTGATCGATAACGCCTTGAAGGCGCATCATCTTTATAAGCGTGATGTGAACTACATGGTTGTTCAGGATGAAGTGATCATCATCGACGAGCATACCGGTCGTCCTATGCCAGGACGACAATGGAGCGACGGGTTGCATCAGGCAGCCGAAGCAAAAGAAGGTGTACGAATCAAAGAGGTCAGTCAGACCTTGGCAACGATCACACTTCAGAACTACTTCAAGCTCTACAACAAGTTATGCGGGATGACCGGAACCGCGATGACGGAAGCGAACGAGTTCTACAAAATCTACGGTCTGGATGTCGTCGCAGTCCCGACGAACCGCCCGATGCAGCGAATCAATTCTCAGGACACAATTTATCGTTCAGAACCTGAGAAGTGGAAAGCGGTCGTCGACGAAATTACCGAAGTTCATAAAACGGGACGTCCAATTCTGGTTGGAACGGTTTCTGTTGAAAAGAGTGAGCGGCTCGGATCGATGCTGTCCAAGCATGGTGTCAAACACAATGTCTTGAACGCGAAAAATCACGAGCGTGAAGCCGAAATCGTCGCCCAGGCAGGCCGGCTCGGAGCTGTCACCATTGCGACCAACATGGCTGGTCGCGGTACGGACATTATCTTGGGCGGAAACCCTGAGCATATGGCTTGGGATATTTTGAAGACAAAATACTCGTCTCGATTGGATGTTCCCAAATCGGAATGGGATGAACTGTCTGACAAAATCGCCAGCGAAGAAGGAATGAAAGCGGATGGCCGCAAAGTCGCTGAACTGGGCGGACTGCACGTCGTCGGAACGGAGCGTCACGACTCTCGACGAATCGACTTACAGCTTCGCGGACGTGCAGGACGACAGGGCGATCCCGGTTCGAGCCGGTTCTTCTTATCCCTCGAAGACGACTTGATGCGAATTTTCGCCGGCGAAAAAGTTAAGGGAATGCTCACCTGGTTGGGAATGGAAGAAGGCGAGAGCATCGAGCATCCAATGGTGTCTCGACAAATCCAGAAGGCACAAAAGCGCGTTGAAGAGCGACACTTCGAGGCACGCAAGAGCCTGCTGGAATACGACGAAGTGATGGACCATCAACGGAAAGAAGTTTACAGCTATCGACAGGACATCTTGGATGGCGTGAACTGCCGCGACTTGATTGGCGGGATGCTGAATCAACAAATTGAGAAGTGGGCGAGTCAGTTCCTTTCACGAGAATATCGCTGGGGAACGGCCGCAGCGTTTGCTTCGCAAAACCTGGGGCTCGTCGTCGATGCCGATGCCATCAGCAACATGGATAAAGACCAGATGGTCGAGTACATGACAAGCGAGGGCGAACGACAAGCCGAAGTGCTCATTGAAGACCAAATGGCAGAGAACTTGCCGGAAGAAGGCGATCATCGTGACTGGAACTGGCAAACCCTGGCAACTTGGGCCAATCGCCAATTCAACCTGAACACAAATGACAGAGAACTTCGCAAGGTCGTTCGGGAAGGAATGCCAGATGGCGAAATGAACCGGGACCAGGTTTTCCGGCATCTGATTGAACGTGCTCGTGAAGGGATTCATCGTTGGGACTTTGAACCTCTCGATACCATTTTGGCTGAGGATTTTGGAGCGAAGCAACTTTCAGGTTGGCTACGGCACCAGTTTGGTGTGGAAATGTCACCGGAAGAGTTCACAAAATTTGACGACACTTCGGACGCGATCGCACTGGTCCAACAACGAGTACGAGAACGCTACCGTGAAAAGGAAATTCGTTTTCCAGTCGTCGTCGGGATGAACAGATACCTCTCTGGCCAAAACAGTGATCGTGAAGGTTTGATCGGATGGGCAAACAGCCGATTCGAAACGAATTTGTCGAACTCTGACCTGAAAGAAAAAGAGCGTCCACAAGTTGCTGAAATTCTCATCGAGAGAAGCAGCCAATTCTTCCCCGCACCCGAGACACGAGATGAACTTCGAGAACTCTTAGATGACGTCTTCACGATTCGCCCTGAAGGGGAACAAGAAGAAGCTCTCGACTTATCTCGACTGATTCAATTCTTGAAAGACCGGATGCAGGTGATCTTGAACACCGAGGAACTCGAGGAGATTGATCCGGTTAAAGGGCGGAACTTAGCTCTTCAAAAAGTTGACGCCCGCTATCGCCCCGAGTTGGGACAAGCCGAGCGGATGCTCCTGATGGAGATGCTCGACCACGCCTGGAAAGAGCACCTGTACTACATGGACCATCTTCGAAGTGGAATTGGCCTTGTCGGTTATGCTCAAAAAGACCCGAAGGTTGAATACAAGCGAGAAGGAATGAAAGCCTTCGAAGCGATGTGGGACCGCATCGCCGAACAGGTCACATCAGCCATTTTCCGCCTGGACTCCGAGAGCTCACCAGAGTTTCTAGAGTCCCTCTGGGCAAACGCCTCCGCTCAACACGCACAAGTTCAACCCGAGGTCGAAGCTCTCTCCCCCGAAGTGCAGGAAAGCCACGGAGCAGAACCGGGAGCCGAACAGAAGACCGTTGAAACAATCCGCAACTTTGACGACAAAGTAGGCCGCAACGACCCCTGCCCCTGCGGCAGCGGAAAGAAATTCAAAAAATGCCACGGAGCAGTCTAGAAGCATCTTACGAATTGATTTGCAGGACCTGCCTCGTGGCGAACAGCATTTTTACTAGAATCAGTCCGAAAACCTCTGGAATAGCCGCTTTTCTTTACGTCTGAGAGAGCAATTTTAAGTTTCAGGATCAGTTCTAGAAAAATGCGTTCTTCACGGGCACACAGTAGAGTAAACTGCTCTAGAGACTCGACTTTCGACACCAAGCGAACCCGCTTTTCTAGGCGGCCGGACCTGCCCAACAGCATTCTCCTTACCGACGAGTTCGACAGTGGCTTTAGGAATCTCTGAACAAAGCTTGCCGCTGGCTACGGTCACAGCGTTTTTGTTATGGAATCTTCCTCGATGATGTCGGAAGTACGAGCCGGCCTTGTTACTCGGGAACGAATCGGCTCAGCTTACTCAAGCAAATTTGCGACTTGCTCGGCGGAGTACTTGAACGCTTTGAAGTTAGGAGCAGGACCTTTGTAGCGAACAACGACATCTCCATCAGGCGCAACTTCCCAGACTCTTCTCCCCACCGTATCGGTCAGAAGAGTGTTGCCATTGGGCAAACGGCGAGCTCCGCCTTGGAAGGGAGCGAAAAAGTCATCGCTTGTCCAGAACCAGATTTGCCGGGCTTGAAAGGTTCCAGATTGGTCTGGGACGTAACGTCGGTCATCATCAACCGTGGGATTAATCTCATGGACGTTACTAATTCCCTTTAACTGTTCCTGGCTAACAGCGGCGGCAGCTCCACCATTTCCTAGCCTCGCCATGCTGCTCGTGTCTGTATTGTTATTGAATACCAAGATATTGCCGGCTCCCGGAAGTCCTTCGTCAATCCAGTTGGCGTCGTGTTGATTCTGGAAGAGCCGGTCTTTCTCCGTACCCCTCGCGTAGGCAGCGGGATTGCCGTATCGGAACAGCAGATCTCCCCCTTTGCCCCTTCGACCACCTGCGGAGCTCGCGGCTTGTTCGATGGTCGTGCTGTGGTCGATCACCCAGATTTCGTTGTAAATTAAGGAGCTGACAACGATCTGATCCATGCCTGAGTGATAGTCGAGCGAATTCAAATGCTGCCGCACAGCATTCATTGGCGCATAGCTTTCAGGGAAGTGCCCATCGATCTTTTCAGGATGATCAGCGATGACACCGTAGTTGCCTGCTTTGGTATCCTGATCCTGAACCATATGGTCAATAAAACGCCAATACCAGACGACTTCATAGGAATTCTCATCTAGGTCGGGTTTGATCTCCAACACTCCATCAGACCAAACCGTTTTCCCTTTACCGGCAGACCAACCGGCTGCAACCGCTTCGTTCGGGCTGATTTCTTCGTAGATTAAAACCAGAATATTGCCGTTGGGCATGGGCAACATATCGTGGTGAAAGGTGATTTTGTTCCCATTGAAATCAATAGTCTCCGCTCTCAACTCCCAGATCGCTTTTCCAGTTTTGTCTGTGACCTGAAGAGTATCGGTGGCGGCTACTGGCTGTCCTGCGACATATTTTCTATCCCTGATGCCCATGCGCAGCAGGCCACCGGATTTCAGCAGGTACGAGGTATGTCCCCCTCCAGTTAAATCGGTATCCCAGCGATGAACGACCTTTCCCTCAGCATCGAGAAGCATTGCGTAATTCACGACATCGGTGGCGAGCTCATCCGCCTGGTGCCAAAACAGGTAACCTTGATACAACTCGTCAGGCAAGACGAGATCGACCTTCTCCATAACTGCATCACCGACTGATGCGATTGTTGTCGTTCGTTGTGGCTGTCGAGAACGTGCTTCTGCTTCTGGCACCTGTTCGCGAAGTTCGCGAGCGACAGTGAGGTAGTAGTTTCTGGCGGTGGCATTGACCATGTTGTGGGCCAGCTTTGTCAGGGCGTCGGCCTTAATTTGCTTGGCATCAGAGTCATCTTTGTTGATTGCCAGCAGATGGTCGGCAAGCTGTGCGGCCCACTGGTTGTCATCCTCGGCCAGTGCAGCTTTAGCCGAATCCAACAGCTTCTCTTTTCCTCCGGCCAGTTTCGCAACTCGCTCCGCTTCCGCCTTGGGTGGTAACGGGAACAAGTTGGATGCATTGCCGTCGAACCAGCCAAGGTAGTTGCTGAAGGTCTGGCGGACGCCCCAGTCGGGATGCCCGTAGAATGGCTGCAGGTATTCATTGCTTGCCAGACGTTCGGGAAGCTGCACGTACTCAACCAACTCGTCGGGTGTTAGACCTTCGTTAATGCCCTCGACCGTCTTGTCGTGAACGAATTGCACCGCGTCGCGATAGTCAGTTAGAACCTGTTTGACTTCATCGCCACCTACGACAGGAACCGTGTGTCCGCCGACCAATACATTCGCATTCCGGTCGGCCAACTTTGAAAGTGTTCCCGCCCAAAATCGGGTGATGCGATTGGGAGTGCCTCGAATGGCGTACAAGTTTGGAAAGGATCGATAAAATGTGTCTCCCGCAAACAGGACCTTTTCGGCTGGATACCAGACAGAAATTCCGTCGTTGGTTTCACCGGGCGACGATGTGAGTTCGAGTTCGACCCCGGCAACCTCTATGACTTTTCGATCCTCTTCAAGTAAGTGAGTCGGTGCCGTTCCTCCGTTGGCAGAGAAGACTTCTCCACCACGTTTGGGATAACGAGCAGGTGCGACGCCGTTATTGATTCGTTGCTCCGGCGGCAACTTGAAGCCTGCCTGCCTCGCGCCTCGAACGTTTTGGAACGTCAGACCGCCAGCCTTCCACGGTCGGGCTTCGCTACCGAAGTTGATGTGTGCCCAAATTTGCGGACGCTCGGAACCGAGAAACGCGGGTGCTCCGCCAGTGTGGTCCCCATGCGAGTGCGTATAGATGATCGCCTTGACTGGCTTGTCAGTAATCTCGCGAAATTTCCTGGCAATCTTACTTGCCGCTTCACCCATCATCCCTGTGTCAACGATGACAACTCCGTCATCGCCAACAATCATCGAAACGTTGGAAACGCTATAGCCAACGGCAACATAGACGTTGTCCGCCACTTGAAGAATCTGTTCCTTGAATTGCTCGTTCTGTCTGGTCAGCTTTTCAGTCGCAGCGTTTTCCTGTGCGACCGCTTGACTCGTACAGCCAAGCGAAGCTGTCAAAAGAATGGTGAGAAACCTGCCAAGTTTTGACATTGTCATCTCCTTTGGTTCACGGACAGACTGGCCCGTCGTTTACATGGAAAGTTATCAGTCTTTCGTTAAGTTCTTCTGCATCGTTCGCAAAACGTTGAGCGTTGCTTCCAACTCCGACTTTTTGATGCCGGTTAACGTTGTTTTCCGCAGGTCATCCAGCAGTGGAAGAACCTTCTGCAGTCTCTGCTCGCCACGACGTGTCAAACCGATCATCACGATGCGCGCGTCGTCAGCCGATGCTTTCCGCTCGACGAATTCTTGTTCGACAAGTCGATCCAACTGACGTTTAACCGTGGTCGGATCACGAATCATCAGCGATGCCAGATCGTTCATGCTCAACGGCTTGCCGGCATCAGACAGGCTGATCAGAGTCTGCGTTTCCTCGGGCGAAAACGGCCAACCGGCGTTCTTCAGTACGGCGGCCATGCCAGAACGAATCAGGTACGCGACGCGACCGATTGCAAATCCGGGCGAGGCTTCGGAATCAAAGTGCATGTTCGCCTCCAACCAATTCGGTGGTCGCGGTGCTTGTGGGCCTGGCAAAGATCGGACGATACCAGTCAAAGTAGCAGTAGAGGAGGAATGCGCAGGCCGCAAAGTCTGGTAGCCCGATGACGAGGTATTTGTGAGCAAAAAAAGTCACATACAGCAAAATATTGAAGGCATAGGGGAGCGACATCAGAACGGCGAGAGGCGCGGTCCGCGGGAAAAACATCAGTCCGCCGGCGACCGTCTTGAATAAGCCAACCCAAAAAATCAAATATCCCGTCTCCTGAAGCGCAAGCATGAACCGGCCAACGTCATCCGGCGAATCACCAACCGGATAGCCTCGCGTGGCCAACCCCATCGTCATGATCCCCGTGCCGAGCAGAAAGAGCGCGAAGACTAGCCGCACCACCAGCGCGAGACGTGGCAATCGAACACTGCGTTGTTCCAGTGGAAGCATTTCAATTGGTCCGTATGAATTAAATCGGCAAGTATTTCACCTGAGAGGCAAACACGCGATGAGCCCTCAACAACTACCTGTAGCACACAGGCATCTAAAGTCCAGTCAACCATTAAGCACAAAAGTCGCGAGAATACTCGTGCGACACCTGGCTACTATTCTGGAATGCCTCCCCGCACAGAGCTCGAACCAACCGGTAATCGAAGTTGAGATTCACTGCTGATCGCAGCACACGAGAAGTTGAGATCTACAGGAGTCAAAAGAATTCTGCACTGGAGCAATATGACGCTCACCCCCGACACAGACTCCGCGAGATTTCCGTTTGTTTGATCGAAGCGATTCTCAGATCGGCAAATTTCCTGAACACACATCGGAATTCAGGATCAGGCCAAAGCAGTCGCGAATCCCCCGACACCGAAACGGAGACTCGACCAAAGCGGAGCCGAGCATAGAGAAGACGCGCTGCAAATGCGCTGCATTTCAGGCGTCTCTGATGGGCAATCCGTGTCACAGCCTGGCAAAACGGCTGACCCCGAAAATGAAGAAAACCCTTGCCATAGCAAGGGTTTCGGTGAAGGCTGTCACCTGTTGGCAACTGGTGACAAAGTGGAGGATAGGGGACTTGAACCCCTGACCTCTTGCATGCCATGCAAGCGCTCTCCCAACTGAGCTAATCCCCCGAGTTGTTCTTGGATCGTTCAATATTTATGAATTATTGAACTGATCGAATGGGAGGACAAAATGAGTTGCCCTTCCCCTGAGTCTTTCTGGTTTCGGCTTCTGCTCACCGGAAAATTGATGAAAATACCGATTTCGCAGAACTTTCTAACCAGATTGGTCGACAGCAGGTTACTCAGCAAGTCGGGACGTGTCAACAATTGAAGGGATCACAATTCCCGAGAATGAATATGGGTGTTGCAGATGTCGTCTCTTGTTAGAATAGGTCTCTCAAAAAGCAACACAAATCACGCAGCTTCGATGCGTGTTAATATCACTTGATGTCAATCATCATACACGAAGGTCAAGAAATTATGGCTACCGATGATGTCGTAAAGACGGCTGAAGGACTTATCGAGGGAATCGACTCCGTCGAGTTGGAAGAATGGTTTGAGTCGCTGGAAGATGTCCTGCATCGCTATGGACCAGAGAAGACTCAACAACTGCTGGTTCAACTGCGTGAGCGAGCCTATCACCGTGGGGTGATGATGCCATTCAAAGCGACCACCCCTTACGTCAATACGATCCCTCTTGATGAGCAACCTCGCTACCCCGGAAATCTGGATATTGAGAGACGGATCAAGTCGATCATTCGCTGGAATGCGATGGCGATGGTTGTACGTGCCAATAAGAAAACTGCGGACGCCGGAGCGGTTGGCGGACACATTTCAACATTTGCTTCGTCAGCGACCCTCTACGAAGTCGCTTACAACCACTTCTTCCACGGGCGGACGGAAGATCACCCTGGAGATATGGTTTACTTTCAGGGGCACGCTTCTCCGGGGATGTATGCACGTGCATTCGTCGAAGGTCGTTTGGACGAAAGTCACCTCGAACATTTTCGTCAGGAAACAGTTCGTGGTCAGGGTCTTTCATCGTATCCGCATCCCTGGTTGATGCCTGACTTCTGGCAGTTCCCGACAGTTTCGATGGGCTTGGGTCCGATCTGCTCGATCTATCATGCTCGCTTCTTACGATACATGCATCATCGTGGATTGAAGGATACTTCGAAATCGAAAGTCTGGTCTTTCCTGGGTGATGGTGAGATTGACGAACCGGAATCGCTCGGAGCTATCACACTCGCTTCGCGTGAAAACCTCGACAACCTGGTTTGGGTGGTGAACTGCAACCTTCAGCGACTCGATGGTCCAGTCCGTGGAAACGGGAAGATCATCCAAGAGCTTGAAGGCGCGTTCCGTGGCGCTGGCTGGAACTGTATCAAGGTTGTCTGGGGTGGTGACTGGGACAACTTGCTTGCTCGTGACCACAACGGCAAACTGACCAAGCGTCTTGGTGAGATCATCGACGGTCAATATCAGAAGTATTCCTGTTCGACCGGCGATTACATTCGGGACCACTTCTTTAACGACCCTGAGCTCCAGGAACTGGTTGATCACCTCAGTGACGAACAGCTTGAGAAACTGCGACGAGGGGGACACGACCCAGAGAAAGTCTTCGCAGCTTTCGATGCCGCAGTTCATCACAAAGGGGCACCGACAGTCATCCTTGCCAAGACCATTAAAGGTTACGGGTTGGGTGAAGCGGGTGAAGGCCGCATGATTGCGCACAACACCAAAAAGCTGAACGACGAAGAGTTACACTCGTTCCGCCAACGTTTCAACATCCCGATTGACAGAGAAGACGTCGAGCAGATGCCATTCTATCGCCCTGAAGAAGGGAGTGAAGAAATGGCGTATCTCAAGGCTCGCAGAGAACAACTCGGAGGCCATGTCCCTAGCCGGAAGCCAACTGATGAGCGTTTAGAAGTTCCCAAGCTGGAAGACAAAACCTTCAAGCGTCAATTAACTGGAACGGTTGGCAAGGGCGAAGTCTCTACGACTCAGGCGTACGGAGCCATTCTGCAGAACTTGATGCGAGACAAGAAGATCGGGGATCGAATCGTTCCGATCATTCCTGATGAAGCTCGCACATTTGGACTGGAAGGGCTTTTCAGTAGTTTTGGAATCTATTCCAGCAAGGGCCAGTTGTACGAACCGGTCGACCGCGAAGGCGGTAACCTCATGTACTACAAGGAAGCAACCGACGGACAGGTTCTGGAAGAAGGGATTACTGAAGCGGGGGCGATGAGCTCGTTCATCGCAGCTGGAACAGCCTACAGTAATCTCGGAATAAACATGATTCCGCTTTACATCTACTACTCGATGTTCGGCTTCCAACGTGTCGGCGATCTCATCTGGTGTGCCGCCGATAGCCGTGCGAAAGGCTTCATGGTTGGTGGAACATCGGGCCGAACCACTCTCAACGGAGAAGGTTTGCAGCATGAGGATGGCCACTCCCACGTCATGGCGGCGACTGTGCCGAACCTGGTTGCCTATGACCCTGCATTCGCGTTCGAGCTCTCAGTCATCATGCAGGATGGCCTGAGAAGAATGTACAGCGAGGGAGAAGAAATCTTCTACTACCTTTCTGTCTATAACGAAGCGTACGAAATGCCTCCGATGCCGGAAGTAGAGGGCGTGGTTGAGGGCATTCTGAAAGGGATGTACAAGTTTAAAAGCACCGAAAGTGGAAAGGGGCAACAGAAGCGTCCTCAGCTATTCGGTTCGGGAACAATCCTCAACGAAGTCCTCCGGGCTCAATCAATCCTCAAAGAGAAGTATGACATCGGCACCGATGTCTGGAGTGTCACCAGCTACAGTGAACTCTGTCGTGATGGCATGGCAGCTGATCGTTGGAATCGATTGCACCCGGAAGGCGAGCAACGGCAATCGTTCCTCACGAAAACACTGGCTGAGACTGATGGGCCATTCATTTCATCGAGCGACAACATCCGCATGGTGGCAGATCAGATTCGTGAGTGGGTTCCTGGTCAGTATGTCGTATTAGGAACCGATGGATTCGGTCGCAGCGACACTCGCCCGGTTCTTCGACGACACTTCGAGATCGATGCTGAATGCACCGCTTTTGCGACACTCTCAGCCCTGGCTGAAGAGGGTGCGTTCGACAAATCGAAGCTCCCCGCAGTGATCAAAGATCTTGGGATTGATCCAGACAAAGTTGAGCCACGAACGGCTTAAGCTTCGGTGTAGAATCTCAGACTGAATTCATTTTCAACCTTCACACAATCAGCCCCCGGTGATTTCCCGGGGGCTGATTAATTTCATCATTCACTTCAACAAGACGACGAAGATTCAACTATGGAAGCTGGAATTGTCGGGTTACCGAATGTCGGTAAAAGTACACTGTTCAACGCATTGACCTGCTCACAATCTGCGCAGAGTGCGAACTATCCATTCTGTACCATCGAGCCAAATGAGGGGATCGTCAGTGTTCCCGATGGACGCCTTGAAATTATTGCCAGCTTTGTAAACCCCGAACGGATTCTTCCGGCGGCTCTCAAACTGGTCGACATTGCAGGAATCGTCAAAGGTGCCAGCGAGGGAGAGGGACTCGGCAATAAGTTCCTCAGCCACATCCGCGAAGTCGATGCCATCATTCAAGTCGTTCGCTGTTTTGAAGACGACGACATTACGCACGTTTCAGGAAAAGTCGATCCGGTCAACGACATCGACATTATCGAAACCGAACTCATGCTCGCCGACATGCAAATGCTCGACAATGCCATCGGCAAAGCGCAGCGAACAGCGCGCAGCGGAGACGCCGATGCGAAGAAGCGTGTCGCGGTCATCGAGAAGTGTCAGGCACATCTCGACAAAGAGGAACCGCTGCGAAAACTGGAGCTTGATAAAGAGGAAGCCAAAATCGTCAACGGTTATGGAATGTTGACAGCCAAGCCAGTCTTATATGTTGCCAACGTTGACGAAAACGACTTGACCGGCGAAGGACCGCTTGTGCAACAACTTCGTGAATTCGCGGAGAAAACTGGCGCTGATGTGGTTCCAGTTTGTGCAAAACTCGAGTCCGAAATCGCCGAACTTGATCAGGCAGACCGAACGGAAATGTTGGAGTCCGTCGGGCTTGAGGAACCTGCGCTGGCTGTGCTGGCACGGGCGATCTACCACACCCTTGGACTGCAAAGTTATTTCACCGCTGGCGTTAAAGAAGTCCGTGCCTGGACAATCCCCGTCGGTGCGACTGGTCCTCAAGCTGCCGGTGTCATCCATACCGACTTCGAAAAAGGCTTCATCCGAGTCGAAGTTTACAGCCTTGAAGCTTTGCAGGAACACGAGAAAGAATCTGCGATTCGAGCTGCCGGAAAGCTTCGAATTGAAGGAAAAGAGTACGTCATGCAGGATGGTGACATCTGCCACTTCCTGTTTAACAAATAGAGCCGTTTGCTCCACGATGTGCCCGTGAAGAGCGCGTTTCACAAGCGAAATTGGTGTTCGCCACGAGGCAGAACGCGAACACCAATTCGAAAAATGCTATCGTCGAGCCGCATTTTCGCCAGAGACTTGAAGTGGGTGGCGAAACGCTTCATGCTTTGGGAAGTCCTTAACTGTCCTTCCTCATATGTTCTATCCTCTTGAACATCAAAGCTAGAAAATGTCCACCATGCAAACGACTACGACTCGCCGATCATTTCTATGCACCGCCAGCCTTGCTGCTGGTTCCTGCCTGTTGCCTCGATCAGTCTTCGCCGACGGCATCTCCGCCGAGATCCTCTCAACTAAGATCATCAGCCAACAACCGCAATATTATCATGGCTGGTCGACACTGGGACGACAAAAGTCAGGCCGCTTGATGCTGGTCTGGTCGGGACGTCGTGAAGCACATGTCTGCCCGTTCGGGACTGTCGAATGGATGACCTCTGAAGACGACGGAAAGACCTGGACGTGGCCACGAACATTGCTCGATTCTGCAATTGACGATCGGGATGCTGGTGTTCTGGAGACCGCCAAAGGCACGATTCTGGTGACGACATTTTCGTCGCTGGCTTATGAAAGCAACATCACCAAAGCCAAAAACAATGGTTCCTGGTCCGAGGAGAAAATGGCAAGGTGGCTAGCTGAAGGCCATCGTATTCCAGAGAAGCAACGGAAGGAACAACTCGGAACGTGGATCCTCCGCTCAACTGATAACGGACTGACATGGTCCACCAAAAACGACAGCCTGGTCAACAGCCCTCATGGCCCGACCCAACTCAAGGATGGTCGAATCCTTTATGCCGGCAAACAGCTTTGGCTTGAGAACCCTCGCATCGGACTTTCGGTTTCGAACGATGACGGGGAAACATGGGAATGGTTCTCAGAAATCCCTCCTCGAGATGGAGACGATCCGAACAATTACCATGAACTCCACATGGTTGAGGCAGATAACGGCGACCTGATCACACATATCCGCAACCACAACAAAAACAACGCTGGAGAAACGCTGCAAACTGTTTCAAGCGATGGAGGAAAAACCTGGACGAAGCCACGTTCCATCGGAGTCTGGGGTTTACCGTCACATTTACTGAAGCTCAAAGATGGTCGCCTACTGATGTCTTATGGACATCGCCGTAAGCCATTGGGGAACCTGGCGAGAGTCAGTTCAGACAACGGGAAAACCTGGTCCGAAGCGATCACGATCAGCGATGACGCGACCTCGGGCGATTTGGGCTACCCGTCAACCGTTCAACTCGATGATGGCACATTGCTGACCGTGTGGTACGAAAAAATCAAATCGCAACCACTCGCAGTGCTACGTCAAACGCACTGGAAATTATCGTCATAACGCCAACTCCATTCTGTTTCGCAACTGGCTGAGAAGTTGTTGCTTGAACACGTTCATGTTTCGAGCGCTATCAAGGGTGCTTTCCATCTAGAAAATCGCACATCTCCACGAAGCAGATCGCGAATACAGATTCGAAAAATGTTACAGAAATCTTTGCCCACAAGCAGGCGCTTGTGGGCAAAGTCATTTCAGGATTCACCTTCATCGCGAAAATCGAGCGAAAGCCAACTGGAAGAGATCTCGCGCGGGCGATGCTGACGCAAAGAGGCGAGAGCCCATAGCTACGTACACCTCTTCGTGAGGCGCACGCCAAGTGTGATGTCCCTGAGTCGGGACTACTTCTTCAACGAGGGATGCGGGGCCGCCACGCCGGGAATTCGTTTACCAGTGACTCGGTCGAATCCATCGGGTGTCAACTTGTCGATGCCGGGGAAAGTGTCTTGCGTGTCGGACTGCCACTGAGTCAACATCCCCCGATGTTGATAATGAATTTGGCGAATTTCCTCAGTGACTGAGTCCCCTTCTAGCAAATTGTTCAAGCAGTGGGGATCGTTAAGGACATCGTAAAGTGCTTCCTCGGGTTGAGGTTGCTTGAACAGTGAGAGTTGTGCTTCGGTTAGCTTTCCCGCTTCTTTTAGACGTTTCATTTCGTCATACGTGGGGCTTTGAACCGCGTCAGCAGGTGGGGTTAAAGGGAGCTCAGGAATCCAGTTTCTTACGTAGCGATATCGTTCTGTGCAAACGCTGCGTTCGAAAGCACGGTAGTCGTGCCAGTTGTGTTCGGAATACACCATTAAGTGCCGGATCGTTTCGGGATATCGCAATGTTTGAGTAAAAGTCTTGCCTTGAAATGAGTCGAGTTGTTTGGCTCCGGCGAGTTCTACAACTGTCGGAGCGATGTCGATGGTGCTTACAAGAGAACTGCAGACCGATCCTGGTTGGACGAGAGGCGGATACCGAACAATAAATGGAGTCTTCACGCCATCTTCGAGCACAGTTGTTTTACAGCGGGGAAACGGGCGTCCGTTGTCGCTGATCACGAGGATGAATGTTTCATCGAGAACCCCCTGCTTGTCGAGTTCGTCGACGACCTTGCCAATGTATTCATCAAATCGACCGATTTCATCGTAATACAACGCGAGGTCTTTCTTGACTTCACTGGTCTCCGGGAAGATCGGAGGGACGCGAACGTCGGCCAGGGTATGCGGCGGATCAATCGCACCCGGTTTGTATCCTCGGTGGGGATCAGTGGCTGCAAGCCACATGAAAAAAGGTTTGTCTTTCGGACGATTTTGAAGCACACCAACCCAATGCTCTTCACCGCCTGGTCCGCCTCCCGGCTTGACCAAATCGAACTGCGGTACGACTGCATTTCCAAGATGCCATTTCCCCACAGCCGCTGTGTAGTAGCCCTGCTCTCGAAGCGGAGTCGTGAACAACGTTTGCGTTGCAGGAAGCGGAAGGTGAAGCTCCGCAGCTCCTGTGGAATGAGGATATCGCCCTGTCAGCATCGAGCAGCGACTCGGACTACAGGATGAACAAGTGAGGTAAGCACGGTCAAACCGCATCCCTTCTCTAGCCAGCTTGTCCATATTCGGCGTTTTGATCGATGGATGGCCATACGCACCACAGTCATCCCAAGCCATATCGTCCGCAACAAAGATGACAAAATTCGGCTCTGCAAAAACAGCTGAAGTGAGAAACAACGACAACAAGCAGGAAAATGCAATCCGGTTCATAAAGCTCAAACCCATCAGAGATGATACAAATAAACGACACGGAACCGTTTCCGATTCTGTGCCGTTTTGTGCGGAAGTGGAAGGGATTCCCCTGACTATTTCAAGTTACTCACGACTTCCATGATTTTCTTACTGTCGACAGCAGCTTTAACTTGCTCGTTCTTGTAAACGACTTTGCCCTTTTCATCAACAACAAAAGTCCAGCGTTTTGTGGTCACCCCACGGGTCAAGACTTCTTCTTTCCCATCGATCTCGCGAGTGATCGACTTTTCCCCTTTTGTAAACGGAACACCAAACGCTGCAGCGACTTCTCCTGTGGGATCTGCCAGAAGTGTAAAGTTGAGATCGTGAACTTTCTTGAAGAGTTGGTGATTGCGAACCGAATCGCCACTCACTCCGACGACTTCCACATTCTTATCTTGCAGCTTGCCAAGATCGTCACGGAAGCCACAAGCTTGAGCAGTACAGCCACCCGTCATGTCTGCAGGGTAAAAGTAGACGACGACAATTTTCTTGCCGAAGTGATCGCTCGCTTTCCAGTCTTTGCCAGCATCGTCTTTGACGGTGAACTCTGGAGCTTTATCACCAACCTTCAACGTAATATCGATGGCATAAGAAACCTGAGTCATGAATGCGAGTGCAGTCACCGAAAGTAAGAAGTTTTTCATCGTTTCACTCCGAAGTCAGGAAGGATTTTCAGGGGGGGAGGCAATCCGGTGATCGTCACGTTCTTGCACAAACGAGGATACGCTTCCCGGTAGCAACTCACAAGTGAACGATGATGCGACGCAGCACGTTTCCTTCATCATCGCAGTGAGAAATGCCCCGCCATTCCTGTCAAAACTCAGGGTGAAGAAATTGCTCAAGCTGGACCGAACCATGATCGATCAGAGCTGAGCTGAGCTGAGCTGGGTTGTTGCGGATCGCGATACAGAACTCAAGCCGCCCGGTCGGATTCTCCGTAGAAGAAGTGGGACTGAAAGCACATGCGCGACATTGTGTCGCGTCGAGCGGGTTGCTTTGTGCGCTCCACTCGACTTCGACTCCACCAAACGTTCATGAGAAACAGAAGAGCCGGAGCAGTTCAAGCTTTCTCAGCGAGCATTGACCTTGACCTACCGAACGCGACATTTGAAGGAGACCCAACCGCCGGTATGTCCTTTGAGTTCGTTGTCGAAGGTGAAGGAGAGAACTTGACTCCCCCGCCCGTTGCTTTCAGTGTCGAGCTTTCCATCAAGGCTGGCATCGACAGAGTCGTCAATGTATTCCAACCGTGGCGAGAGATTGTCAACAACGCGGACGTTCCGCAAAGGCCGATCTCCGATGTTGTCGAATCGAATCGTGAATGTGAGTTCGTCGCCCGGTTTCGCGGCTGACTTGTCCACCACTTTCGTGATAGTCAGATCGCCCGGTTTGCTGCGATCCTCAACTCCTGTGTAATCCTGAGCAGTGAAGCGTCCTTGAACGACTTGTCCTGAGATATCGTTAGCGTAGATAATGACGCCCAGGTCACCGTTCCAATCAAACGCTGCCTCGATTGCCTGGCCAATGACTGCATTGTTGGCTTTATCAAATTGCCCTTCTCGGAAGAAGCGGAAATCTTCATACACGTTGAGAAGCTTGACGTGTTTCCCGGCAGTCTGATTCTGATGGACAATATTATCTGTCGATTTCGACTCGACTCCACTCGACCGAGAACGCATCCGCATTGCGATCGCTTCATCATTGTGAACATTTTCATCAATGATGAGTTGAGTATCGATTCCACCCAGCTTCCGTTGGTCTTGATGACCGGCTGCTTTAGCGATTTTGACATCTGTGTGCGGCAGTGACGCCGACCGCACAGCTCCAAATCGAGGAGCATAGATCGATGCCCGCGTACTCGGCTTCACACGAGCAACTCCCGTTTCATCAGTCCATTCGACGACAGTGTCCTCGATGTCTAAGCCGTAACGAGTGCCGTCCGAGTAGTAGACTTTCGTCCCACGATCTCCGCCATCATGGAGATATTCATCGCCGATAATTTCTGGTCCGGTGAACGGTCGAGCCCCCACAACTTCTCTAAAGGGAGAACCTCCAAGCGGCGGACAGGCGAACTCAGGCGGGCAAGCAGCCAAAGGTTCGCTCTGGACTGATGTCAGAGTTCTTGATGCCAATGAATCAGTCAACATATTGGACGGTGCAACATTCGACGGTGCGATGGTGGACGGTGCAACAGGTTCTTCTGCGGAAGTGAGCTGAACGTTGGTATCAACGAACGGTTTCGGTGAGGATTCTGGTAATCCTTCGACAGGTTGTTTCGTAACTTGTTTTGCAGCTTGCTTCACAACTGGAGGCTGTGCGGATGTTGAGGCAGTCGTGCCTGTTGGTGCCATTGCCGCAGAAGCGATGGACTCCGACTGAGCACTGGTCGCTGAATTTGCAGGTGCAGGCTCAGGCCGTGAAGTGGAGTGGAGAAACGGATCGTCACTCTCAACGATCAGGTTTTCACCGTTCGTTGATGCTTGCGCTGCTTGACCCGTTCTTTGGTCGACAGCCTTCGGAGTCGACGACTTCCCGCTCATCTTGTGCTGCAATAGTTTGATGAAATTGCTGTCGGACTCAGACTGGCCTGCCAATGCGTGTTTGACTTTCTCTTCACCCGCATCTTTTTCAGCTTTGGCAAGCGGAGCACTTCTCTTAAGAGGACCCGCTGCAAACTCACGAACATTGGAGCAGGATGAGCCGAGAAGCAGCACGCTTCCGAGCATCGCTGGAGCGAGGGCTTGAACGAATGACGAAGAACGAATTCGTTGTCTCAGGTTGGAAAGAGTCATCACTATCTCACTCACTTATAAAGCCCAAAAAGGCAGGATGCTTCGTTTTTGTAGAAACGGAGCAGCGAATGGCTATTGCTGAGGAATCGCAATGGGCGAGGTACTATAAAAAGGATCGACCGGGGAGTTTGGATCCGGGATGCGTCCTCCGATTCGGAGAATCGCCATGGGTCTCCCACGTTCATCAGCAGCCCGCAACAAGTTCTCTGTCACTTTCAAATCTTCAGTGCGAATTCGTTCTCCCTGAGCAAACGGGGCAGCCAAGTCAGGCTGTTCCAGATAGATGACTTTGGTCACCATCCGGTCTTGAAGAACGATTTCGATTTCGCCTGCTGTAATTTCAACAGGGATGGGATAAGACTTTTCGAGGCCGTTTGGAGCGTGCAAACGGTCGAGCACTTCAATTGTCGGGTAGAGTTCGGCGCCGGGGAATTCAGGCATTCCGCTGATGCGAACCCGGTAGGTATGCCCGACCATCATTCCAACCTTCGATGGAGATTGTGTGAGGACAGCGTTTTGTGGAGATCCCTGGAAATAGGTCACATGACCGGCTGAGGGAAGCTGGATTTCGACAGGTTGCGAAACTCCCGCTTTCTGAGGATGCGTGAGCAAGCTCCACCGCCCTGCCATTCCAGTTGGTTGCCGGTGATTGAGCGGGAAGTGGCGATCCTGCGCAGTTGTGACAGTCGAGAGCAACAACGTGCTGACGAGGATGGCTGTTGAGAAAACGGTTCGACAATGTGTCATGCTATTCTGCTCTCAGGTCAGTTCGTCCGATTCAATCTCGCGGTTCGCATCTTGCATCAATACAGGGATGGCCTGAATTCAGACAACTTCCATCGCGGAGACAATAAAGACCAGTTCTGACGTGACGATTGAGGTGCGAAGAGAGCCGCTTACCTGTTGGAGTAAGCGGCTTTCATTTGCATTCGTGCGAGGTCGATGAAAAATTCTCACTCCGGGAAAAGCAATCAAAATCTTGAACCGGGAGAGAATTCTGCCCGGTTCAGGATCGTATTGATTACTGTTGTGCCCAAGCTGGAACTGATAATTCACCGGATGAGTACGAAGGATGTTTTTCGGTGTACTGGATGTACTTCACAGGCTTCGGCATGCTGATGCCTGGCTCGTGTCGAACATCGATCAGGACATCGTCAACAGGTTCTCCAACGTTGTAATCGGTTGTGTTACGAATCGTGTGAGACTTCAAGCCAGCTGGTTTTCCGAGTGGAATGTGTGGCGGGCCAGGAAGTCCGATTGGTGTTCCGACTGAAGGGTAACCGTACATCGGAGCTCCGTGCATCCCGACGATGGGATTGAAAGGAGGTTGTCCAGGACGGGACGGTCCGCCGACCATCATATCGGCAGGGACGCCACCTGCTCCGATTCCGATGTGCGATCCGATTGGCACAGGAGCAACATGCTGGTCCATTTCACCATCCACTTTCTGGATGTGTGCAGTCCGTTCAATGTTGCCGTTCATCCCGACGCCTGGTCCTGATTGACCTGGCATTTCGAGATCAATGTTACCCATTCGCAGGACAGCCATGATTGTTCCACGTCGACTTGCTTCTGAGACAGGATCTTGTCCTGGAAGAAGGCGAGTCGAAACGAGTTCTTCAACTCCTGCAATTGCGAGTTCCTGATACTTGGCATCTGGCAGATAGATGACCTTGGTGACGAAGTTGTTCGTCTCGACCTGATCGAGATCCTCGTCGGTAATTCGCAACGGCAATGGGTTGTGTTCGAGGTAAGCGGCTGTTGTTGGAAGTGTTGGGTAAACGTGCAATGACGGATACACAACAAGTCCTTCACGACCTGGAATGTCGGTGAACTTCAAGCGGTAGGTTGCAGCTTGCGTGAAGTTGTAACGCCCCGGTGCCATCAGCTGATTTTCAGCAAATGATGGTCCGATTTGCCAGCCAACGTGCATGCCTTCAGGTCCGAGGAATCGGATCTGTGAAGACCCACGGAAGGCTGCCTGTGGACCATGCGGTGGTCCCATTGGCATCATTCCGGGAGGTGGACCCATTTGAGGTCCTCCTTGTGGACCGGGTGGATTGAAACTGGTTTGCATGACACCCGGGCCGGGGCCACCAACCATAGGTCCAGGATTATTCATCATCGCTGCCGGTGGGGCATGGTAGGCTTCTTTCTGGAGAAGTTGCTGTCCATCATGTGCACATCCTACACACACGATTAGCAATGTTCCCAAAGCCAGAAAATAGAGTCTCATCGTTTGACCTCTCCCGTTCCGGTCCCGTTGAATCGCTCCAAATTGCGGTCGACCAACACTGTCACTGACGGTTACAATTAGGTTGACGCAGCGACGGCAAATGTCGACTGCCTGTTGTGTTCGGCCTTGAACTGCTGTTTCACATTACCCAAGGCTCACAGTCTCTATTGTTTTCGGACTGGAGCGACTCGAATCTTTGCTAAATCCGCCAAATTCGATCGAACATGAAAAATCCATACATCTTAACTCTCGCATTACTCCTTTTTATTGCAGGCTCAATGCGCGCCGTCACTGCATGGTCGCAGGATGCAAATACCCCTCCTGCTGACACCTCAAAAACTCCAGAAGAGACTGATGACAAAGAACTTGCGCCTCCCAGCGAAGAGGCACTCATGGTTCTCCAGGAAGCTCGATCTCGCCTGCTGCGATATGAATTCGTGCAGGCTGATCTCGCACAAAGAATTTCCTTGGGAGATTTTCGCTTTGAGGCAACCGGGAAATACTATGCAAGCCATCCATTCAAAACACGGCTTGAGTATTCAGTCAAGCTAGGCGAGATGGAGGGAGTTTTCCTCGAAGTCTGCGACGGGCAAGTGTTGCATACAAGTCGACAAATCACTTCAGCTTCAACCGGAAAGAAGGAAGATGCGACCCCGCAAATCGAATTAACGCGTCGTGACATCCAGAAAATCATTAGCGAAACCAACTTACACATCGATCAACCCGAAGCAGTACGAGCTGCCGAAATCGGAATTGGTGGAGTCCCCGCAATTCTCGCTTCACTCGAGCGGGTCATCATTTTTGATTCGATTCGAGAAGAAGATGAAGACGGAAAGCCTGTTGTCATCTTACAAGGTCGTTGGAATGAGGAAGAGAAAGGGAAGTTGCTCACCGGGCTGGGCAGTCTCTCCACGCAAGTTCAACAGTTTCTTCCGGATCGAGTCCGAGTGACCTTCGACAAGGAAACGCTTTTCCCACAAAAGTTCCAGTACCTCAAAAAACTCTCTGAAGAGAGATCAACGTACAGTCCCCTTTTGACTGTCGAGTTCAGTAACGTGGTCATTAACGAACCAATTCCGGTTCAGCGATTCACCTATATCCCGCCACCGGGAATGGAAGAACGTGACGAAACGGACACCTTTATCAAAGGGATTCAGGATGCAGCCGCTGCTCCCGCTTCCCCTCCTCCTGCTGAAACGAAGCAGGAGTAAACATCGAGTCGATCTCCAGCGACTGGCGATCCGGGGATCGCGTTCATCAGCAAAGGCCCATCGTCCTATGAGAGCTGTTTTCTCTCACGACGGAAATTCACCGTAGATCCTCAGCAACTCAGGTATCACAATGGATTATTCAGCACAGTTTGATCAAGCACATTCGTATCAGGATTTTCTCAAGAAGTATGCGACTCCAGAGCAAGAGCAACGGTGGAGCGACTTCTATGATTCCGTCACGCTGACTGACGAACAACAAACCTTACTCAAAAGCTTTGTACGAGAAATGAAAGTTCTCGTTATGGCTGGGGCCTGGTGCGGAGATTGTGTCAGCCAGTGCCCGATCTTCGAACATTTCGCAGCGATCAATCCGCTCATCAAAATTCGCTTTGCCGATCGTGACGATTCTCCAGAACTCTCGGAAGAATTGAAAACTTGCGGCGGTGCTCGTGTCCCCGCGATTGTGTTTCTCAGCGAAGATGGACAATTCTGTGGACGCGCCGGAGACCGCACCCTCTCGAAATACCGAAGCGTGATGGCTGAACTGGGGGGCGCAACATGTCCTACCGGACTCGCTGCCGATGCCGAACTGACAACGGCAGTGATCCAAGACTGGCTCAACGAATTCGAACGCATCCAATGGATGCTTCGGACATCTTCCCGCCTGCGCCAACTTCACGGAGACTGATTCACGGAATTCACGCAGACGAGAATTTCTCGCAGAGTAGAAATTCAAAATCCAGAGCAGTTGAAGTGGTGAGACCCAGCGACTCGAAGGCTTCACCGCTTCAAACCTCGAAGTGATAGTCCTTTGGAACAATGACCAGCCCCGACTCGGTGCAGGTGAGGCGGTTCATTAAGTCTTGCTCACGGTGATATCCAATCGTGAATCCGTCGGGCACCTGGACATTTTTGTCGACAATTGCATTTCGAACCCGTGCATTTCGACCGATTGTTACTCCGGAAAACAAGATTGAATCTTGAACATCGGAATAGCTTTCAACTCTCACGGATTGTGATACGACAGACCGTGTCACTTTTCCGCCGGATATAATACTACCCGGCCCGATGAGACTATCAATCGCATGTCCTACGCGGGGTGGCGTCGCTTCTTCATCCGCAAAAACAAACTTCGGCGGCGGCATCGGAGGATTGTAACCTCGGATTGGCCAGGAAAAATCATAGAGATTCAACTTCGGTTCAACGGAAATTAAATCCATATTCGCTTCATAAAAAGAATCAATCGTTCCGACATCGCGCCAGTAGATCGGATTATTCTCGTCATCTTTGACCGTGAACGCACGTACTTGACTCTTCTGAATCATGCGGGGAAGCAAGTCTTTCCCAAAATCGTGCGAACTCTTCGGCAATGCCGCGTCGCGACACAACTCATTGAACAGAAATGAGGTTTTGAACGCATAAATCCCCATGGAAGCGAGGCATCGACTCGAATCACCGGGAATCGGAAACGGATCATCCGGTTTTTCTTCGAAGCGTTGAACCCAGCTTTCGCTGTCGACCCCCATCACCCCGAAATCGCGACCTTCTTCACGTTGAACGGGGAGGCAGGCGATGGTGCAATCCGCATTAGAATTCAGGTGATCACTCAGAAATGGTTCGTAATCCATTTTGTAAATATGATCGCCGGAGAGGATTAGAATGGTCTCTGGATCAGCTTGTTCAATGGTATAAATATTTTGGTAAACGGCATCGGCGGTCCCACGATACCAATGCTCACCAACACGTTGCTGCGGTGGCAGAACTTCGATGAATTCCCCCAGTTCGCGGCATAAAAAATTCCACTGAAGATGGATGTGTCGATCCAGACTGGCAGCCTTGTACTGGGTTAGCAGCAGGACGCGACGAAGCTCACTATTGATGCAGTTCGAAAGCACAAAATCGATAATGCGATAGATGCCCCCGAAAGGAACAGAGGGTTTTGAACGATCGAGAGTTAACGGTTCCAGTCGAGACCCTTTTCCTCCTGCGAGGATGAGAGTCAGTACATTTTGCATGCCTTCACTCACTGAATTTATGTTCGATTTCTCTTATGTTTCCTAGCTCTCTTTCGATTTGATCCGATTTCACAAGATTGTCAATGGCGATTCTGAACTCAAGCAAATTGCATCGAAAACTCTCACTATCGGGCTCACAAATTCGGGTATGTCGAATGGCGCCTTTCTAGTAGGATCTCTATACGGGTGAATGCTTTCCAGCAGCGATATCTCAAGAAGAGTTGAGACGAGTAAATGACTGACACAGCCAACGTCAACACTCCTTCATTTTCCTCTTTGACATGCTGGGCAATTGCTGACGGAGCGGCCGGGCATCAAAGTCAGCTACGTGGACTGGCGGAAGCGATTGGAGTGACATCAATCCCCTTCGACGCCCGCGTCCGATTTCCCTGGACGCTGCTTCCCTCGCCTCTGGTCTCACTCAAGCCGGGAACGTTTCGCTCGACGGAGAAAGTCTTACAACTCCCTGCTCCAGATCTCATTATGAGTTGTGGTCGACAGGCTGCTTTGGCTGCGTTGTCATACAAGAAAGCTTACAACAATTCAGCGTTTCTCATTCACCTCCAAGATCCACAGCGCAGCAGAAACAGCTTCGATCTCATCGTCGCTCCGGAGCATGATAATCTTCAGGGAAAGAACGTCATTCAAACCCTCGGAGCGATGCATCCCCTCTCTCTGGAGAAACTTCAGGAAGCTGCCAGAATCGGACCAGTCAGCGGTTTGGATAAGTTGACATCTCGATTCATCGCAGTGCTTCTCGGTGGACCAAACAAGTATTACGCATTCGATGAAAAAGACGTCCAGAAGCTGACGGAACACCTCCAGTCCGCAGCCACCGATGACCTTCAACTGGCGATTATCCCATCCCGACGGACTCCTTCCAAAGCGACAGCTGCGCTGAGTCAAACTTTCGGAGAAGATCATTTTGTGTGGGACGGAAAAGGAGAAAATCCGTACCTGTCGGCACTCGCACTCTGTTCATACTGCGTCGTCACGAGCGATTCCGTCTCGATGATTTCCGAAGCAACCGCGACCGGACAGCCAGTCTTTATCGAGATGCTCGATGAAAAACGTCCCGCGAAGAAATTTCAACATTTTCACAAGTCCATGATCGAAGGCTCATTCGCAAAACCTTTCGATGGATCAATTGAAGACTGGATGTACCAACCTCCTGATGAAACAACCCGCGTGGCAGAGCGAGTTCAGCAAGAGCTTGCAAAGAAATGGCCAAACAACAAAGAAAAAGCAAACGCATGACATCGCTTTAACGGTGTGGGAGCAGGCAAAAAGGAACGACGTTATCTGTGTCGCCCGGTGACTCAACGGGAGCTAAATGGGAGACTGAAAACCAATTCGAAACGTGCCCTAATCAACAAATCGAAAGTCGAGGCTTCCAAAGAGTACCTGGCAGACTTGTGACCATGCTTCGAGAGACTCCGGGTCCTCTCCCAGGAAATCCCCAAACAATCTTTGTTCGTCGCTGGTCGGATATCGGTTTAATGTTGTCAGGATGAGCCATTCGATTCGTTGAGGGACATCACCTTCGATCGCCAGCACTCGCTTTGCTGTTTCTTCAGATCGTATGTGGACAAATTCGCTGTTCATTAAGAAGAGCGACTGTGGTGAGACTGTACTGGAGGTCCGGCGGCCTTGAGACAGGTTCGGGTCTGGAAAATCGAAGACGGTAAACAGGTCTGGGAGTCGATTGCGAAACACAGGCAAGTACACTGCTCGTTTTCCAAAATCGAATTTGTATCCATACTCACTTCTGGTTCCCGGACGCATTGAATTGCCAGCTGGGGTTGGGTCCAGTTCACCACTCATAGAAAGAAGAGAGTCATGAATCGATTCTGCTCTCAGGCGTTTTCGATTCTGGTGGGTGAGGTAGCGATTCTCCGGGTCCTGACCTGAAACTGAGGACAATGTGCTGTCGAGTTGATAGGTCCGGGTGAGCACAATCTGGCGAATCAATTTCTTCATGGACCAACCATTTTCAATGAATTCATTCGCCAGAAAATCAAGCAACTCCGGATGAGATGGCGTTTCGCCCGGCACACCAAAGTTATCAACGGTTCGAACCAGTCCAACTCCGAAAAGGGAATGCCAGACACGATTTACGAAAACTCTGGCGGTGAGTGGATTCTCTGGGCTTGCAATCCAGTTGGCGAATTCCAGACGACCACTTGCATCGGCAGGTAAGGGAGCCGTTTCGGAACTCTGAATCACAGACAAAAAACCACGCTTAACCGGTTCCCCCAAATTATGGACGTTGCCGCGGATGCACACAAAGTAGTCTTCTGCCTTTTCCATTTCCTCCACAGAGACTGCCAATGGCGGCTTCTCAGGAGCGTTGGCCTCCAGTTTTTTCAGTTTCGCCTGTAGTGCAGTGAGCTCGACGTTTGCTTCGGCTAACTCCTTTTGAAGCTTCTCAGCCAACTCACCGTTGAGATCGGATTTCGAAATCAAACGGACGGCATCAATAATCGTGGGAGACATCTCTGTCGGGCGAACCTGCACGGTGAGCAACTCTTGCACTTCAAACTCCCCGAGTGAATGAAAGGTTCCATCCTCACTGGGGGTCAGCTGTTGGTTAATCAAGAACTCTTTTTCGCCTTCTGCATGTTGAACCGTCACTTTTGCTTTTCGAGTTCGGTTCGATGCAGGGGTGTAGCTGAGCTGAACTTCATACAGTCCCGGCTGAACCGGGATATCATAGGTCGCACTTGAGGTCAGATCTGAGGAATGTCGATAGTTCTCACCAACGTATCCTTTGACTGATTGGCTTTCCGTCCATTCTCCAACCAGCGTCGCCTGGTCCGTATCGACGAGGATCGCAGGCAAGCCGACTTTCAACTGAGTCATGCGAGCCTGGAGTTTTCGAAGAGCCTGATTTGTCTCCGCAAGATTCGATTCATGCGCTCGAATGAAATCCGTTTGCTCTTGCGACTGAGGAAGTGGAGTTGAGACCCACCTTGAAACGTTTCCATCAACCAAAGAATTTGTACTTCTGAAAATCCCCGCCAATGCGTAATAGTCGCTCGTGGGGATGGGATCGAATTTGTGATCGTGGCAGCGGGCACACCCAATCGTCATCCCTAAAAAGACGCGTCCGGTCGTGTCGATTTGCTCATCCACGATATCCATTCGCAACTGCTCCTTGTCCTGGTTCTCGTAGTTATGAGGCCCCAGAGCAAGAAAAGCCGTTGCTACGATCTGCTGCTGCCGTTGCTTGTATTCTTCTGCTTCCAGAAGGTCTCCGGCGATCTGTTCCAGAATGAATGTGTCGTAAGGCTTGTCGCCATTGAAGCTGTCGATGACATAGTTGCGATAACGCCACGACTCTCGGTAGAGCAGAGATCTCCCCCCGCCGGTCGATTCCGAATATCGAGCAAGGTCCAGCCAATACCGTCCCCAATGCTCTCCGAAATTCTTCGAAGCCAACAATTCATCAATCACCTCAGCCCACCGTGCGTCACTTTGGTTCGACTGAAATGCCTGAACCTGTTCGACACTTGGAGGAAGTCCTGTCAAATCAAAATACAAACGACGAAGAAGCGTGAGGTCACCTGCATCGGCTCCGGGTCGAAGCCCCTGCTCTTCCTGTTTCGCGAGAATGAACTGATCAATTTTTGATTGCGGCCAATCAGTGAACTGAACTTTCGGCAGAGCGACTTTCTGGAGCGGTTTAAAACTCCAAAACTGGCGGCCCGTTTCCAGATCCATTCCCATTTTCTTGGCTGCCGTCTTCAATGTCGCCTTTCTTGGATCGGGAGCTCCCATGGCGATCCAAGTTTCAAAGTCGCTGATCACCTGCTCGGGGAGTTTCTGCTTTGGCGGCATCTCAAAAGTTTCATGCTTCAGCGCATCGAGAAGCGTCCCTTCGCCTGGTTTTCCGGGAACGACTGATTCTCCGCTGTCGCCCCCCTTCCGAAAGGCCTCAGCACTGTCAACAAGCAATCCACCTCGAACAATTTTCGAATCTGCAGAATGGCACTCGTAGCAATGCTCAACCAACACAGGCCGAATCTTCTTTTCAAAGAAATCGAGACCGGCCTCCGATGCGGAAATTCCTTCATCCTCTGCATGGCACTTTGCAAGTGAGCCAAGCAGTTGGAAAGAAAGGGAGAAGAAAACAATAACTGCGATTCGATAAGAGGATAGCGGGGTGAGTCGTGAAGGCATTGTTACATCGAAAATCAAGGTCAGTTTTTTATTGCCGAAATAGAAGCCGTCTCAAAACCGATGCCATCACAACCTTTCTCTGTACCAGAGAAGTGAACAACAAGTTTCGAGACCAGTTCCAAAAGGGTATCATATTCATCGTCCCTGATACTAACACAATTGAGGTTTTCGATGTCTGACGCAACTCGTAAATTCAAAATGATCCCCGATCAGGAAGAACTGGACCAGATGGAACGGGACCTTTCCTTCTATCCCAGCAAAGTGACATCGCCAAAAATCCTCTCTAACGAGCAAGTCGAACACTTCAACCGCGAGGGCTATGTCCGACCGATTCCGATTTTCGATGATGCTGAAATCAAGGACATTCGCAGCTATTTCGACGAACTACTGAATCGGGTCATTGCCGAAGGGGGAGACAGCTATTCAATCAGTTCGGCTCATCTGAAGTATGGGCGAGTTTATGACCTGCTCAAGCATCCGAAAATTGTCGCCTGCGTCACCGACATTCTCGGAGAAAATGTTGTGGGGTGGGGCTCACATTTCTTTTGCAAAATGCCGCACGACGGCAAAGCTGTCGCTTGGCACCAAGATGCGAGTTACTGGCCTCTCTCCCCTTCGAAAGCACTCACCGTCTGGCTGGCGATTGATGATGCCGACATTGAAAACGCCTGCATGAAGTTCGTTTCGGGAAGCCACCACGTCGGGCATCTAACGTATCGCCCCAGCGATTCGGGCGAACATAATGTTTTGAACCAGACTGTTGAAGATCCTGAGCAATATGGGGCTGTCGCTTACGATGAGCTTAAAGCGGGGCAGATTTCATTGCATTCGGACCTTTTACTTCACGGATCAGAAGCCAACAATAGCGACCGTCGCCGTTGTGGATTGACGCTTCGATATGCAGCCTGCGATGTCCACGCTGCCATGAACTGGAACGAAAAGGGTGTTCTTGTGAATGGCCAAGATGCTAGCGGACATTGGGCGAATCGTGAACGTCCGCAAAATGATTAAAGCATTTTCAATGCTTGTCGTGCCCGTGAAGGTCGCTTTCATGACTTCATAGACTGCTCCCCACGAGGCAGAACGTAAAGACCGAGATTGGATTTACTCTCAAGCACGTAGTTCATGCCCTCAGGAATTATTAGAACCCTTGTACCTGAACCATCCCTCACAACCGATCGGCCCGCACAATTCCCTAAATGTCTACTTCGAATAAGGGCGAAAGCCTTTCTGTAAATTCGTCCAGTATTGATCTCACGAATTAGTTGTGGGACAATTACCAACATACGATCCTCGACTGTTGCGGCGCCACGTCCTTCAGTTCCCGCCCCATTCCCTCCCTCCTGTGAAGAAGAGTGACCGTGAGAAAACCTGCGCCATGGTGGTCAACCCTTTTCTGTCTGCTCTGTGTTCCTCAGCTTGGAAATGCAGAGGATGTGAATGTCCCTCGCTTTGAGTCAGAGATCAGACCGATCTTTCGAGAGTTCTGCTTCGACTGTCACGGCGCAACCACAGAGATGGAAGCCAATCTCGACTTGCGTCTTGTCCGATTCCTGAAACGAGGCGGAGATTCTGGACCCGCGATTGACTTGGACAACGCATCTGCCAGCCTGCTGCTGGAACGATTGAAATCAGGCGAAATGCCACCTGGGGAAGCCCGTGTCCCCGCTGAGAAAATTGCGATTCTGGAACGCTGGATTCAAGGTGGAGCACTCACGCATCGACCAGAACCAGAAGAGATTGGTGATGGAGTTCC
This sequence comes from Thalassoglobus polymorphus, assembly GCF_007744255.1. Lineage (GTDB taxonomy): Bacteria > Planctomycetota > Planctomycetia > Planctomycetales > Planctomycetaceae > Thalassoglobus > Thalassoglobus polymorphus. The sequence continues at coordinate 68,329 of NZ_CP036267.1, read as the reverse complement.
GCTAAGTGTCGAAGAACGAAGTTACTGGGCCTATCAGCCGATCACGCCTCCTGCGATTCCGGAGATGAAAGAAGAGAGAGTCCGCACGCCGATCGATGCACTGATCCTCGCTGCGATGCCAGAGGGCTTGTCGTTCTCCGAAGATGCAGACCGACTGACACTCATCAAACGAGTCTACTTTGACCTCACCGGTCTCCCCCCTGCACCTGACGAACTGAAGCACTGGCTCGAAACGACCGATGCCGACTGGTACGACAAGTTGCTCACCGCAGTCCTTGCTTCGCCTCACTATGGCGAACGCTGGTCACGCCACTGGCTGGACGTTGCAGGCTATGCCGATTCAGAAGGGTTTACGAACAAAGACGCTACTCGCCCATGGGTCTGGAAATATCGTGACTATGTGATTCATTCGCTGAACGCAGACAAACCTTTCGACCGCTTTGTGACAGAGCAACTTGCTGGTGACGAACTCGCCGGACCGAAACAGGGAGACTGGACAGCTGAACAAATCGAACTCCTGACAGCGACCGGATTTTTACGACTCGCAGCTGACGGAACCGGCTCAGGCGACAACAGCCCCGAAGCGCGAAACAAAGTGATTGCCGACACCATGAAGATTGTCGGGAATTCGCTGATGGGTATGAGCCTGAATTGTGCTCAGTGTCACGATCACCGTTACGATCCAATTTCACATGCCGACTACTTCGCCGTCCGTTCTGTCTTTGAACCAGCTCTCGATTGGAAGCAATGGAAAACACCTCCCCAACGGCTCGTTTCACTTTATACTCAGGCCGATCGCGAAGCGGCTGCCAAGATTGAAGCAGAAGTCAAAAAGATCGCTGCGGAGAAAAGCGTCAAGCAAAAAGAATACATGCAGCAGGCACTTGAGAAGGAACTGCTGAAGTATGACGAGCCCTTACGCCAGCAACTGAAATCTGCATACGAAACAGCCGTCAAAGAACGTACCCCTGAACAAAAGCAACTGCTCGACAAGAATCCGAGTGTCAAGATCACTCCAGGAGTGCTCTATCAGTACCTCCCTAAAGCTGCCGAGGAACTCAAAGGGTTTGATAAAAAGATTGCCGAAATCCGCAAACAGAAACCACCTGAAGAATTCCTGCGAGTTCTGACAGAGCCAGCAAACCATGCAGTGGTCACAAAGCTCTTTCATCGTGGAGACCACAATCAACCGAAGCAGGAGATCGAACCAGGACCGGTTGCCGTTGTGATGCCAGAAGGAAAAGCAGAACCGTTCCCGCGAGACAATCCTGAACTCCCCACTAGTGGACGGCGTCTTGCTTTTGCTCACTGGCTCAGCTCAAAAGAGAATCCGTTGATGGCCAGAACAATTGTAAACCGAGTCTGGATGCACCACTTCGGCGTCGGACTTGTCCCTACAGCAGGAGATTTCGGCAAGCTGGGTGGAGAACCTTCACACCCAGAACTACTCGACTGGCTGGCTGCGAGCTTCGTGGAAGAAGGTTGGAGCTTAAAGAAATTACATCGAGTGATCCTCTCTTCCACAACTTGGCGACAATCGACATTTCGTGATCCTGCTAAGAACGAACTCGACCAGGAAAACCGTTTCTACTGGCGGAAGTCATTACAGCGACTCGATGCTGAAATTGTCCGGGATCGAATGTTGGCAGCTTCAGGAAGCTTAAGTGCCGAGATCGGCGGCGCCCCTGCCGCAATCAAAGAAGACGAAACCGGTCAGGTCGTGGTCGATGGTTCGCAATCTCGCCGCAGCTTGTACGTTCAAGTTCGGCGATCCCAACCCGTCGCGATGCTGCAAATGTTCGATGCCCCAGTGATGGAAGTGAACTGCGAATCGCGGTCTTCGTCGACCGTTGCGACTCAATCACTCATGCTGCTCAATGGGGAATTTATTCTCGATCAAGCTGGAAAACTTGCGGATCGTGCAATGAAAGATGCCCCCCCACTCACAGCTGACCGTCTCGCAGCTCTCCCCAAAATCCCCGACTCGGCATCTTCGTGGTCGTACGGGTATGGCATGTATGACGAAACAACAAAGCGAACGATCTTTACTCCATACCCCGTGTGGGGAGACAACCGCTGGCAAGGAGGAGAGAAAGTTCCCGATCCCGTAATCGGCTGGTCCTTCGTGAATTCAACCGGTGGACACCCCGGCAAACCGGACAAAGGTTCGATTCGTCGCTGGACTGCGAAGTCAGCTGGTGAATTCAAGATTACTGGCAAACTGAGCCATGGAAGCCCGAATGGTGATGGCGTACGCGGACGCATCGTCTCTTCAGTGCAAGGCTTACTCGGTGAATGGAATGTTCTCAACGGATCGAAACCAACTCCAGTAAAAGTTCACACTGTGACCGCAGGCGAAACGATTGACTTCGTTCTCGACTGCCTGGCTAATGAGAACTCTGATTCCTTCACTTGGACTTCCGAAGTGGCGTTTACACCCGAAGAGGGAACGCCACAGACTTTCGATTCCAAAGCACAGTTCCATGGACCACTCCCAGACGGTCGTGACCTGCCTGCTCAAATCCAACAAGCCTGGGAATTCGCGTTATGCCGCAAACCCGAACAGTCCGAATTGAACCTGGCTGTCTCATTTGCAGCCCAGCAAATCGCCAGCTTCGAAACGACCCCGCAAGGAGTCCCCGAAGGGAGTACTGCTCATCGGCAGGCTCTTGTGAACTTGTGCCAAATGCTATTAACCTCGAACGAATTCTTGTACATCGACTGATGAGAGCATTTTCAATCCTTGTCGTGCCTGTAGAGACCACTTTCATGACTTCATAGAGGGCTCACCACCAGGTAGGACGAAATGATGAATATCAGAACCAGCCCGATAACCTTTGAAACAATCAGCTTTTTCTATCTCTGAGCGAATAAATGCAGGCTTCAGAATCAATTCTGGAATTGCTCTGGCAACTTATTCGCAACCATGAACAAGACATCAATTTAGACATAATGGTGCTCCATGATTTCTCGACGTGAATTTCTGAACCAGAATGCAATGGGCGTGGGTGCTGTTGCTCTCAGTTGGTTGATGCAACAGGAACAGGCTCACGCTATTCCAGAAGCTCTCGTTGCGCGTCCGCACAACGATTTGCTTCCGAGAAAACCTCAATTCGCACCGAGTGCGACAGCGATGATTTCGCTATTTCAACATGGAGGTCCATCCCATATGGATCTCACTGATCCCAAGCCAGAACTTACCAAGTACAGTGGCACGGATTACAGTGGCGACATTCATTTCAGTTTTGTGAATGCTGCCAGCAAAAAGTTGCTCGGAACTCCGTTTGCATTCCAGAAGCATGGTGAATGTGGTACGGAACTCTCCGAACTATTGCCACATACTGCAAACATCGTGGATGACATGTGCCTGATTCGCAGCATGCACACGGGAGCGAACGGACACGAAGTTTCTATCCGATACTTCCACGGCGGCATCCCCGGTGTACTCGGTCGGCCAACACTTGGGTCGTGGTTGGTCTACGGTCTCGGCTGCGAGTCCCAAAACTTGCCGGCCTACATGGTTCTTTCTGACCCCGGCGGTCTCCCGGTCGATGGGGCAACAAACTGGTCGAACGGATACATGCCCGCCATGTTCCAGGGAACCGTTCTCAGACCGCGTGAACCACGTATCCTGAACCTGCAACCACCCTCTCACCTGGCTGGTGGAATTCAGCGACAGAATCTCGATTTCCTGCGGGAGTTGAACAAGCAGTATTCAAAAACACATCCCGACGAAGCCGAACTCGATGCTCGCATCGCCAGTTACGAATTGGCAGCCCGTATGCAAACCGCTGCCACCGACGCTCTTGATCTGTCGCAGGAAACAGAAGCGACACAAAAGATGTACGGACTCGATCAAAAAGAAACGAAGGAATACGGAACTCGTTGCCTGATCGCCAGACGGCTCGTCGAACGAGGTGTCCGCTTCATACAGTTGTTCCATAGCGGTCAACCCTGGGACAACCACAGCAGCATCAAAAAAGGCTTAACGAACATCTGCAAGAAAACCGATCAGCCAGCAGCCGCATTGGTAACGGACCTCAAACAGCGAGGGCTGCTTGATTCGACACTCGTTCACTGGGGAGGAGAAATTGGCCGACTCCCTGTCGTACAAGGTGATCCTTCTCCCGAGAAAGCTGGACGTGATCACAACGGACAAGGGTTTAGCATCTGGATGGCTGGGGGCGGAATCCGTGGCGGGATGGCTTATGGAACGACCGACGAATTCGGTCACAAAGCAGTCGAAAATGTCGTGACCCCGAACGACTTCCAAGCCACGATCATGCGGCTGTTCGGACTGGACCACGAGCAACTGAAATTCCCGCACAACAACCGGTTCGACATCATCACCCACTCCCGTCCCGCCAAGGTCGTCACAGATATCATCGCATAATGGTATCATCGCATAATGGCATCATCGAAGAGCGATACCATTCAACCGTGGACTGTTCTCCGGCCTTTCGCAGTTCAAGTCGGCTCTATCCCCGGTTGCGAGCAGTATTGAACTCGTGTGCACCAACGCGATTCGGACTTGGCCTTTGGACCACATCGAGTGCAAAAAATCAGGGACCGACAAGGTGAGACTACGGTCTCGCCTTGTCGGTCCCTTTCTATCTCGATCGGTGTCAACAGGATCTATTCCTGAGCCTGTCGATCAGTCACCAAAGGCGGCGTCGAAGCGGACTCCGCTTGACTTGAAGTCAATGTTGTGGCAGAAGTCGGCAGCTTCGGCAGCTCCCTGTTCGCGGTCCATTCCACAATCTTCCCATTCGACAGAAAGTGGCATATCACTCGGGTAACCAACGGCATTCAGTGCGCGAATAATCTCTTCGAAACGAACTCCTCCACGCCCAACGCTACGGAAGTCCCAACCACGCCGTGGATCACCGAATGAGAGATGACTGGAGAGAATTCCAGTGCGACCATTGAGGGTCGTCGCCGCATCTTTCATATGAACATGATAGATGCGGTTTGGGAATTCTCGAATGAATTCAACAGGGTCAACACCTTGCCAAATTAAGTGGCTGGGGTCAAAGTTGAAACCAAATTCTTCACGGTGACCAATTGCATCCAGTGCCGTTTTTGCAGAGTAAATATCAAATGCGATTTCGGTCGGATGAACTTCCAAAGCGAAGCGGACTCCACATTCCTGAAAAACGTCCAGAATGGGATTCCAGCGATCTGCAAACTGCTGGAAGCCAGCTTCAATCATCGATGTTGGTGTTGGGGGGAAATCGTACAGGTAAGGCCAGATACTTGAACCTGTAAACCCGTTCACAACACTCACTTCGAGCTTCTGAGCTGCCCGAGCGGTATTTTTCATTTCCTCGATGGCTCGCTCATTGACACCAGCGGGGTCACCGTCGCCCCAAACGTATTCGGGAAGAATCGCCTGATGCCGCTGATCAATATTGTCGCAAACGGCCTGACCTACGAGGTGGTTTGAAATCGCGAACAGCTTCAGGTCATGACGTTCGAGCAGGTCACGTTTTTTGGCGCAATAAGTATCGTCGGAGAGAGCTTTATCGACTTCGAAGTGGTCACCCCAGCAAGCCAGTTCGAGCCCATCGTAGCCGAACTCCTTCGCTTTTCTGGCAAGCTCTTCCAACGGAAGATCTGCCCACTGGCCTGTAAACAAGGTGACCGGACGCCCCATAGCAATTCTCCTCAAAAGATAATCTATCAGAAATTGATGCAAAGATTCCCTCAGAAAGTACCCGAGAACGGTCGAAAGATCAAACGTCTTGTAGCTACCATTCCGAACCTGCTTCGTGCATAATCGTAAAAAAAACTTCCTTTCAACAGGTTGCTATCGATGGATCTTTTCCCTGTTCACGTAATTTCACGCGTTTTACATATTCTCGCTGCCATTCTCCTGTTTGGTGGATCAATGTTTATATTCATGGTCCTCAAACCTGCTGCCAAGGAGCTCCCCGAAGCGGAGCACGAAGCATTCAAGGAACGGATTATGAAGAAATGGCGAGCCTTTGTAGGAATGGCGATCGGCTTATTGATCTTCTCCGGTTTCTACAACTACATCGCGGTCGCGATTCCAGAACACAAAGCTGCTGGTGATTCAAAATATCACATGTATATGGGAATCAAGATTCTCCTCGCTTTTGTGGTCTTCTTCATCGCATCGGTGCTACCGGGACGTGCGAAAGCGTTTGAAAAGATGCGACAGAACTCGCAATCCTGGACCTTACTCACGCTGATTCTAGCAACCGTAGTCGTTGCGATTGCAGGCTTCCTGCGAGTCCGTGGAGTTTAATCGACGTTGCCAGCCGAGTGACAAGCCGAGGCATCCCGAGGCCTCATTGAAAACAGAGTACGGAAACGCTTCGTCGATTCCGCGACCTGCATGGCCCTTTTGATGCTCGTTCATCGCTTCACTGATGAGACAGCCTTTAATGCTGTGCCGATCGTGGTCGTACCTGCGAAAAACGCATTTCACCGATGGGCTCGCTGATCGCCAGCAGGCAGTGCGCGACACTGTATTGGAAGCGGCTGTAGCGTGGCCACGACTTTGGATCAGTTTTTATTGAGTACGTCGGTGGACAACTGAGTCTTCCCTCCAGTCAGGCGTTCCTACAGACTCCTTTCTTTGCAACGACGGCCCGCCTACAATTTTGTGGGTGGGTGTTATGTTCGTGATTGCGCGATCGTCGTGACTCAGCGAGGTTGTCTCGTAACGAGAATTTCACTCGCTCTGGAGTTCCCTCCCTATTGCTACACGCTGTCGCGAGACCTTGTTGATTGATACAAAATGCGAAACGTTCTGGAAGCGATCATTGCTGCCAGAGAGAGTGGAAAGGATGTCGTTTTCACCTCTCTGATCGAGACCCGTGGATCAACCCCGCAAAAGCCGGGCGCCACGATGCTTGTCCACGAGGATGGTTCTCAAGTCGGAACCCTTGGCGGAGGCTGTGTCGAAGCGGAAGTGAAACGTCAGGCGCTCGAGAATCTCGCCACACAAACGTCAGAGGTCGTCTCGTTTCAGCTGAATCACGACTACGGTTGGGATGACGGACTGATCTGTGGCGGCCGCATGAAGATGTTGATCAGCCCCGTCGCTGCCCAGACCAATCTGGAATATCTTCAGACAACCCTGAAACTGTTACAGACAGGGAAAGGTCTGACTGAAGCGGTCTTGCTCGACGACTCCATCGGGGTCGCCGGGACTCAATTTCTGTTTGACCACAATGAAACATTTATCACATCTTCAACGGGAGAGACTCCTCCCAGTGCAGTGACCAAAAATCTTCCTCCACTCAAGCTTCGTCCGCGACCGAGCGTTGCCAAGGGGGTTTCGTACCTGCCGCGTTTGCCGCTGATCAAACTTATCGTGGTTGGTGCGGGGCATATCGGACGACAGCTAACAACTTACGCAGCCGATGCCGACTTCGAAGTCACGGTTGTTGATGATCGTGAAATCTATTGCAACTCGGAAAATATCCCGGCAGCGAAGAACTGGGTCATTGGAGAGTTCGACGAAGTCCTCCCGAATCTGAAAATCGACGAGCAAACTTACTGCGTGATTGTAACACGTGGTCACAACCACGATGAGGAGGCCCTGTTTCACATCATCAAGCGGAATCCGAAATTCGTCGGGATGATCGGTTCGAAGCGGAAGATTAAATTGATCTTCGATGACCTGATTCGAAATGGAATCGATGCCGAGTTGCTCGACCGGGTTCACGCTCCCATCGGGTTGGAAATCGGCTCACAAACTGTCCCAGAAATTGCCATCAGTATTGCTGCTCAGCTGATTCAACACAGAAACTGTGAAAGCAATTCAGCACAGCGAAAAAAAAACACGCCTGCGGATTCAACATCCGAGGCGTGTAATTGAACTGCCAACCGCTTGAGCTTATGGAACAGCATTTCCGTTCACGATAATCTGACCATTGCTTGTCCCAGCTGGGATGAAGAAGTCCAGATACCACGGGAAGAATGTTCCGAGTGGGATCTCGTTGTTCACGTTTCCACTGAGATTGATAACACCTCGAACATCGCGGAAGATAATTCCTTCCTCTCTGGCGTTGTCAAAGTCGGTGACCATGAAGATACCGTTTCCGTTGATCGCCACATTTGACGATGCGAAGATTCGTTCAAAGGCAATCCCTGTGCTATCAAAGCCGACCAGGTTGATTTGGTTGTTTTCGATTGCGATATTGTTTCCACCACTCTGGAATGTGAGCGACATGCCTGTAGCTCCGTTTCCAGTCATTTGGAATCCACTTCCAGCGATCACGTTATTGTCTTCGTCTCGACGTAGATTGTTGCTGATGATGAGGTTTGTTGATTCCAGGAAGGTAAAGTCGAGTCCAATATCGTTGATTCCTGATGAAGCAAGATCATTATTGGAGTACAGGACGTCAGCAATCCCATCGATATTCAGCTCCACTCCGGTCTGATTATTCGGGCCATTCGCAAAGAGAATTGTATTTGAGTCCATTATGATTTGACTCTCCCCTGTCCAGGTGACATTAACCGCCGCTCCGTTTGAACGATTTGGAGTCAAGCCTGCGAAAGTCATTGCTCCAGGGATTCCGTTGTTCAGCAAGTTAAAGTTCAGCGGAGCCCCTTTCCCGATCGCACCACCCGTTCGCAAGGCGATCATATCGGTCCCGGCTAGCGTGGTTTGCCCGTCCATCACGCTGTTGTTCACAATGTTCACATTATAGGTCACGAGGTCATCTGGATCGTCATCAACTCCGTCACCATCGATGTCAATTTCGTCAATCGTTGCCAGGAAGTCGATTTGCTGTTGGTTCGCTCCCGTACCGTTGTTCACAAGTGTGGAATCCATCAAGGTAAAGTCGGAAACATTTTCCATTAAGATCGCTTCACGATCCGAGTTTCGGATATCGAGCCCGAGAAGGAGAACTTCAGGATCTATTCCAGCTCCTTCGACAATGATTGTCTGTCCATGAATACCGAGATTATTTCCCAAGAAATCCATGTACCCCAGCTCAACATACTGCGTGTCATTGAAGTGAGCACCATCCACGGTCATTTGGGAAATTTCACCACCCGAGGCAGCATTTTGACCAACTCCTGTCACGATGAAAGAGCCGATACTATCTCCGACAAAAATACCGAATCGGTCGTTCGAGGCAGTGATCGATTCAAACATCAGGTTATGTCGCAAGTTGTTTGTAACACGAATCGCTGTCGCATCGGTTGCATCCAGAGTACCGGTTGAGACCTGAACGTTATCATTTCCACTGATGCGGACTGCTGTATCATCGTCAACTCCAGAATTCCCAAAGAACTCCACATCCAGTCTTGTGAAACTGACATCTGCCATTTCATTCGGGGCTGCATTGGTGTTGTCGGTAATTTGAACACCGGAGTCGGAAGACAATGCTCCGAGTGCATTCTGGACAGAGACGAGATTGAACCCGATGTCTCCTGAATTATCATTGATAACAATCGCTGGAGCGGTTGTCCCTAACTGGTTGTCAATCAGGACAGAGCCGAGGAATTGAGTAAACGCCGAGCTTGTATCAACATCAATTCCAGCGGAACCACGGTTGTTGATATCCACGTCCGTGAAGACGATTTGGTACATCGATTTTTGAACGTTTTCAATGTTAATCGAGTTTCCAAGGACGTTTCGAATGGACGTCTGACCGACAACGACAAACCGTCCGATCGTCGTCCCGGTGTCCATGATGTCTTGAATGTCGATCCCCTGAGCGAGACTCGTATCAATCGCGACATTGTTCAAAGTGATCGTTCCAGAACTGGATTGGACTTCAATCGCAGCCGTCGCTGACGGAGCTGTTCCCAAGCCGTTAATTGTCAAGGTGTCCTGGAAGGTGACCAGCCCAGCCCGGTCAGCACCGGGATTGAACGGATCTGGACCTTCGGCAATATCTTGAATCAAGAGACCGTGATCGTTTCGGTCTGTGATTGTGACTGCTCCCTGGAAGACAACTGAACCTGTCGATTGGAGGTTCAGGACTGAAATCCCACCAGTGAGAGGTGTGTCAATTGTCATCGCGTTTGCCACGGTGACTCCAGCGGAATGGTTTTCGACTTGAAAAGCACCACTCTCGCCTGTATTCGTGTTCAACAATTCGATTTGATCAAACGTCACATTCGCAGTTGATGAGGTTGCTGTCGTTCCTCGAACTAAAATCCCCTCGCCACCGTCGTCCATGATGGAGGTGTTCCGCATGTTGACACTTCCTCCGGCGTCTTCGATCAACACGGAGAGACCACTTGAATTCGTGATGGTATTCTCGCCATTGAAGACAACGGTTGCATTGCCGCCAGTTACGCTAAATGCGTTCCCGGATGTGTTCGAGATTGCGATGTTCTCCAGGACAAATCCTCCTGTTGAAGAATCGATCTCTATTCCTGACCCGAGAGTCCCGGTCGAATTATTGATGATGAGTTCATTGAGTTCGGCACTGTCAATTCCTGATGCGAGGATCGCAGGCCCATCAGCATAATCCTGAATGGTGAAACCAGCAAAACGGCTGTTGTTCCCCATCGTGATCACCGGACCGGTCACATTCTGAATAATCGGTCGGGATGCGGGGCCGGGTGTGACTGTTGGCAAGTCAATTTCGTTCACGATTCCGACGACTGGAATTGTTAATGGAACACCTTCGCCGAGGACAAGCACATTGTCTCGCAAGACAGCTGTGGCATTTCCATTTCCATCGACCACTCCGTCAAACACGCTGTTGGCTTGCACGAACACAATATCGGCAAAAGGAGACTCGTCGATCGCTTCCTGAATGTACTGGAATGGCATCGAGAGTGATCCATTTCCAAGGGGTGCCGGGAAGTTTCCAGGTGGTGGATTTGGATTGTTTCGAACATGGTAGATCAAGTATGGATCACCATCATCGGGATTAATTGCCAGCTCTGGTGCGTTCAACGCGCTGTTATCCAAAGTTGAAACGGTTCGGCTTCTTCGAACCCAGCTTGCCATACGGCTGTACTGACTTTTTCCCAAACGAGGTTGTGGATCCAGGTGCCCCCAGTAGTTGACATCTGCTCCAAAAACAACATTCGTATTGAAAACATTGTCGCTCGTCACCTCGAGGAACATGTGCGAGAGTCGATCAAGAAAGTCCCCATCCATCCGAAGTTTGAATCCGGTCACTTTCTCTAAATCGAGCCCACGCGCCTGGTAGTGGTAAGCTCCTGCGGAGACTTCCAGATTGTGTTTCTCGGCAAGAGTCCCTTGAATCGGTGTCGAAAGGAGAGTGTCGAACCCTTCCAAAGCTGCGGAGGAAAATGTTCGAGACTGAAAGCTAATGTTACTTCCCTGCACACTTCCGCCAGGCCCGATGGCATCCACAAACATTTGAGTGCCAGGTTCAAATCGAACGTCGGTCACTTGTTGTTTATCGCCAAAGGGGATGTAAACGTTCGTACGAACGTCGAAGAATTCCGTCAGGATTTCGCCAGCAATTGTGAATTGCTCAAACGTAACCCCACGAGACTCATCGTGATCGTAGTAAAAGGTGGAACCAAGAACGGTATTCTTGGAAGGGAAGAAATGCCGCATTCCCAAACCGGCACTACCACCCATCTTGCCCCGATTGGTGACAAACAGACGACCATCCCCGAAGAACATGGTGTCTCCGTGGAAGGTGTAAGGAGCCAGGTCGAAGTAGGTGAGCGAGCCTTCTCGGCCGACGGTATCCCCTGCTTCATGCCCCGCTCGTCCCATCATTCCAAATCCACCAACCCCATTTGTAGGTTGTGATTTAAGAGACCCGGAGTAGTCTGGAATCGAGTGAGCATTCACGGGGATCGTGTAATCGATGTCCCCCGGAAATTGATCATCCGAGAATGTCGGCGAGGCAATTCCCAAGGCGAGTGCGAAGGCCGCCACATAGCGACCGGTTTTCACTGACGCTCGTTGAAGACTTGCTCGATTGAAAAGCCGAGTGGCTTGACTCGCTCGTTGAAGCAAGGACATATGCATACCCCAGGTTCCATCTTGAGACGCCGGAGATTGAACCGGCGTTTGTCGTCTTGACTGGTGGATTTGGTTGGTCATCGTTGCTCCCTCAACCCGAATCGATTCGCGAGCAGCCTCTGAACAGTTGTCAGGACCGAAGCGGCGTAAGCCAAATAAGTTTGCGATTCGTCTCATGAGTCGATGGGGGTAATCAGGATGAGCGTGCGCAGGAACTGCGTACGTGGGACGCTTTCGCGAGTCGTTCGCGAGAGAATCTGTAATCGAGATGTGGAGAGAGGATGATCGCCGGAAACTACTTAAAGAGAATCACAGCAGGAAGATCGACTTTCGCCAAAAGAGGGCCCAAAGCGGCAGAAATTCAACGCAATTCGCGGGAATCGCAAGACTAATTCAATCAACGCAAACTGTTTCATTCAAGAACTTTATGTGCTGCGAACCTGTTCCGCAGCAGCCTCCAATCAAGCGGGCACCAAACTCTTTCCAGGTCATTGCGAATTCGGCGTAAACTGCCGGATACTCACCCTCAGTTGACTCCCAAGTTCCGTTGGAGACCAACCTGCCAGTGTTCGCCTGGGCGCCAAGGACCATTTCAGGGGCAGTCTTGTGGATCTCCTGAAGAGCAGGCAGCACTTCATCGATTGGGATGCAATTCACAAGGATTGCTTCTGGCCCAAAGCACATCACACTCTTCACCGCTTCGGCCAGAGATTCCCCTGAGAGCAGTTTTCCATCCCGTCCGCAGGTGAAACTGATCATGAAAGGGGCTCGACTTCGCTGACAAAGCGTAGCCAGAATCGACGCTTCTCGGATCGTGATTTGTGTTTCGCATAAGAGAAAATCTACCCCCGCAGCGAGTAAATTCTCAATCATCAATGCGTGTTCCGCTTCAAGTTCTGACTCTGAGGGCGTCAGTTCTGGCGAATAACAATCTTCCAGCGGGGCAATCGAGCCAGCGAGATAGGCGAGCCCATTCGAAGCTTGCCGAGCGATCGCGACCGCATCAATTGTCAGCTGCCTCGCATCATTTGCCCAGATTGTTTCTTTCAAATTCCGTGAGTGAGTCCGGAAAGTATTCGTTGTGAGGATCTCTGCTCCTGCCCCAACGTAGTTGTGATGAATCGACAACAGAATCTCTGGGGCTTCTCGAATAGCAGTTGCCGACCACCCCGGAGATTGCAATTCAAACCCGCGTCGCTGTAATTCAGTTCCGGTCGCTCCATCCATCAAGATAATAGATTTTTCTTGAAGCCGATCATGAATGAGTTGGTCCGGCATAGCGATCGATCCTCAAAAGTGGCCTTCCCGCAACACTGATGCATTCTGGCATCACGAATTGTAACTTCATCCCAAATCACATTTTACAGCGAACTCAGATCGGCTTCCAAGATTCTCGCAAAATCGACGTAGCAAAAAGACATCACTGAGGTTTCTAAGCATCAGGCAACGCCAGGAGAGGATTCAGATTTCTAAACATTTCGTAAGCAGCTACACGACAACCACTTACGAGAAACAAGAGCTCGTCTGGTAATCAAAATGACAACCTGCTTGAACAGTTTTGGCACTGGCTTCGCTTTAGGTTCTTTCATCAAAAACAATTCTTTCCAACACAAGGAACCCCACGATGAACGCTCTATTCAACTCACTCCTCAACGACGAAGCCGGTTTCATTGTTTCTGCTGAACTTGTTCTTGTCGCAACGATTGTCGTCCTCGGAATGATCGTCGGACTCTCAGAACTGGCACTGAACATCAACAACGAACTGGAAGACGTCGGTTCCGCATTCAGCGGGATTCAGCAATCGTACGAAGTCAGAGGAATGCAAGGACACAAAGGCTGGGTCGATTGCAGCGACTTCTACGACACCGTCGACTTCTGTGCTGGACAGTTCGACGTCCAATAAGCTCTCACAAATTCGCGAGGAAAGTGAAGCACTCAGCAAAAAGAAAACTGATTGACTCTCACTTTCAACATCGTCTTTTGCGTCCTCTCTCAATGCTCTCACATTGATTGCCGATTCGCCTCCCACAGAAAGTTGAACTTTTCAGTCTTCTCTGAATTGAATGGACTTCTCAATCGTCGAGAATCCGCAAATCAAGTTGATTGAATCAGTTCTCGCACAGGCGAATCAGTCCCGACACCCGGCAAGTACCGCGTGGGGTTGGTGACTTGCCAAAAATGCCCTCATCGACGGATGAGGGCATTTTTTTTGCGCATGACAAAAGTCATCGCCGACATTGCGTATCACGTCAAGCTTTTCGGATCTTCTCTCGCCCAGACGCCACATTCAGCGTGCTGTTGCGCGTGTCGACAATAAGCTGAGAATGCTCAACAATGAATTCGTAATCATAAGCTGAGTGATCAGTCGCAATGAGGACGCAATCCTGCTCAGCCAAAAACTCCGCTGTCAGTTCCTGGCTTTGTAATTCCGGAAGATCATGATGCCGCATTTTTGGAATTTTGGGAACGTGCGGATCGCTGTATGAAAGGTCTGCTCCCCATTCTAGCAGCAATTCCATTAATACAAACGAAGGACTTTCACGAGGGTCATCGACATCCTTTTTATAAGCCACTCCCAGCAGACAGATCTTGCTTCCGCGAATTGGCTTGCCAGCTTCGTTCATGAATTTAGAAAGCTGGCTAATCACATACTCGGGCATTCGCGAGTTCACTTCACCGGCAAGTTCGATGAATCGTGTCGTCAAACCATGTCGACGTGCCAGCCACGTTAAGTAAAACGGATCGATTGGAATGCAGTGACCGCCGAGCCCCGGCCCCGGATAGAATGCTTGAAACCCGAAAGGCTTTGTCTTCGCAGCCGCGATCACTTCCCAGACATCAATGTCGAGCCGATCCAGAAGAATCTTCAACTCGTTGACGAGTGCAATATTCACAGCGCGGTACGTATTCTCCAGAATCTTGGAAGCTTCAGCAATTTCTGTTGTCGTCACTGGCACGACGTTAACCACAGCATGTGAGTACAGCTTCGAAGCCACTTCCAGACTCTGCTCATCGATCCCGCCAACGACCTTCGGAATCTTCGCAGCTGAGTAAACAGGATTTCCGGGATCTTCCCGTTCCGGACTGTAGGCTAAGAAGAAATCTTTTCCCGGTGTCAGCCCCGACCGTTCCAAGATTGGCAACAACACCGATCGTGTTGTTGTGGGGTACGTCGTACTTTCGAGAACAACCAATTGCCCCGGTCGGAGCACAGCTGCGATACTCTCACCTGTCCCGGAGACATAGCTGAGATCAGGGTCTCGGCTATCGTTCAAGGGTGTTGGCACGCAAATAATGATGACATCTGGTTCGGAAAGCCGAGTGAGGTCACTTGTCGCTTCAAACTCTGAGTCCGCTCGCCACTTCTGGATCTGCTCCGACGAAACATGCTTGATGTAACTTTGGCCCGAGTTCAACGCCTGAACTTTCTTGTCGTCGACATCAAACCCCAACGCTTTGAACCCGGCATTGAAAAAGGCATCAATCAGCGGGAGGCCAACATATCCCAACCCGACGACGCCAATCACCGCTTCAGTTGACTCAATTTTCTGTAACAATTCCGCTGACATAAAAGCCCCTCGATGTGACGTGGTGTCGATTTGACTGCTGAGTAGAGAGCGAAGTATTTTCGAGCAGCTATACTAGAACACTTGCGTGTTTCTTGTGTCCGCGAATTGAGCGTCTTGTCAGGTGATTGGCTGTTTGCCACGAGACAGGACTGCTACACCTTTATCAAAACCGCTCTAGCTGCGAAACTCATCGCTATTGTCAAGAATTAGAACGAAGCGATGTATCCATGACTACCAAGAAAATCGGAACTGGTGAAAATGTTTGCAATCAACGTCATCTTAACTGTTCAAGACGAAACCAACATCGACAAAGTGCAGGGACTCCTGACAGAAGCTGGTCGACTCTCTCGGCAAGAACCTGGCTGCCAGACTTTCGAGGTCTGCCACTCCCAGAACGATCCTAAAATCTTCATGCTCATCGAACGATGGGAATCGAAAGAGACTTGGGAAGTTCACAAGACCGCGAAAGCGTACACCGAAATCTATCACCCTCAGGTTCTTCCACTCGTCGACCGCGAACCACACTTCTTGGATATCATCGAATAGAGGATTTTCGAAGTTTGCCCTCCCCGTGAAAATCACGTTGCCGTTTAACAGTGTTCAACTGTGACACTTTCAACAGCGGTAATTTCAAATGTGACAATTCTCTGCGACACGAAGTCGAGCTCGAACACCAATTCAATTGTGCGAGAATCCGGGCGAACCTCTGAGATTTCTAAGAAACTTGTCAAAATAACGTAAAACATGGTGAAAACGTGAAGAGAGATTGATTTGAAGAGCGTCAAATTCGGTAGCCTCTTAGGAGACAGTCCTGTTTACGTAAATCACTCAAATCGCGTAAACTGAGAGGCCGTCCTGTATTGTGATATCGACATGACCACGAGGCTCACGTGATGAGACATAAAGTCGTTCTAGCATTTAGTTTGTCCCTTCTGGCATTTTTCGTGTCGTCGTCGCCCAACCTCTTCGGGCAGGACGCCGGAGATTCGAGCGAGAATCCTGCCGAGGCCACAACTCCTGAAGAGGTCGTCACCCCCACAGGTGAGCGGATTATCTATATCCCGTTCAAAGACCTCGACGGAGCTTTTCAGAATCCCGAGTCGAATGTTGTTCTGCCATACGCAGAATTCAAAGCGATGCTCGAAGTCTGGAAAAAACATCAAAAAGAACCCGCCTCTCCGGCAGCCATCATCACATCCTCAGACTATGTTGTGAAAATTGATGGCGAAGTTGCTCGCATCACCGCTACATTGAAAATCAAAGTCCTCGGGAAATCCTGGGTCTGGCAAATCGTCGACTTTGGCGAAGCAGCAGTCGGAAAAATTAGTGGCGACAACGTTCTTGCACGAGGCCTCGGCGAGGGAAGATACGAATTGTTCTTCGATTCCCCCGGCGACAAAACGGTGACTATTGAAATGGCGGTCCCGGTCAGCCAATCCCCCGACGGCCGTCGATTCGTCTTCAACACTCCACCAGTCGCAGTTTCGACTCTCGATGTGACGGTCCCTAAAAAGGATCAGGCGATCAAAGTCACCCCGACGATCATCGAACTCGACACTGCTGAAATGGATGCAACGACCGAGGAAGAGGTCACCCACCTGCGAGCAAATATCGGATCAACAAAAACCGTCACAATTCAATGGCATCCAGAAACCAGCCTCAAACCAGAAATGAACCTGCTCTCGAGCGTCACCAATCATACGCTCGTCACGCTGGAAGACGGATTGATTCACACCGACGCGTATTTGAACTTCGAAATTCTTCGCGGCTCGATGTCCGAATGCCGAATTGTTGTCCCGAAAGATCATCGCATTCTTGATGTCACCGCATCTGCCCGCATTAAGAATTGGGAGACGACAGAAGCTGAAGGAAATCAAATTGTGCAGATTGAGTTTCTCTCCGCAGTTGAGAAACCTGTCACCGTTGAAGTCCATACTGAACGCAAACTTGAGAATGGTCAGTTTGACGTGGCTGGCTGGACACAAGGCTCAGCCGCCATGGGAATTCATGCCATGGATGCGGTTCGAGAAAGTGGGCAACTCGCAATCCGGCATTCTCCCGATGTGAATCTCACCATTGCGGAACAGCAAGGTGTTGTGCGGATTGAATCCGGAAACGTCGACGCAAGACTCAAAGGCTCCAACGCGCTCACCTACAAGTTTTACTCGCCCGAACTCGCTCTCAAATTGAACGCGAAACCGGTTGAACCTCGGCTGATGATTGGCCATCAAATCGTGTTGACGTTTCAGGACGATGAGCTGCAAGTCAGTAACACTTTGCAATACAACGTTGAACGAGCCGGGATCTTCGAGCTAAAACTGGCACTCCCCGAGGATCTGACGGTCGACAACGTGCAGTCTCCTCAGATGAAAGAGTACAACGTCGACAACGACAAAAACGAACTGACGGTCACCCTCAATGAACGAACGCAGGGAGCCATTCAGCTTGTCATTCGTTCGCATCGAGAACTGACTGAAGACGAAACGTCCCAAGCATTGCCACTCATCGAACCTCTGGGCGCGGAACGCGAAACAGGTACGATTTTCGTTTACGCCAAAGATGCCATCGAAGTGATCACTGATCAGGATGGACTCGAAGGGGCACAGCCGCTTCCCGCGAACCAAGGACGCACCGGAGCTGTTTCGCTGAACTCAGCCTGGAGTTTCAGTCGCCGACCTTTGGCGATTTCGGTCCGGACCAAACGAAAGCCGACTCGTCTTTCTGCTCAGGTCGGAACGACTGTTGATGTTCAACCGGAACTGACGCAAATTCAAACACAACTCGACTATCTCATCGAATACTCCGGCGTCGACACCTTCCGCTTTGAAGTCCCAGAGAGTATTTCAAACGAGATTCAAATTGAAACCTCTCCGGGTGATCAGGCATCTGCTCCAATTAAACAACGGACCGCCTCAGATCCTGTCGATGGCTGGGTCATCTGGACCATTGAAACTCAACGAGAAGTCCTCGGGCGGCAACGTTTCATTATCACTTATGACGTCACCGAATCAGGTGGCGAAACACCTGCCGAAGAGGACGCCGATACCGATGCCGATGAACCACCTGCTGACGCCCCAAGCGGTGCACAAAATTCGCTGACAGTTCAGCTCATTCGACCACTTGGACAAGTCAATGACGCAGGCGAAACTACCAACGATCTCGCAAACGTTCAGGGCGAGTTGCTTGTCAAAAAAGAACGTTCGTTGTCGATTTCCGCCGAGGCCAACGGGGGCGAAATCGAATTAATTGATCTCCGAGAACTCAAAACGCTTCCACAATCAGGAACGCTCGCTTACCGATACTTCAACGCAAATCCTAACGACCGACCAACGTTCAAGCTCACTCAGGCCCGCCACGACATTCAGGAAGTCGTTTCAACTGTTATCTCTCGCGGACTCGTGGAAATCGTCTCAGGGGAAGATGCAGAAGCGACTTATCGCTGCCGCTTCAACGTGAAATCAACCGAGCGTCAACGCTTGCTCGTTCACTTGCCAGTGAACCTCGAAGTCCTCGGGACATTCCTGAATGACCGAGAAGTCAAACTCGAAAAAGCAGAAGTTCTCGACTCCGAATCCCTCGGTCCCGACTGGACTCCATTCTGGGTCAATGTTGCCAGAACAGAATCGTCAGAGGAATCGTTCCTGTTGACGTTCCAATTTTTATGGCGTGTCAATCCGCCGCTTGGTGAGAGTACTTTCGGACGTGGACGCATTTCGCTCCCGTTGCCAGTCATTGGTGATGGAGAATCGAGTGTGGCACAGGAATTGAAAGTCGTTGTCTGGGTCCCGGAGAAATACTCGCTCGTCGGTGACCCGAATAACTTCAACCTTAAAAAGGTCCACAACTCAAATTCCGTGCTGATTGGAGAACAGGCCAGCCGCCGTACTGACAGACTCGACAAGTGGGTTCAGCAGGGAAAAAGATTCCCCGGTGGAGTGGCTCAATTCCCCACCGATGGGCGCGTCCCGTATATCTATACCAACTTAGGTGGAGCACAAAAAATCAAAGTCATGTGGTGGAATCGCGTGACAATGACTTTGATCGTCAGTATCGCCATTGCCCTGATTGGCTGGGTTCTCCTGCGAACCTCTTGGGAGAACAAACTCGGAATGTTGCTCATCGCAGCCTTCGCTGCGGCGCTATATGGACTCTCAGATAGTCACGCCCTCAGCCAGGGATTGCACGCTGCCCGCTACGGACTCTTACTACTCATTGGACTTTGGGTCGTGCATGGCCTGTTCAATCTGGTGAGATCTTTCAGTTCGAAATCAGTAACCGTCGCTCCGACTGCGATCGGTGCTGTTCCTGCTGCGAGTGTAGAACCGACATCACCGACAGAATCACAAACAACAACACCTGAGAAACCAGAAGACAACGCGGAAACGGAGAACAGCACAGACCCGCCCGGCTCTGATTAGTTGTCCAGTTCTTTTTCTCCGTTCTCCGTTTGTGTTTCGTTTTCCAAAGTGTTGAGGCTGAAAATCATGACACCTCATTCGATTTTCTCATCTGGTTCTTCTTTTTCCTCGCCACACGCAATATGGCGTTGGTGGCGAACCGCTGCTGCACTGCTGGTCATCGCTCAGCTATGGACATCTCCAGTAACGGCGCAATCGAAGCCACTTTCGACAAAGGAACTCCAGGAACTTCAGCGTGTCTACGTCCCGGAAACAGAACTGGGATCGGTCATTAACAGTGATCGATTCGGAGCAATTCTGTCGACCGAGGAATTCGAAAGACTTCTCGAACGTGCCATTGAAGAAGGCAAGACGAGTGACGCGACTCCCAAAGGTGCGATTTTCCATTCCGCAAACTATGACATTCACGTCGAAGGTGACCGGCTGGTCGGCGAACTCGTACTTGAAGTTTCGCAATTCAAATCTCAGTGGAGTGAAGGACGCTTTGATATCACCGGCTGGAATATCGAAAAGGCGACGCTCGACGACAAGCCCACATCCATCGCTCGTGACGGAAAGCAACAGAACGTTCTACGTCTTCTGCTAAACGAACCGGGAAAGCACCTTCTGAAACTTGTCGTCTCGACGCCGCTCCATGCAAATGGAAGCGACAAATCAGCAAGTTTCCATCTTGTCGACAAAGCCGCCGGAGAGTTTCGCATTACTCTCCCAGCTGGAAAGTTTCTGGAAGCCTCTCAAACATCTCTCGACCGTCCCACTCCAGCGGATCAGCCAGCGACCTACACGATTCCCGTTGGTGGAAAAAACCTGCTGAGCCTGAACATCACCGACCGCCGAAAGGCGACCCGCGCCGATGTTCTTACATTTGCGAGCACGGCGATGGGAATCAAAGTGCTTCCGAGTGAATTGACCTGGATCGCGAAAACTGAGTTGCAAGTCTTCGGGCAGGAAATCGATCGCCTCACTTGCCTCATCCCGAGGTCCCTGGAAATTACTGCTGTGGAATCGACAGGCCTTGAATCGTGGGAACTCGCCGACGCTCCCGACGACGAGACAAAAACACAAATCACCCTGCAATATCGTCAAGGGTTCGACGGCCAACGGGGCGTCACTTTTAAAGGCATCCTCTCAGCGAGTCCCGATGAACCATGGTCCGTTCCGACTCTGGTCATCCCTAATGTGAATTCACACACCGGGACCATTGTTGTTCAACATCCGCAATCGGTCCGCTTACAGGTGATCGATTCGACTGGTGTACGGGCTGTGAACCAACAGCAAGCTCCCACCCCCAAAGGCTCTCCGAGTGCGGAATCTCAGGCCCACTACCAGATCTGGGCTGAAGACTTCGATTTAAGATTCGTCGCGAATTTGAAACAGCAGGAAGTTCAAGCCGCGATGACAAACGTCCTCGACGTCACACAGTCGCGGTTAAATTTATTTACGACTATCAGCGTCGAAACGCGATTGGCTCCACTGTTTGACTTCCGGGTCCAGATGCCCGCAGACTGGGACGTCACCACGATTCAGGTCGACGGCAACCCTGCAGCCTGGCAAACAGTTTCAAACGCAGCCGGCACCAATGAAATTCGTATTCCGCTCACCCCCCCGCTCTCACCGGGGCAAACTCGTAATATTCTGATTTATTCACGAACCATTCCTGAGAGTTGGCCGCTCAAAGATCAAACGGCACGGATCGTGATTCCTGAACTGACCTTACCACAAGCCGACATGGTCGAAGCCCTGTATGGCATCTCGGCTGAGAATGACTTCGATGTCATTTCTCAAAATGTGACAGGCCTCGACCCCGCTGGTCAGAAAGATTTAACCCTCCTGAATGAAAAGTTGCAGTCGCTCGGAAAACAAGTTCGACTTGGATTCACCTATCAGGATTCCGTCTTCAGTGGAGAACTCGACGTCTCACGAAAACCCGCAACATTCACTGCGGAAACCATCACCTTCTTCCGCATTGACCCAGAGAATCTGTACACACGCCTTGAAGCCAACATTGAAGCGACTGGCGGAGGATATCGCGAGCTCACGGTTCTCGTCTCCGAATCGGCTGGCGATGCCCTTCGCTTTTCACTGACTCCATACACTTCACAGCAGAACTCGCAACGAGTTCGCCTCGTCGAACAAACACCCGGCGAAGTCGTAGACGGATACCGAACCTGGACGCTGCGTTTTGATCGCTATCTCAAAGGAACCTACCATCTCGCCACTGAGGCTAGAACGCCACGAGCAGAAGCTGGCCCATATCAACCATCGCGACTCAAATTCCCGCAAGCCCTGCTCGTCAGTGGTTACATCGCTGTCGAATCAGCTTCGGAAGAACACGTTCAGATCAATGCAACTGCCGCAGACGAGAAACCATTGGTTTCAGTCGATCCCGTCGATTTCCCGAAGGCAAGCTATCAACCGCAAGAGCGGGTGGTTGCTGGCTATCGATACATTCACCCCGACTGGCAGCTCGCCATTACCACTAAAAAATTCGACCGCTCCGCTGTCCCGACCGTAATAGGACATTCCGCGACACTGGAAAGCATTCTCAGCAAAGCAGGCAACATTCAACATCAAGCGACGGTTTCCTTCACAGCCATTGGAGCACAGTCTCTCCTTGTGAAACTCCCCGAAGGAGCGACATTGTGGTCGACACTCATCGATCAATCGCCGGTCGAAATCCGTAAGTCGCCCGAGGGAATTCAAATCCCGCTCTCCGGTCTGAGCCAGCAGGCCCACTCACTACAAATTGTCTACTCCACTCTTACATCCGCCATGAACACGATGGGAGAATTCCAGGCGGTTCCGCCATCGCTGCATGTTGTCGATGGCAGCGGAGTCGAGCACGATGTCGAGATTTTAACTCAGGACTGGAAACTCCATGTCCCCGAAGACACGCTCCTCATCGGCAGCCACGGCCTGTTTGAACCGGTTGGTTCTCTGTTCGAGTTCTCATTCTTTGATGAATATTTAAAGTTATTCCGCCTCCCGACAGAGCGCACGACGTTCAATCGCAGCTCCGCGATTCTGTTCGCTCTCGTCATTCTCCTTCCACTCTGGCTCATTCGCCGGTCGTCAATCGGCAGCCGGCTTTCGATACCTGGAACAGGCTTCGGGATGTGGGCTGGAATTGTAATACTCCTTGGCGTTTGTGTGACACTCTTCATGCTGGCACTCAGCGCCCCGATGCGATCGGCCTCAAACGAGAGGCAGGCCGCCTCGACACATCATCTGGGTGATGAAATCCAGTTCCATGCCGGCGCAGAGTCAGCTTTCGAATATGATGAGGCAGTTCAAGACGCAGAAGAGTTTGCGACCGACTTCGCAAAGCCTGAAAGCAGGCCGAGCGTTTACGAAACACTCACAGTCGATTCCGCCTTGACTGCGGAACCGCAGGCTCCCCCTCTCCCATCAATGCAGGCGGCACCAGAAGCCCGTGAAGAACTCGCCAAAAGAAACCTTGAATCCAAAATGGACGAGAAAAAAGCGGAAAGCTCCACAATCATCGGCCTACCCAACCAAGACCCATTCGATAACAACTCCGACTTACCATTCCGACAAGGGAGCTTTGACCTGGCAGAACCAACCTTTGGGGGATTTGCTCCAAACATCGCAGCTCAAGGTCGCACACCTATTGATTCCATCCAAGCGACGAACGCTCCAGGTGAACAAGTTGAACTCGCTCAAGACCGCTTTGATCGCTCATCAGCGGATCAACGCTTTGGGCGGCAAAGCACTCGTGGTCGTATGTCGACCGGCGGGCTGCTCTCGATGACGTTTGACTTCCAGATTCCTGACGGAAGTCGCTCGCAGGAGTTTCATTATCAAGGCAATGGAATTGCCTCGGACGAAATCAATCTGCGTGTCCAGTTTGCCAACCGGACGACGGGCAACCTGCTCGTCTGGTCGATTGTTCTCGGAATTTCGCTTCTCGGCTGGTGGCTGAGAAATGCAAACATTGGTATGAAACTGTTCTGGATCGGACTGACAATTTTGCTGCCGATCTCGATCGCCTGGGTTGTTCCGACGACCTGGCAACTGTTGCTCGCCGGGATTCTGTACGGCGGAATCGTCACACTTGGTTTGTGGGGACTCTGCTGGTGTTCACAATGCTGCAAATGCTGCTGCGGTTGGTTATCAAGGAGATCCTGTCCAGCGATGTTCCTACTCCTCGCTGGTTCAATCTTCTTTTCAATCAACTCAGAATCACTGGCACAAAGCAAAGGGAAACCGCAAGTCGCTCCCGTTGCCCCAGCAACTGTACCCTCACCCCCATCTCCCCAAGTCAAACGAACTCCTTTCGTCGTTGTCCCGTTTGAATCACTGGATGAAATCGACGCTGCTCATCGAGTCTGGATTCCACAAGAAGTTTACCGTCAACTCTGGGAAACCTCTCATCCTGAAGATGCTGTCCCCACTGATAGCCCGGTCCCCGTGACGATTGCTGAGGCCAACTATTCAGCCAGCCTGAAATCAATCAACAAGAAACACCAAATCGCAATTCAAACTCGCTGGGTCGTGTCAGTCATGACCGACAAGCCGGTCACTCTCAACCTCCCGCTGTCGGGCAGTGCGATCGAGAACGTGATGATCGAAGACAAGCCGGCTGCTGTTGAAGCTGCTGGAAATGGTGTCTCACGCATCTTCCTGCAAGGACAAGGAATCCATATCGTCGACGCCCTGCTAACTCTTCCCGCCAGCGTGAACGGAGCCGCCGGAGAATTTAACGTCCAACTTCTCCCGGCTGCCTCGGGAATCTTCAGTTTTGAACTTCCCAAATCAGATGACGAACTTCGTGTCCGAGTCAACGGGTTGGAACGTGCCTACCGGCGCGTCACCGAAGAAGAGACGACACGCATCGAGTTCCCGGTTGATCGGGGCGGAAAGAAAACAGTCTCCTGGTTCCCCGAAGCTCAGATGGGAGACCAGAATCAAATCGTTCAAGTTGAAACATCTATTGCAACAACGTTCGATGATTCCGGAATGAACGTCAGCCACGGCTTTCAGGCACGCGTCCGACAGGGGCTCCTCAACGATATGGTCTTCACAGTCCCTGACGGCCTCTCCGTCCGGGATATCGCTGGTCAGGATGTTGGCGGTTGGGAAATGAATGACGCCGAGACCGGGAAAGAGCTCAAAGTTTTCTTCCGGCGAGAAGTGAGCGACCAAACCGAATTCCATGTCAACCTGTTCCGTAAACTCGACATTGGCAATGAGTCCGTTTCAATTGCAGTCCCGACGATCTCCCCTCAGGGAATTTCACGAGAAACGATTCAGCTTGGCCTCTTCACAGTCCCGCACCTCAAACTTCAGGTTACATCGACCAGCGGCCTGAACCAGATTGACGTCTCGCGTTACAAGCCAGTTGTCTCTCCGCAACAACCTTCTCAACCACCCAACTTCGCGTATCGCTCCTCATCCCGTCCACTTGAGATCAACGTCGCACTGCAACGCCGTGAGTCTGAATCAAAAACAGAAATTGAACACGGGATTCATATCGCCCGACGTAAACAACTGATCGCTTCGCGTATCGCCTGGACTCTCACCGGTTCCCCGCGCCGCAGTGTCGATGTCGCCATCCCGGACGGATACCTCCCGATGAGTGTCGTCTGTGCACACGCATCCGACTGGTATGTCCACGATGGGGAATCCGGAAAAATTCTCACCATCGAATTTCCAACTCCGCGATTGGGCCACGTCGAAGCGGGGCTTGAAGGCCACATCGTCAAGCAACCTGACGACACCAATGTTGTCATCCACCTTCCCCAAGCAATAAATGCCATCGGGCAGTCCGCAAAGCTCGGCATTTGGCTCGACTCCGCGTATCAGGCCTCCGTTGCTCAGACGGGTGACTGGAAATCATTGCAACCGGGGCAACTCTCCTCCAACTACAAGAAGCTGGACCCGCAACCTGTTCAATTCGCTTTCGAGACTCATGAACAGGCACCAGAAAATGTCGTCCTCACTGTCCAGTCCGCAACTCCTCGACTCGCCGCCGATGCTGTCACACTCATCGCGGTCAGCGATGCCACAGTCGACTATGGGCTAACGCTTCGCTGGAAAATTTCTCAAGCCGCTACAGATGAATTCATTTTCATTACCCCTGACTGGCTGGACAACCTGGACATCAAAGGCCCATCTATCCGCGAAGTTCAAAGTGAAGAGATCGAAAACAACCGCAAACGCTGGCGTGTCTCGTTGGTCGACCCCGTGCGCGATCAATACATGCTCACCATCGCTGCGACGATTCCCGCACCTACCGACTTGACGATCGCAACACCATATCTGGAATTCGAAACCGCAGTCGATGGCGGAAAGTTTCAGCCCCTGCGACTCCAACAGCAGTACGCCATTCTTGTGAACCTTTCACCGAATCAACTCGTCCCGGTCGACTTGGAACAGTTTGAGTCTGTCTCTGTCGAACAACTCCCGCTCGTTGTTCATCAGAAACTTGTACAACAAGCGATGGGCATCACCCGCGTTCGCGAAGACAAACTTCCCAGCTGGACGGTTCAGAGCATGGAAGAATTGACCGTTTCAAAAGCACTAGTGCTGACTGCCCATCTTGAGTCAGTTTTAGAACTCGATGGAAGCTGGCGAACGCTGGCAACGTACGGAATTCGAAATCGCGGGCGACAGTTTCTGGCACTGCATGTCCCTGAAGGATCGCGGATTCTCTCCGTCTTTGTTCGGGGTCAGGCATCACGAACTGTCGTCACTGAAATCAACGAGCAGACAACTCACCTGATTGCACTCCCGCAAACGAGTGCCGCAGACTTGTCGTTCGATGTTGAAGTCCTTCTCGCTGGACGCTTCGAAAATCCGCTTCAAACGGAGTTTGCTTTACAAGGGAAAAACTTCACGCTTCCCTCGCCAGCAGTCCTCTCACAAATCGATTCAGAAGAATTTGGCCTCCCCGTGACTCAAACCCTGTGGACAGTTCACTTCCCGGAAGAAATCGACGTCAAAGCTGTCACTGGAGTGGCATCGACGAATCTCACCCCGCACTCCAGCGACTCATGGTTGGCGGTCGAACAACAGGCGCTTGAGCGTATCCAGTCCGACCTCACTGAAATGTCCCGCATGGCGAACGACAAATCAATTAGTAAATCACGACGCATGCAAGCCAAGAACAATCTGAAGCAACTCAACCAATCCCTTTCTTTCAACACTGATCTATATAGTGCCAACACTGTGCAGGATGGTGCAGCGATTGAACTTCGAGAGCAACTCTTGCAAAACAATCGCAACCTTCAGAGAGAGGCGGAAAAGGCGATCGAGCTGAGTGACGAGACTCTTGAAAACGAAGAAACGACTGACTTTGGGCTCACTCAAAACAAAGGCCGGGCTTACATTGTTAACAACAATACGGAAATTAACCGCAGCAACAGCATTCAAGGAATTCCGGGCGTTGATGCGAAAGGGAAGACCTCCACTTTCAACTTTTTCGATCCCTCGACCGACGGATTGGCCCAGAAAAATGAATCCGCCGCTCCAACCAAAGCGGCTGCAACACGTTCCAAACTCAAAACGCAAATTGCCGGTCAACAGCTGATTATTTCCAACGACTCCACCTTTAACCCAGAGGTACAATTACCGGTCCAGCAACAAGGCCAATCCGGCACTCTTTTTGAAAGCCTGAACGGTCTTGTGGCGAATCAGTCTCAATCGCTGGAAGAAACCAGTGGCAGTCAGGGGGGTGGAATAGGCGGTATGGCGGGACGGGATTTCAACAGTAATGACGCGCTCGGTGTGAGTTTACAGAGCAATGTCGACGGCGGAGTTGAAGTGACTCGCCCCTGGTCCTCCGCAGGTGGCTTGTCCATTCAGATGAAGCTCCCCAAAAATGCGAGAACCCTCTCGTTCTCTAAAGTTGGCGGCAACCCTGCCCTCACACTCAACGTTCAGGCTGCCGAAACAAATCGCTGGCTATGGGGACTCGGTTGGTGCGTTGTCAACTTGATCTTCGGATTGTGGATTCTCAAAAGTTTCCGAAATGCAAAATCACCCCGATCATTCTTCGGTGTTCTTTCGAACTTGGCACTCGTGATCGGACTCATTGGATTCTTCTTCCTTCCTTCATCGCTGGCGTGGGTTTTCTTCTGGTTGTTCTGTTTTGGCGGACTCGTCAAAGTCGCTATCGCACAGCCAAAAACAATCGCCACTGCCGCATCGTGAAATTTTTTTTGAAGGCTTCGCCGCAGACTCAGAATTCGATGCTGAACACTTTCAAAGAACACCCAGCGACAATTATCAAACTCGGCGGAAGTCTGTTTGATTTGCCGGACTTAGGGACGAGGCTGGAGGATTTCCTTGAACGCCATCGCTTTCCGAATCCAATCCTCATCCCCGGTGGAGGTCCATTTGCCGATGCTGTTCGTGAGCTTGATCAGTTGCATCATCTGGGAGATACTGCCTCTCACGAGATCGGGACACATACTCTCAGCCTCTCGGCACGCTTCGTAGCCAGCCTTTCAAACAGGTTTGTGCTGACGACTTCGCCCGATGAATTTGACCGCTGCTGGACTCAGCAAACAATTCCAATATTCGATGCCGCAGCCATGACCATGAAGCATTCTCCCCTGCCCAGTTCCTGGGATGTTACGAGTGATTCAATCGCTGCATGGACCTGTTCTTTACACTCCGAATCGCAATTGGTTCTCGTAAAATCCGCTGATCTTCCAACAAGTCTTTCTTATCAGGGTGCAACTCAAGCCGGACTTGTCGATGCGCACTTTCCGAACATCGCAGAGAACCTGACGAACATTTCCTGGTGCAACCTCCGTGGCGAATCGCCAACGATTTCCTGCTGGAAGTAGTTCGCTCCAACTCAGAGCATTTTCAATGCTTGCCGTGCTTGTCCAGAAGACCTTCACGACTTCATAGATTCCCTGCCACGCGCCCGAGCAACGCCATCGAGTAACACCACTCAACGTAAACATCTACCAACAATCACCTTACAACCCCACGACTTCGCCAGGAAATCGGTCTCGCTGTCATTCGGCTCAATGGTGTAGACTCTGCAAAATCGCTGATCGACTCCCGTACTGCAGAAGGATCTGCAAGAAATCAGATGAACTCACGGACGACGACAAGCCACGAATCGCCGATTCATAGCTTGGGACGAATTGTTGTAGATTTCGTCTCCCTGGCAGGTGACATCACTCTGTTCGGGGTGCGGATGCTCACCTGGATTCTTCCCGGCTGGCCGCGTGGAAATGTGCTTTGGCCGGTGATGTATCAAATCGGTGTTCTCAGTCTTCCCGTGATTATGATTACGGGGGGATTCATCGGCATGGTGCTGGCAGTTCAGGCTTATGAACAGTTCGCCCTGATGCACATGGAAAGCCAACTCGGCACTGTGGTCAACGTCACTTTGCTGAAAGAGCTCGGCCCTGTGCTGGCAGCTGTGATGCTGGCTGGTCGTGTGGGAAGCTCGATGGCAGCCCAACTGGGCACGATGCGAGTCACCGAACAAATTGATGCACTGACCGCTCTTGGTGCAAACCCGATTGCCTACCTGGTCGTCCCCAGATTCCTGGCTTGCGTGCTGCTCATCCCTATGTTGACACTCTGCGCCGATGGAATTGGAGTCCTTTCCGGCTGGTGGTTCAGCACGCAAGTGCTTGATGTCGAAAGTTTTTTCTACTGGCATCACTCAAGACGGTTCGTCACGAACTTTGATCTCTTCAGCGGAATTCTGAAGAGCGTCTTTTTTGGAGCCTCAATTTCGTTGATTGCCTGCCATCGAGGGTTTCACAGCAGTGCTGGTGCCGAAGGTGTTGGTCAGGCAGCGACTGAAGCCTTTGTGTATTCCTTCGTCGCAATACTCGCGATGGATTTCCTGCTCGGTTATCTAATGATGAACATTTACCACATGATCTAATGAAGACCTTGCTGTACGGTCCACACTTGAAGTGTACTGAAAATTCTTAACTCCCAGTTTCTAGCTCCTCACTAAAATGCGTTCACTCATCGAACTCAAAAATGTTTCCAAACAGTTCAACGGACAGTCAGTCTTAAGGGACATCTCACTGTCGATTGAAACAGGAAAAACTCTTGTCCTGATTGGAGAATCCGGCTGTGGCAAAAGCGTCACGATGAAACTGATGATGAACCTGCTGCAGCCAACAACTGGAGAAGTTTACTGGGATGGTCGCACTCTCGCAGAGCGGACTGAAAAAGAGATTGTTCGCGAGCGGTTGAGGTTTGGGTATCTGTTTCAGGGAGCGGCCCTGTTTGACAGTCTCACGGTTTTTGAAAACGTCGCCTTCGGATTACGTCAAAATCGGAAGTTGCACGAAAAGCAAATCGCCAGCATTGTCCAAGATCGATTGAAAGATGTGGGACTTGATCCACATGCCGTCTCCCTGAAGAAGCCAGCTGAACTCTCCGGTGGAATGCGAAAGCGTGTCGGCCTCGCAAGAGCGTTAGCACTCGACCCCGATGTCATGCTCTACGACGAACCGACTACAGGTCTTGATCCCATCATGAGCGATGTGATTAACGAGCTGATTATTCGAACTCGCGAGCGAAGCAACGTCACCAGTATCGTCGTAACACACGATATGAACACGCTTCGAAAAGTTGCTGACCGAGTCGTCATGTTTTACCCACTCGTTCGCCTGGCAACGGACGAGGCTCAAATCATTTTCGACGGCACAGCTGAAGACGCCTTTGAAAATCCCGATCCGCGTGTGTCCCATTTCGTTCGTGGAGAAGCTGGCGAGCGTTTACAGGAGCTCCTCGCAGCCAGTTAAACCTGCAGTGGGAATCACCTGTATTGCCAAACGATCATTTTTTCATTTTTAACATTCCAGAGTGTTTGATCAAAATGTCTGAACGCCAATTACAATTTCGAGTCGGACTCTTTGTCGTCTTTTCGATGATCGTCGGAGCTGTCCTGGTTTTGCAATTCAGCGAGCTCCGAGCCTACTGGGAAAAATCTTATCCGCTCGCCATTCATTTCGATGAGGCTCCCGGGTTGTATGCTGGCAGCCCAGTGAAACAAAACGGCATCGGCATCGGAAGAGTCAAAGAAGTTGTTCTCGATGATGTGAACGGTGGAGTTCTGGTCGTTGTCGAAATCGATGAGGACCGCCATATCCGCGTCGACTCGCAGGTCACACTCGTACAGTCGTTACTTGGTGATGCCAAGCTTGAATTTACAGCTGGCAAGGCGGCTGAAATGATTCCGCCAAACTCTCGCTTAAAAGGAACCGCACCGACCAACCCAATGGAAATTGTGCATCGACTTGAGCAGACCGTGAACACATCGCTGGCCTCTTTTACCGATACCAGCCGTGAATGGCACAAGGTCGGGCAGAATTTGAACAACTTAATGGAAACCAAAGAAGGCTCGCTGGACGACGTCATTGAACGAACCGCACTGGCTCTCGAATCTTTCACGAAGACGATGACAACGGCGACCGCGACTTTTGACACTGCCGGAGAAACCCTTGAATCCGCAACGCTGACGCTCAGCAATGCCAACAAGTTTCTGGCTGATCCACAATTGCAAGCTGACTTGAAGAAAACAGCAGCATCACTGCCTGTCATCGCTGAAGAAGCCAAGCTGACCATTACCACCGCCAAAGAGACGATTATCAAGCTCAGCGAGAATATGGAAAACATCAATCAAGCGACTGCTCCTCTCGCAGGGCAAAGTGACTTGATCGTTAAAAAACTTTCCGGAAGCTTAATCCAGTTGGAAGGCTTGCTGACGGAATTGAATCAGTTCTCTCAAATCCTCAATGACAACGATGGAACGATTCAACAACTCGCCTCCGATCCAGAACTCTACAAAAACCTGAATCACTCAGCGGCCTCATTGAGCATCTTGCTGACAAACCTCAATCCAATCCTGAAAGACTTTCGCATTTTCAGCGACAGGATTGCAAGACATCCTGAAATCCTCGGAGTACGCGGAGCAGTCCGCGGAAGCTCAGGTCTGAAAGAATCTTCAGAGATTCAACCGGCCGGGTTCTCAGCTCCGCAGCGTTAACACAAACGAAAGAGCAGCTTGCCGTGTAGTTCGCCCTATTCGTCTTTATCGTCACGTACAAATACGAACTCGTTACAGCCAAGCCGTTTTGTTTCCTTTGAATTGATCAACCGAAAGTTTTTCGATTCGTAGAATGAAACGATTTCCTCCACGCTGGCGACTTCAAACGGCAAACCGCCCAGCCAATCGATCCAGTCTCGAACAATCGACATCCCACGGTTGCGTCGATACTTCGCAAATTCATTGTGACCTCGCACAACGCTGACCGCGATGGTTCGCAAAAAGAAGTACGGCACAAACACCGCCAGCATGCTCCACCGCCCCAGCGTTCCTGAGCAGTAAATTCGCTTGACCCACAACCACAAGTCTGAACGAAACCCCTGGTCGTTGTAGATCGCAATTGTTAATCGGCTGTGAGGATGCGTCAGTTGAACGACATTCTCCAAAGCGGTCCACATCTTCCCCGTGTGATGCAGCACTCCCCAGGAATAGACGACATCAAAAGTCCCAAGTGACTTGAGAAACTCTTCATCCAATGCTGAGCCAGAATCGACTTGCCAATTGGGATCGTCAGCGAAATAGCGAGACCTCAGTTCTCGCGTACAGGCGACCGATTGTGGATCAAAGTCGAAGGAGTAAACTTTCGCCCCTAATCGCCGGGCACAAAGTGAAAACAAACCAGAACCGGAACCGACATCAACGAATGTCTTTCCGTCCAACGACTCAACTTGCAGCAGTTCCTTCAAGGACGCCTCAGCGATTTCAATTCGATCTTCATCGAGCGTACGCAGAAACTCCTGCCAGTTCGCTCCAAAAGCAAACCGCTGCCCCTTCTCGATTTCCTGTTCAGCAGAATTCATAAACTGCGTTCACGATGGGAGTTGGAAAATAAAACCTTTCAGACACGCTAACCATAACGAGTCAAACGTTCACTCGTCGACGTGCAAAATCTGTCAATTTTGGGACGAATCGTGAAGATTTGCATCCCGAACGGGACTGCGGTAACGTGTGCCATCTACGAGTGAGACCGTTGTCGTCTTCCTTTTTCAGCCAGCAAACTCTTCAGCCCCATATCGATTCCCATGAGCCGTGCCGCACGTCGTGCTTTGATTTCCGTCAGTGATAAAACAGGTCTCGGACCATTCGCCAAAGGTCTGGTTGCCGCTGGCTTTGAGATTCTCTCGACTGGAGGAACCGCCAAATTCCTCAAAGATCAGGGAATCGACGTCATTGATGTCTCTTCATACACGGAATTCCCCGAGATCATGGGGGGGCGTGTGAAGACATTGCATCCTCGAATTCATGGAGCGATTCTCGGACGGCCTGACCTTCCCGATGATGCAACCGCTATCGCGGAACATGGAATCATCCCATTCGAACTGGTCGTAGTGAACCTGTACCCATTTGAGCAAACCATTGCCAAAGAGGGCGTACAGGTCGAAGAAGCGATTGAACAGATCGACATCGGCGGCCCAAGTATGGTCCGCTCGTCAGCCAAAAACCATGCATATGTCGGCATTTTGACCAGACCTGACCAGTACGAATCAGTGTTAGAGCAAGTATCTGGAGAAGGTTTGACGCTTGAACTTCGGCGGCAACTTGCTGGAGCAGCTTTTGAATCGACCGCTCGCTATGACCGTGCGATCTCGAACTACTTCTCGAAAATCAACAACGAAGAGTCCGAATATCCCGAGACGCTGGGACTCGTTTTCGAGAAACAGAACGATCTTCGGTACGGAGAAAACCCACACCAGTCAGCTGCGTTTTATATTGAACCAAATCCCCCCGCTGCCTCCATCGCAGGAGCCGAGCAGCTTCACGGGAAAGAGCTTTCTTACAACAACTTGATTGACGTCGAAGCCGCCTTCGCGATTGCTCGCGAATTCAAAGACCCTGCCGCTGTGGTTATCAAACATACGAACCCTTGCGGCTGTGCGATCGGCAGCGAGTTGTCCGAAGCGTTCGTCAATGCATACGCAGGCGATCCAGTGAGCGCGTTCGGGTCGATTTTGGGATTCAATCGAGAACTCGATACTGCCACTGCGAATCTTCTTGCGGAGCCGGGCCGGTTTGTCGAAGCGATTATTGCTCCCGGTTACGAACCAGCTGCATTGGAAATTCTTCGCACAAAACCGAAGTGGAAGAACAATGTCCGCCTCTTGCAATGCCCTGCATTCTTCGATGATCAGGGGACGACTTATGAGTACCGAAAAGTCTCCGGCGGTTTGCTCGTGCAACAGCGTGATGATCAAGCTGACCCAGAAGACGACTACAAAGTTGTCACGAACCGAGCTCCGAGTGATGACGAACTGCGTGATTTGAACTTCGCCTGGAAAGTTTGCAAACACGTCAAATCCAATGCGATTCTGTTTGCCAAAAACGGGATGGTCGTCGGAGTAGGAGCCGGACAAATGAGTCGCCTCGATTCATCGTTCATCGCGGGACACAAAGCAGGCGAGCGAAGTCAGGGAGCAGTCGTCGCTTCGGATGCCTTCTTCCCATTCCGCGACGGTATTGATGAGGCTGCTAAAGCTGGAGTCACGGCTGCAATTCAGCCGGGAGGTTCACGCAACGATGAACAAGTCATCGAAGCCTGCAACGAGCACGGCATCGCGATGATCTTTACAGGACGCCGACACTTCAAACATTAAATTCCGATGGCGTTCGTGTGTAATTTCAATGCTTGTCGTGCCCGCAAAGTTCACTTTCCTGACTTCATGGACAGTTCGCCACGAGGCAGAACCTGAACACCAAGCGTAAAGTGGCTCGATGACGCTTCGCATTGTATGATGTCGCTGCCCTGATAATTTTCAACAAGGAATCAAGATGTCGCTTGCCGGAAAAACAGTATTGATGACAGGTGGAGGGACCGGAATTGGAGCCGGCTGTGCTGTTGCTTTAGCAGAAGCTGGTTGCAAGGTCGCTATCTCCGGTCGTCGCGAGGAGAAGCTGAAAGAAGTTGCGGACTCTTACTCCGGTGAAAATCCCATCCTCTACAAGACCGCTGATGTTGCTTGCCGTGACAGCGTCAAGGAGCTCTTCGACTGGGCAAACAAAGAGCTTGGCCAGATTGACATTCTTGTCAACTGTGCCGGAATCAATGTCGTGAAACGGACAATGGAAGAGGTCGCTCCTGAGGATTGGGACAAGCTGATGCAGGTCAATGCGACCGGAGCCTTCAACACGATGCACGCAGTTCTACCGCAAATGCGTGAACGGAAAGATGGACTGATCATCAACATTTCGTCCATCGCTGGGGTTCGTGCAAATCTCCTCGGTGGAGTTGGATACGTGGCCTCGAAATTTGCGATGACCGCCTTGGGGACATTCGTCGGGCAAGAAGAAAAAGATCGTGGCATCCGCGTCACAAACGTGTATCCGGGCGAAGTCGAAACGCCAATTCTCGACGCTCGTCCAAACCCGGTTGGAGCTGAACATCGCGCCCGAATCCTTCAGCCGAGCGACGTCGCCTCGCTGGTCGTCTCGATTGCAATGCTTCCACCGCGTGCCCACGTTCCCGACATCGTGATTAAGCCAACCACGCAAGAATTTTTCTAGAGCCTGTTCACGCTCGTCGTGATCAATATCGTGGTGCTGGCAAACTCGGTCTTTGCGTCGCAGGTCGATTGTTCTGATATTGCGCTGGCGCAATTAAACCTGGTTGTGGTCTCGATTGAAAAATTTGAGAGTAGTTTTGAGGCTGCGATTGCTGAGATGCATCACTCTGGCCTGGCTGTGGAGTTCCCTGGTACGGAAGCATGAGTTTCGCACTCGGCTCGTCAACAGGAGCCGGTTGGTTGATCGGCTTTGGGTAGTGGTCGTGCAACCTTGGAGGGGGTGTGCCCGGATAGACTGGCTCATGATTTCCTTGAGACAGGTCAGCCATCTTTTCGTAACGATGCCAGAACTGCTGAGAGTATGGCATCACGGGGGACATCCCGAAGCCCTGAGCCGTCGTCGATTGCCCGAAGACCTGATGGTAGTTGTAGGGACGGAAGGCATGATATCCGTGATAGTACGGCATCACCTTGATGTAGCCGTGCTTCCAACGTTCCTGATCATCGTAGCTAAACAACGGCTCCTGACTGCCGATTGAAGCACCGCCGACAAATTCGCCCCCTTCGATGAATTGGCCATCTTGCACATATTGGCCTCCGTCAACGAATTGGCCCTCATTCATATATTGACCGGAATCGACATACTGCTGCCCACCGCTGTACTGCTTGGCCCCTGCAGGCACAACTTGCTCTTGAGCAGAGGCACTTGTGCAAACAGCTGCAATGGAAAAAAGTGTCCATACATGACGCTTCATCATACTCTCCTGCGGTGATGTGAGAACGCGCAACAAAATTGCAGATGAGATTATCTGGCAGCGCTATCCCTATTTCATTGATCGGCAACAACACTTCCGGACTGCTTGAATTTGCCGGTTTTAATGAGAGGTTTTCCGAGGGCGTCGTGTAATCGTTACAGTCCACCCAAACTGAAAAATGTTTCCGCTATCAGCAAATTTACACTGAAGTCGCCTCTACATTGGTCTGGGTAAGATTTTAAGGTCACACGATCAGAGCAATTTTCGAGAGCGTATTCGCAATGACCTTCGTGGAGTGAGCGTTTTCCCTGAGAACCGTTTCTTCGCAGTCACGATGAGCGAGAATTTGCTCTAAAGCGTTCTATCACTTCAGCTGAGAGAGGCACTGGCTGGCTTGTCCAGAAGGGCGATTCCCATCTCAATGACCGGTTTTAGACGCATTCATCTTTTGCTGAAATCACCGGAGACCGAACCATGAAATATTTGAGCCTTCTTCTTGTCATGTCGATGGCAAGTCTCGCACATGCCCAAGGTCCTGCGTTGCCAAAGCGAGCCATCGTTCCACCTCCGCCAGCTCCACAAATTCCTCCTCCCGAGACAGCTCCGGCTCAAACGCAAAAAGCTCAAGCTCCGATTGAAAAAAGTGTCCCAGCTCCTTCCCCGGAACTGAACATTCCGCCAACTCCTAGCCCAGTTGCGCCAAAGGCGGACTCTGACAAGCAGTCTCCCTCCGAACCAGAAACCTCCGAGGTTCCTGTCACTGAACAAGCAGCGCCATCAGCGGATCAGACACAAGCTGAGCAAACACCTGCGAGTCAACCGCCGAGTGTGGTCGCTCCGAAGCAAGCCCCAACACCTGTTGTGACTCACTCTCCTCAGCAACCGACTCCTGTCTATTACAATGGTCATGTTTGGGGCGTCCCCCACTACCCCGGAGTCAACCCCGCAGGAGCGGAAGGTGTCTTCGTCGGCCCTTCGACTGCAGGCCGCCTCCATGCTCGCTACCCTTACTACGACTACCGCCGCCCATGGTATCCTCGCGGTCCGCGAAGCCTCAACGTCGACATCGTTTGGTAACGATCACTCTCCTGCAAATCAGCCGATCACGCAGGCTCATCGTTTCGAACGAAATCCTGCGCGCTGCTCCTTCTGTTTGACCCGCCTCATGCAGGTCCGCTACTCTTAGAGTAAATCCAGTCTGGGTCTTTGCGTACTGCCTCGTGGGGAGCAGATAATGAAGTCATGGAAGTGAACTTCACAGGCTCGACAAGTATTGAAAAATGCTTTAGAGACAAACTGAAACATGGATCGTTTTGAAGAGTAGTTGTGAATGAGTTCGATTGGAAAGATTCGGCGGCTTCTCAATCTGATGGAGCGATTGCAATCAGGCAGAATTTATAACACGAAAGAACTTGCAGACTTCTGTAATGTGAGTCGTCGCACCATATTTCGTGACATCAAAACGCTGCAGGATTCCGGGATTCCTGTTTTGTACGATGCGAGCAAGACCGGATACTGGATCTCTTCAGGAACTTACTTGCCGCCGACCGATTTCACTCTCGCTGAAACACTTTCCTTGATGCTTTTGGCTCAGGAAATGGGGAGTTCAAAACGAGGTGTCCCCTTTCAGGGTGTCTCGCGAGATGCAGCACTCAAGCTGCAATCCAACCTGCCGAATCATTTGCGGCAATATGTTGGTGAGTTGACCGCAAGTGTTAAAATCAACACTGAGCCACAGGCAGATCTCGACGGAAGCCAGCAACATTACGAGCGGGCACTCGAAGCACTCACGTCGAGAAAGAAGATCCGACTTCGCTACAACAGTTTGTACGATCGAAAAGTGATTCGAACTTTGGTCAGCCCGTATCGGCTCCTGTTTCAGCGAAGAGCATGGTATATCATCGGCCGATCCTCGATGCATCGGGCGGTCCGAACTTTTCATGTCGGCAGAATTCAGGACTCAGAAATCACCGACGATGAATTCACACCTCCACCTCGATTCACATTACAGCGATATCTCGGAAATGCCTGGAATCTGGTCCGCGAGCGGGGTGCTCGAAGCGATGTTGTCGTTCGGTTTCAACCGCTGGTTGCTCAGAATGTTGCTGAAGTCTCCTGGCACAAGACCCAACGGCTCGTCTGGAATCCCGATGGAACGATGGACTTCCATGTCACCGTTGACGGTATCCATGAAATTTCCTGGTGGATCATGGGATATGCAGACCAGGCTGAAGTCCTTCAGCCATCGTCACTGGTCGATTTAATCACGACCCGAGTCCAACGTATGGCGAAGATTTACAAAGCATGACGGAGCTTCATATTCCAGCTGATCCAAGCTCAAAATCCGGCTCATGATCCTGCGAGCCTGGAGACTCTCGCGAGGAAGATTGCTTCAACCTATTCGTCTTTGTCGTGCAGATAGCTGTGACAGGCGAGACAATTTGCATTGAGATTTTGATAGGCGTACGCAGCTCCTTCAAGATTCTTTTCCTGAGCCATTTTTTCCATAAGGCTGTTGATTCTCAAAAACTCTAAGCGAAAATGCTGGTAGAGTTCGTTTTCTGTCCGATCTCCTTCGATCTGCTGCGGAGATTGAAGACTGACCTTCTTCATCTCAGCTGCCGCCTTTTCGATGCTGTCATAGTCCTGCAACACCAGGCCGTTCAAGATTTCCTTGGAAAGAACGAGCTTGCGTTGCATCGCTTTACGAACGGAATCCTTAACTGTTTCAGTCGGAATCGGTTTTACATCATCAGCGAGTGACTCTGCTGCGACCTGATAAATCAACCAGATTGCAGCGAAGAAAATTCCCGCTCCGAGCAACCGTTTAGTCTTATTCATGAGTGATCCCTGTAAATCGAATTTCTGACGATGTCGTCATTCGATTTTTACCACGGCGACGAAATCGTTGACAGATCAATCCGTCAGCCACAAGCTTTCACTCCATCGACTCGGCTTTTGCCTTCAATTCCTTGTAGGTCTTCTCGTTGAGTGTCGGTTGAGGGAATTCGGACAGGACTTCACCCCAGTCGTATTCGATCTCTGCGTGCTGCTTTGCAAGCTTATAGGCATCTGCCTGTTCCTGAGTCACAAGGATTGACAAGCTTGTCATGAATTCATTTTCCTCAAAACTAACATGGTCGGTCCGAACGTAGACGGCAGCCTCCTGAATCAGAGGAAGCTTCTCTCCCCCTTTTTCTAACGAAACGAGGACATTCACTTGCCGGCCGATCGGATAGTCCTCATAAATCCCAAACTTTTGGTTGATGCGAAATACGATTTGATGCATTCCATCCGGAATTTGATAAGCCGGATGACTGTGGCTGAAAGCAAAATTGAGCTGCAGCTTTTCATCTTCTAACACCTTGACCAGATCACCCCAGGCGGGATGATTCCCGTTGTTGAAGATACGTTTAATCTCCTCGCCTGCGTCTTCAGTTTCAACCAGATCTTCTGCGTCAACGGCGATCTTCCCATTTGCAAACGCTTTGAAGAGTTGCTGCACAATTCCAGATTGTTGCTTCGACAGAACGAAGTCCTTGCCATTCCAGACAAAGGGGTAAAACCCTTCCATCATGACGGGCTCTTGGGCTGCCAATTTTTTCCAGTCACGCCTGACCTCCAGATCTGTGAACTCGCCTTTTGTCACATCAAGCTGTCCATCGTAGTAGGATGGAGGTGTGACCGGTCCTTTCGTTTTCGTCGATCCCCAGCCGAACATTTTGTCGAACACCATCACGGAGTATGTGCCGACTGGAAGCGAGGTTGTTTGTTTAGACAAATTTTGGAATGATCCAAATTCATCTTGTGAAACGTTAACAGTCAAGCCTTGATCAGTGGTCGTCAGGATAACCGCTCCGGTCTCTTTGGGTTTCGTTGGGGCTGTCGAGGGGCCACCAAATCCGCCCATCCCGCTACCACTTCCGTAGCTGTTCTTCACTGACGAATTGATCAACTTCGTCAATTTGAGAGAAGCGTCATTACCTTCCCTGGTCCAGTCGACCAATTGTTTCCAGCCAGGATGCTTTCCGTCGTTGAAAACTTCCTCCAGCGAAGTGACCGGTTCCTCCCGGTCCGCGTTGAGTTTTTTCAGTACATCTGATTCCATGACTGCTGAATTGCCGTTCGCATACGCCTCCAGTAATTCTTGAATCACTCGCGCCTGAGGCGCAGAGAACGAATACTTATCGCCGTTCCACAAAAACCAATAAAACTTACCATCGACGAAGTCATCATGTTGACGCGCGATCGCTTTCAAATCTCGTTTGGCGACGACGGACTCGAACTGCCCCGGCTTGATTTCGACCGAACCAATCGAGTATTGAATGATGGACCAAGTTCCAGAACGACTGTCATACAGTCCTGGCCGATACCCGGCGGACTTCATGACGGAAGAACGGTTACCAATAACCCCAGCTCCCCCGTAACCCGATGTTCCACCATAACCCTCTCCATAAATTTTGTTGACCACTTCATAAACCTGCTTGAAAGACTGGTTGCTTTGCTCATCTTTGAGATTCAGAAACCAACCGGCAAGCCCATCGAGGAGGACAATTTGATACTTCCCGACTGAAACCTGATGTTCTCCTTGACTCAAGAGATTGCCACGAAATCCGGTATCGTTGGAGTCGAACCTCACGAGAAGAACTTTCAATTTGGGGTCTTGAATTTCTAAAATCAATCCTCCGTACTCGCCCGATGCCGGTCCGAGTTCCATCCCTGCATTCATTTTGACTAAGCGACGCAGTGGAATCCTATGAGTCACACCTGGTCGAATGTTGATCTCGTAGTTATTAATTTTCTCGAATTCATCCCGGTCCCCATTCAAAGTAATCTGTATTCTGTGAAGCCCCGGCTTGAGTCCTTTGAAGAGAGTGATATCACCGGACTGCTTTGCTGAACGGACCTGCTTTCCATCAATCAGAATTGCTTCCGGTTTCACCGATCCAGAGTGTTCAACCACAAGCGAACCGAGTGGGGAAAACGCCTGTTGCAGTTGAGGAGCTGCATACTGAACTCCAAGGATGAATATTCCAACCAGCCCCCCAATCAGCAGCCGTCTTCCCAA
This sequence comes from Thalassoglobus polymorphus, assembly GCF_007744255.1. GTDB lineage: Bacteria > Planctomycetota > Planctomycetia > Planctomycetales > Planctomycetaceae > Thalassoglobus > Thalassoglobus polymorphus. Next base: position 27,008 of record NZ_CP036267.1, on the reverse strand, counting down.
CGACCACTTCGGTTGCTTCTGAGCGATTGGCCTTGCGAGTGGAATCGTCGGTGTCTCACTTCGTTGTTGAGCAGGAGCAATTAGAAATTTCCACACAATGAGCACTGGTAGAAGAAGCAGAATGGAAACGATTGTTCCGACAACAATCATTTCTGGAACTCCGATCCCTCCCTCTCTCACAACTGCAAACCCAAGACCTGCAAGGAGGGTCACTCCCAGGCAAAGACTGAGATCTCTCAAAAAACGCCCTCGAAAAAGTTCCCCTCGAAAAGGAAGCAGCAGTAGCGACAGACCGAGAAAGGAGAGCATTCCCTCAATAAAATTGACTGAACTGAAAAGGCCATCCGCATTCACCGCAATAAGAATCAAAAGGGATGAGGAAACCAATGCTCCGATGACAGTCCCAATATCCAATAGAAAACTTGGGACCACAACTCGGACGGCCTCGCCCTTTCCTTTTTCACGAAAGGATTGAATCACTTCCTGTTGATTCAAAATCCATAGGGATGCAAACCCAATCGGAATTCCAACCAGCCAGACAGGAGGAAGAAGTATGGCGAGGAACCCGGCACAAACACCTTTGTAGTAGGCTTCCCAACCCCATTCATCATTCTTCAAATGGCTCCCAAACCAACCGATGATCGCTGCTCCAAACAACGCTGGCCCGATCCCCATAATAATGAACTGCACCAGTTCGCCTTCGATCATTTTTGGCATCATGGCCCAGATGCAAAACCCGATCAGCAAAAAGACTGGGCCAAGCAAAGCCAGCCGCATCAAACTCGATGAGAGTCGATCCAGCAACGGCAGTCCATCAGGAACTTGTTGAGTAAATTCCTGCGTGGTCGCGATCGGATCTTCTTCACTCGCTTTACGGTCAGCTTCTTCAAAATCATTTTTCTTGATCAGCCAGATTGCAAAGCCAGCAGGACCGAGCAGCAACAATAAAAGAATAAGCCAACTTCCTGATGTGAGTCGTTTCTGCTTTAAAAGTTGACCGGCAAAGGCCAGAGCTGCTCCCACAAAAATCGCCCACAGCGGAGAGAAACCGGCTCCTGCGATTTGTACTTCGTTACTCAAATTGACAGCGGTCAGCAGAATTCCACCAAGACACAAAATTGCTCCCATTACACTCAAGATGCTTCCAACCACAACACGAGGATTGGATGAGTGATTGACTGGAGGTTGCGCACTGGGCGTGGAAACTCTCTTAGCCCGATAGGTACGTTGTTGTACCGGGTTCGATCCTTGAACACCCGCTAAGTGGTCTTCCAATACTTCGACCACTTCCTCGGCTGTCTGGAATCTTTGACCGGGATCTTTATCGAGAAGTTTTTCGATGATCGCAATCATCCACTCCGGGACTTCCGCGTTGATTTCCTCGATTGGTCGCGGGTTGTCATCGCAAACTCGTCGAATGGCCGCCGCAACACTGGTCGCCCGAAATGGTGAACGTCCGGCACACATCGCATACATCACGCAGCCTAAACTGAACAAATCACTCCGCTGATCGACACGCTGCCCCATCGCCTGCTCAGGAGACATAAACTGCGGACTCCCGGCGACTTCACCGGTTCGAGTGACTGAGACATCGTCGACCGCCCGAGCCAGACCAAAATCGGTGATTTTGACTCGTTCCACACCGTTCTCCAGGAGAATGTTCGCAGGTTTGATATCACGATGAATCAGCCCTTGCTTGTGAGCAGCTGCCAGCCCCTCAGCGACCTGTTTGCTGATCCGCAGCACTTCGGTTAATCGTAGCGATCCAACTTTGTCGAGTTTTTGTTGCAGCGACTGCCCGACAACACATTCCATGACCAGATAAGGAATTTTCTCATCTTCATCGACTGCGTGAATCGTGACGACATGGGGATGCGAGACAGCCGCAGCAGCCTGAGCTTCTCGAACAAATCGTCTTTTGGCATTGGGATTGGCTGCCAGTTCGGGTGCGAGAACTTTCACAGCAACCACACGGTTCAGCTTGGGATCTCGAGCACGAAAGACGATGCCCATCCCGCCTCGACCAATCACTTCGTAAATTTCGTACGGGCCCAAAGTCCCCAACAACCCGGGGTCTTCGGTAGGTTCCAGAAAGTCGAAACTCAGTGGATCGAGACTCGTGGGCACACCTTGGGGAGGTGTCTCCAGAAAACTTCCGGCATCGTTGTATGCACGCAGGAGGGCATCAATTCGCTGTCGACGTTCTGCATTGTCTCCGCAAGCTTCTTTCAGAAATGCTTCACATTCTTCCGGAGTTGATTTTGCCAACGCTGTGAGAAAAACTCCTTCAATCGAGTTCGGATCGACAGATGTTTCCTGAAACGTTTCAGAGGGCTCATTGGGGGTTGCGTCGGACATATTTTCTCTCCAAGGTCATATCACTTGCGGATATGGATGCCGCTTTCTTCCTCGCGGGAATGTTATTACGGTCCGACAGGTCATGCGTTTTTTTGTCTCGTTGCGCCTCACGAAATTTGTAAAATCATCCGAACTGTACTTCTCGCTGACTCGGCCCCGAGCTCTAAACATATTAGCTGACAGTCGTTACGACTCGTCGTTCATATGTGCATAAAGCCAGGCTTTAGAAAAAGTCCACCACCGCGAAGCTGTCGCTCGGGAAATCCCCAGAGCTGCCGCGGCCTCGGATTCCTCCAGCCCGGCAAAGTATCGCAACTTGACCAGCTTCGCTTTCAATGGTTCCACCTTCTCTAGCTCGGTAATCGCCTCATCGACTTCCAACAGTTTTTGATCCGTCGCCGAGACAACTGCGTCGGCATCGTCCAGTTCGAGCCGTTGCAGGCCTCCTCCATGTTTCACGGCTGCTTTTCGACGCGCATTTTCAATGAGAATTCGTCGCATCGCTTCGGCAGCCGCTGCAAAGAAGTGGCCACGAGAATCCCACGATTGTTGCTCATCTCCTTTCACCAGACGTAAATACGCTTCATGTACCAGTGCAGTTGGTTGAAGAGTTTGCCCGGATGCTTCCTGGTTCAGCCGAGCGGTCGCAAGCCGACGAAGTTCATTGTAAACAATCCGGAGTAACGTATCGGTTCCCTGCTGCTCCCCTGAATTGAGAGCCGATAGAATTTGAGTCACATGCTGAGAAGTCTCTGAGTTCATCCCATCAGCATATCCGCGACCGGGTCCAGTGAAAACCACAATACGATCTCTGATTCTGCCAGTTGAGCCTCATCGAAGAAATTCACCATCGAAATCCCGATGTACGGAGAGCGGGCACGGCGAGCGAGTACGCTCTGGGACGCGAGTATTTAATTTGATACTCGAATGCCGTACTCTATCGTCCCCTTCCGTTCCGGAACTTTATCCAGCGACCGAGCAGGCCGCGCCAGGAGTCTTCTGCAGTGAAACATCCAGTTGTGATTTCGAAAGTTGTGTTGCTTGCCCTCTTCACTGGTCTCATCCCGTTGACTTCTCTGGGAGGCATCGCTGAGGCAGACGAAATCGTTGGTCCGATTGTTGGAACAGTCGAGCCGACGACCGCGCGGATTCTGTATCGACCAGGAAAGATCGAGACAAAGTTGCAATTGACCGTCCTGAAAGATGGTCAACCAATCAAGAAAGTGACAACGACCGCTACCGAAGCGAATGACTTTGTCGCAAAGTTTGAAGTCACCGGTCTGAAACCAGCAACAAACTACAGCTATCAAATTGATGAGATCCGCGGGAGCCAGAAAGAATCTGTCGCTTCAGAAAAGGATCACACTTTCACCACAGTCGACCCTGCCCGGAAAGGGAATCGCGTCTCTGCAAGCTTCGTTTCCTGTGTTGATATCGAACCGAATGGCATCTGGAACGAGATGGAGAAATTAGGTGTCGACACGGTCTTCCTGATGGGAGACACCCCGTATATCGACACTTCGGATCTGGCGATCGTGCGCGAGAAACAACGCCAGTTCCTACAGGTTTCCGATCTTGAAAAATTGGCTGCTCACACACCTGTTGTCGGTACCTGGGATGATCATGACTTTGGTCTCAATAACGGCAACGGCTTAAACATGATGAACGGTAAGGGGAAGACCCGTCAGGGCTTTGTGGAATACCGCGCTCATTCTCAATATGGAAACGGAACTGAAGGTGTGTATCACAAAGTCGATCTGGGAATGATGGAAGTCTTCTTGCTCGACCCCAGATATTTCTCACAATCCGAACCGTCTCCGGTTGATCCAAAACAGCCGACTTGCTTCGGAGCGGAGCAGTGGGACTGGTTGTTGAAGAGTCTGAAAGAGTCCAAGGCTCCATTCAAAGTGCTGTCGATGGGAGCGATCTGGCAGGACAAGAAGAATCGCGAAACCGACGACATGTTCACATACTGGTACGAACGTGATGCTCTGTTGGATTTCATCAAGACTGAGAAGATCGGTGGAGTCGTACTCCTCGGTGGAGATATCCATGTTGCCCGTCATCTGATTCGTCCCCAGCGAGTCGGTTATGATCTGCACGACTTTATCATTTCTCCAGGACACACCCGGACGATCACATCACTGGACGTCTATCATCCTTCGCTTGAGTGGTCGCTGGTCGAGGGCTGGCAATTTCTGACACTGACTGCGGACGGAACCACAGAGAATGCAAAGCTGATTGCTGAGTTTCGCCAACCTGATGGAGTTGTAAATCGCAAGATCGAAATTGACCTGAATGAAATGACAGTCGACAGCGACGAGGACGCCGCTCCCGAATTGCGTGCTCACTGGAACTTCGATAACGGTTTCAAGAATGAGTCTCCATTGGGGAGTCGCATCGATGCGACTCCAGTCAACGGACCAACGATCAACCAACAGGATGGAGCTCTCGGAGGATCTGTTCACTTTTCAAGAAGCAAGCAACAATACTTGACCGTCCCAAGAAGTTTTCTGGATGACAACTCCGCTGAACACACTGTTTCCATGTGGTTCAAACCGGAAACTCTCCCAGAGCATGATTCCAGTTCAAGATCATTCTTACTGGAAAGCACCGCAGAGGGGGAGCCGAGCCAAACTGGAGCCTGGAACCTGTCGCTTGGAATGCGAGCGACCGATCAGCCCGACAAGATCAACCTGCAACTTTACACATTCACAGTGAAACCCGCTTCGAAACCAGAGGCTGCACCAACCACAGGTGCTCAAGGGCCATTTAACACGCTGCTTGACCGGGAACAGCTACTCGGAAAATGGAACCACGTTGCGTTCACGTTTGATCAAAAGAAGCTCAGGTTGTACGTCAACGGAAAACAGGTGAGTGAACATGCGGTTCCCATTCCTGGTCCTGCATGTGAAACAGGTGGACTCATCATCGGAGGGCATCGCGCCGGAACCGGCCGCAACTTCGACGGCTGGATCGATGAGGTCAAAATCTTCCAGGGACGCCTCAGCGCGGATCAAATCTCTGAACTCCGAAACGAAAGCAAAGACTAACGGGGCTCGCCAGATTCCCCGGTAAAGTTCTCAAGCGTTGATGGCCTGTTGGATTCGTAGAAATTCGCTGACGTTCTCCATTGTGACGATCCCTACGAGCTGTCCCTGTTCAACGACGGGGACAGTCTGGCATTCCTCATCCTTGAGTCGAACTAACAGCGACTCCAACATTTCCCCAGTCGTGGTCGGTTGAACATCTCTGATCATTGCGTCAACAACTTGCGTGTCGGGACCGGTTGAGGTGATCGCTTTCAACATTCCAGATTGTGTCAGAACACCGAGAACAGTTCCTTGATTGTCGATGACAGGAAAGTCTTTTTGAGATCCGCGTAACGTCAGGTCGACAGCATCCTGTACCGAATCCTGTGGAGTCAAAGTCTCGTAGTGAGTCAGCATGACAACTTTAGCCGTGATGCCACTGACGGCGGAGCGGAGTGTCACAGACGCAGCTTCATAGCCTGCTCCAATCCAGACAAACAAAGCAATCAAAACGAGTACAGGATTCGAAATCAGACCGAGAAATCCGAGAGCGATGGCAATGGTCTGACCAACTGTGGCAGCAATTCGAGTTGCTTGGGCATAGTCCATTTGTGAAGCCAGGATCGCCCGCAATACCCGGCCTCCATCCATTGGAAAAGCAGGGATCAGATTAAAGACGACGAGCACGACGTTGACGAACATTAATCGCATCAGGAACGAACCGCTCGTTGCGATCAGATCCTCCAGAGTTCCCAAAGCTCCGCTCACAGTAAGGCCCACAAAGAGAACCATCGCAATCAAAACGTTCACGAACGGACCGGCGATGGCGACAATGAATTCCTGCCAAGGATCTTCGGGCATTCGCTCCAGTCGAGCGACCCCACCTATCGGGAGTAAAGTGATGTCGCGAGTCTGAATTCCGAACGACTTGGCTGCAAAGGCATGCCCCAATTCATGAAGGACCACACAGCCAAACAGAGCGAGAATAAAACCGACACCTTCTACAACCGCCAGGGCGCTCTGTTCCACACGCCAATAACTCACGCCGATCCAGACGATCAAAATCAGAAACGTCGAATGCATGAAGATGCCAATGCCAGCAACTTCGCCAAGTTTCCATGACCACTTCATTGCGTCCTCACAACAGTTTGAGAGAGTTTCGAACTGCGCCAATCCTCGTAGATTCACAACAGGATGGGAAGGAAGTGATCCCAGCTCAGTTTGGCACTTCATCCGCCAAACAGCGAACGCAACAGGATAATGCCCCCGTTCACTGGAGAGTGGACCTCTGATTGTCCGAATCAGCAGAACAGATGAAGATTCGGTGAGCAGTGTGAAACTACGATGAAAGTTCCTTGCGGACCAAGGGACGCTGCGTAATCAGTCGGTAGGCATCACCTTCGTTTTGTGTGGGCCGCTCCGGACGTCCTTTGTGTAGATAGGTTAGCTTCATATGATCGATTCCCATCAGATAGAGAATCGTAGCATGCAGATCGTGAACATGCAGGCGGTCTTCGACAGCGTGGAATCCTAGATCGTCGGTCGAACCGATTGTCTGTCCCCCAGCAACACCTCCGCCCGCCATGAACATTGTAAAGCCAGTCGGATTATGGTCCCGACCATTTCCCTTTTCGCTCATCGGAGTCCGGCCAAACTCGCCTCCCCAGACGACGAGTGTCTCATCGAGGAGTCCTCGCTGTTTCAGATCTTTGATCAGACCGGCAACAGGCTTATCACTTTGCCCGCACATTCGAGTATGGTTCCCTTCAATGTCGCGGTGCGCGTCCCACTTACTTCCGGCGCCATGATACAGTTGAACAAATCGAACTCCCCGTTCAACAAGTCGCCGGGCCAATAGACAGTTCCTTCCATACGCTTCTGTTTTCGGATCGTCCAAACCGTAAAGCTGTTGTGTGGCAGCCGTTTCTGATTCAAGATCAATCGCTTCTGGAGCATTCGCTTGCATGCGAAATGCGAGCTCGTAACTTTTGATTCTGGCTTCTAATTCTGTTTGAAATGTACGATCTTTGAAGTGGTCACGATTCAGCGAGTTCAACAGGCCCAACTTGTTTCGTTGCCGCTCAACCGAAATCCCTTCCGGATTGTTGAGATTCGCAATGGGCTCGTTGCCGACGTCGAGTTTGGTTCCCTGATAACTGGCGGGCATGAATCCTGTTCCCCAGTTTCGAGGACCGTTGGTGACCTGTGCTTTGTTATCGGTCATCACAACGAAAGCAGGTAAGTTCTGATTTTCTGTACCGAGCCCGTAATTCACCCAAGCCCCTAATGAAGGACGTCCAGCTAATGGAGTGCCAGTGTTCATCTGACAAACACCGCCTGAGTGGTTGATTCCATTCGTCCAGCATGAACGAATCACAGCCATGTCATCGACACACTGCGCAATATTTGGAATCCAGTCGGAGACCCAGGTTCCGGCCTCGCCGTATTGCTTCCACTTCCGTTTTGATGCGAGTAACGGTGAGTTGAGTTCCCCCATGGCTGTGACAACTCGTTTGTATCCGGGAGGTAGAGGCTTCCCTGCCAGCTTATTGAGTTGCGGCTTCGGGTCGAACAGGTCCATTTGGCTGGGGCCACCTTCCATGAACAGGAAGATCACACTCTTGGCACGGGGCGCAATATGTGAAATCGAAGCGGAGGCATCTCCAAGGGCCGATTGGGGAAGCAGCGAAGCCAAAGCCAGGGCACCAAATCCGGTTCCGGACTCAAGCAACATCTCTCGACGAGAGACAAGAGAAGAACGAGTGATGGCAGGCTGAAAAAACATAAGGACTCGGCGTGTTACTGAAGTGAGGGAATCGAAGAGCACATCGCGTCAACGGATCCATTTGGGGGGCTGTTCATTGTACGAAAGAGCCCCAATTTCGTCGATGATAAACAATTTCGACAGTCAATTTGCTGTATGTCTCACATTCCGTGGACACCACTGACATCTCACGACGAGACTGGTCTCGAAGATAGGTTCGACAAATACGATGGAGCACAACGCCTCTTTGAGACGGAATCGTCTCAAAGGAAAGAATCACCACAAGCCCTACAATCACTACATGCGAATCACCTGTTCCCTTCTCCCTGGCAGCTTCAGCATAACCCTACATTCATGCTGACTCACAATCCGATGCAATGATACCGGATTCTCTCTTTTCAAGGATGATGAGATATGTGTGGGTTGTCAGAGATCAATTTGAAGTCCGTCATCAAACGATTTTGGACACTCGGAATTGCGCTCGCAGTGGTCGCTTCGAGTCAACTCGCAATGGCCGATGAAGCGTCCTGTCTGTTTGGCGACCCAGATCTTTGCCTGAAGTCCAATTCAATCGGGTCAGGCTGTGATGCCTGCTGCGGTGTCCTTGACGAAGGCTGCTTCTCTTCAAGTTCTCCCTACCTGACAGGTGATTGGGGAGGTCTGCGAACCGATCTGGCCGAGTCTGGAATGAATTTCCAAGCCAACCTGACGACCTTCAATTTTGGTGTTGTCGAAGGTGGTTTGGACCGCAAATTTCGCTACAGCGGGCATGGCGACTACCTCGTGAACATCGATGCTGGCAAACTCGGAATCCAGGAAGGTCTGTTTGTGAAGTTGCGGGCTGAACATCGATTTGGCCAGACACTCGACGGATCAACCGGTGCGTTCATGCCGAGTACGATCTCCTCATCTCTCCCCGTTCCTGACTCAGATGAAATTTACCTGACGAACGTTCTTTTCACACAAGCGTTTTCTGAAAACTTTGCGGTCTTCTTCGGAAAGATGGATACGTTCGATGGAGATGCAAACGCTTTTGCCCATGGTCGCGGAACGAAGCAGTTCTCAAATCTAGGCATGGTCATCAACCCCATCGCCCTGCGAACAGTTCCTTATTCAACTCTCGGTGCCGGATTTGTCTGGATGGAAAACGGCGAGCCGATCTTCACATTTACATTGCTGAACCCTGAAGATACAGCCTCGACAGTCGGAATCAGCGATCTATTTGCGGAGGGCATTTCGATGGCTGCCGAACTCCGACTTCCGACGAATTTCTTCGGGAAGCCGGGCCATCAACTCTTCGCTGGAACCTGGAGCAGCAGAGACTACACGAGTCTGGGACAAGATCCTCGAATCATTCTCCCGAATGTCCCCATTAACCAGACCTCCGGTTCATGGTCAATGTACTACAACTTCGATCAGTATCTGGTGACAGATCCTTGTGATCCAACACGTGGTTGGGGAGTCTTCGGTCGAGCAGGCCTCGGCGATGATGAAGCAAACCCATTAGCCTGGTTCTTAAGTTTCGGAGTTGGAGGATCAAGCCCGCTTCCTGGTCGTAATCACGATGGATTCGGAGCTGGCTGGTACTACAACGGAATCAGTGATGAAATTGGCCCGATTCTGAATCTCGCCTTAGGGGGCGTCAATGACGGTCACGGGTTGGAATTCTTCTATCGTGCTCAAATCACACCCTGGTTCGACGTAACTCCTGACGTGCAAATCCTTTTCCCTGGGCGAACTGGAGTGGACACAGCCTACGTGATGGGACTGAGATCGAACATTTCGTTCTGAGCCATGTTCGCACTGAACCATGTCCGCTCTGAAACATGTTCGTCCTGAGCCATGACAGGTCTTTTGTACAAACTTGAGTGAACTTCAAACTAATTTGAAGTTCAACTCAAAATGAAGCCGATTGTATCGATAAGGCAAAATTGCTTTGATTCGGTATGTTGGAATCGAAGCAGCAGTCTGACCTTCTTCGATCACCAACGGCATCAGAAATGCGATTTCCAGAGTCGATTCTTGTTTCGATTGTCTGGATTTCGTGTTGTTCTGCACAAATCTACGCACAGCCTGCTGCCGTGGACAATTCTGATCCACTTCTCGTACCTCCGCCTGCACCTACTGCCGCATCTGTGCCGCAAGCAATCACAACCGCAGAGAATGGAAATCAGCAAGAAGCTGCCCCCAGCGTCCTCGAAGCCCCCCGGACTGATCTTAAAGACTACGAATTCGTGCAATCGGGGCGACCACTTTTTTCAAATAGTCAGACAGAGTACCCCACGCTTGAATGGGGTGGTTTTCTGCAACTCGACACGGGCTGGATCATTCAGGACCAGGCAACTGTCGACGCAGTCGGGAAGGTCAACACAGAAACCGGCTTGCGTCGTGTTCGATTGCGAGCCAGCGGAAACGTTAGTAAAGCAACGTCTTACGTGATCGACCTGGACTTTGCTGCCTCCGGACACCCCAGCTTTCGAGATGTCGCAGTCATCTTCTCCGACGCAAAATTTGTTGATCATGTGGAAGCTGGCTACTTCAAACAACCTTTCGGCATGGATGCTGAGTCGAGCGGACGAGAACTGTTGTTCATGGAGCGGCAACTTCCCTTCGCATTTGCCCCATTCAGGCAGACGGGCCTTCGGGGCTTCGGGACATTTCCTGACGAGAACGGAACTTATGCCTTTTCCGCCTACAAAACTCCCACAGACTCATATGGAGTTTCAAGTGGAAATAATGGAGGCTGGGCCTTTGCGACACGAGAAACCGTTCTTTTGGTCAACAACGATGACGTTCTAGTTCATCTCGGTGGGGGTTACAGTTTTGGAAACCCCGCGAATAATCGTGTTCGATATGCCGTTCAGCCAGGCTTCTTCGTCACTGATCCGAGCGACAATTCTGCAACCGGTATTCCTGCATTTGTCGACACCGGAAATATTCCGACAGACAACTTTCATCTCTTCAACCTTGAACTCGCTTCTCAGTACGGACCGTTCCGCACTCAGGCAGAGTATCGCTGGTCAATTGTGAATCGACCCAAAATGGCCCCCGTAAATTTTTCCGGGGGATACTTTCAGGCGGGATTGCTGCTGACTGGTGAGTCAGCGGTCTACAATCGCAAACGTGGAATTTTCTCAGGCGTCATCCCTGATGAAGAATTCGGTGACTGTGGGTTCGGAGCACTTGAACTGACCGCAGGCTGGGCGATCATCGACCTGAATGACCTTGATATTCAGGGGGGGCGCATGCAAACGCTGACGTTCGGATTAAATTGGTATCTCAACAGTTTCGCACGAGTCATCTTCAACATGATTCCAGTCAAACTGGACGCCCCCACTGTCGGACGCGCTGACAGTCTGGTCCTCTCCGGGCGTCTACAGCTTGAATTCTGAATCCCTGACTTGTGACAATCAGCCTGCCAAACCGTCCAGGAATTCTTCACGGACAGGACAAGCATGAAAAACAGATTCGGAGATTCGAACTGGTCTGGAAGCTTGTGGAATGGTCACCTTTCTCAGTGATCCAGTAAGTACACTCAGAATCAGCTCTAAAAATCGACTTTGTACTTTTGTGTCATTTTGACACGAATCTGAGCAGTCGCATCCTGCATCTCTTTCCAGTTTTCAAAGCGAACTTTGCTCGCTTCCCCCTGCTCTTCCCGAGCAATTTGAGTTTTGATACTCGAACTGGAGCGATAGTCGTTGTAATAGCCGTTCGAATAATTTGATGAATAGACTCTCGACTTTCTGACTCCTGTTTCGATATTCGCCTGGCCTTGAGTCACAGATGTGGAGCGTAAAGTTTCCGAGACGGACAGGCCATAATCGACGAGTTCCACATCGACATTCAGAATTGGTAACTTGTCGATTCGCTTTGCATACCGTTGCATGTAAGTCGCTGCGAAGTTCTTTCGGGCATCACGGTTTGTCTTGAACTCTAAATGCAGATCGTCGAGCAGTGTCGAAACCGATCTGAAATATTTCTGCGACGCTTTCACCACCTTGTCTTGATCGTCAGCCTCAGCCGGTTCCACATCTGCCAGAGCACTGAATTTCGAACTTGGCACCTGCAGCAAGCTCATCACTTTGCGCAGATCTGTCAGTGAAAGTTCCCCATCCAGAATGAGATTGTTTTGACTTTGGCTGAGAGTCCAGTGTTCCAGATCCTCAAACGCAACTCCAAATTTCTGAAACGTCTGGAGAATTCCCTCTTTCGCCTTCTTCCCCAACACGGACGGATCGGATTCGAATTGAACTTCGAGACGGCCTTGAATTTTCGTCGTGACGGAAATCGCCAGTTTCGCTCCCGTTAAGCTTTCCACAACCGTTTGCCAACTGGCTTGAGCGGTGGCATCATCTTTCAGAAGTTCAGAACTACTGAGCCATTCACGAAGCTGGTGCGGAACAACTGCATCTTTCAGATTGATTGCTAAAACAATTTGCGTCGTGTCATTCACATCATTAACAGACTCAGCAAAAACACCTGCTGCATCCAACGATTCTGATCCAGTGGTCTTTGCCCAGTGCGAAACTTTCTGTCGGTTCGCAGGAGCCATGATTCCAAGTAGCTGAGAGGAAAACTGAACAAAATAGGCGTCACTCGGACTCCAGACAGCCGCCATGTCTGCAATGGTGTCAATCTCCCCACCTTCTGCTCGAGCAATTGCTCGGCTGGAAATTGGCTCCGAAAGATTCATCACCGCGACTTCCCAGGCCTGCTCCAACTGATGATTCGAGTTCACTTGTGAACCGACGACAATCTTCGTTGCCTCGGGTGGAAGATAGAAAGGTGAGTTCACGTAGGCAGCTTCATTCTTATCTGCCCAGTTCTCCTGCTTTCCGAGCGGACTCGACCTGAGCGCGTCTGCATCGATTAAAATCAACGCATTCGCACTCTTCGGAATTTTTGCAGTCAAGGCAGAGAAATTGTCTTGGGCACTCACCTCGGAAGTGTTGAAATAGATGACAGTCACCATTCCGAACATGACAGGGAGAAGGTAACGACAGTTCATTCTGGAGAAATTCGTTTTCATAGGACCATCTTGTTTCAGGATTCGCAACGGGAAGTTCTCAGCGACTCTCAACGCAGCAGAAAATTTCTGTTCAACCTCACTCCGCCTATTCAAGAATTGCAAAGGTTCAAAACAGAGTACCAATTCTGTAACCAGAAATCATTCTTTTCGCTCCATGACCTGAGTGTTTTGAGTGATCAACAGAATAGGAATCTCGGAAGATCCTTGAGGATTTTGTTTTCACACTCGACCAGCGGCCTAAAATTGGTTCAAATCGTGGGTTGAGCAATTTCATTGTTCAACATGACTCACAGTGAATTTCCAGCTGGAAATTCCATTGTCAGCGAGTCATTCATACATCAGATCATTTAATTGTCGCGGTGTCACCGATGTTCAAGATGTGTGTTATTTTCGATTTGGACATGAAGGGCTAAGATGAACTGTCCGTCAGACCTGCAATTGTCTGAGTTTCTCAAGGGGCGTCTTGAGGAGGAGCTCAGCCTTCAAGTCGAGCAGCATTTCGAAGTCTGCGAAGAATGTCCTGCTCGCATCGCCTCGCTGGATTTAGGGAGTCACACCATCTCCATGGATCGACTTCCCGAAGAAGACTCGAACTTTGACTTTGTCAACGAGCCAGAGTGTCTGCAGCTACAACTGTTCGCAAAAGATCTGACGCATCGTGCCTGGCCGTATGGAGAGACGTCCACAATCGCTGTCCTCAACGATGGCAACTCGCATAAACTTCCAGAGAGAATCGGTCATTTCCGCGTTTTGGATCGCATTGGAGCCGGCTCGTTTGGAGTCGTTCTGAAATGCTGGGACGAACACCTCGATCGCCCGGTCGCCATTAAAGTCTCTCACCCATCGCGAGTGAAATCAGAAAGTGACGCGGAACGCTATCGCCTGGAAGCCAAGTTGTTGGCAAAAATGGGACATCCAAATATCGTTCCGGTCCATGCTTCCGGGCTGACCGATGATGGTCAGGTCTACATTATCTCTCGATATATTCAGGGACGGAATTTAGCTGAGATCCTCAAGGTGGAACGGTTTCAAATCGAAACTGCAGTGAGACTCGTCGCAAAAATCGCTGAAGCCATCCATCACATGCATACACATGGGATTCTGCACAGAGACATCAAGCCCGGAAACATCCTGATTGATGTCGATGACATTCCCTATGTGACAGATTTCGGACTGGCAATCCATGAGGATGAAGTCGTTCGAAATCGTGAAGTCGCGGGGACCCTGGCATACATGAGTCCAGAGCAACTCAGCGGGGATGGACACCTGATCGTTGCCCGCTCGGACATCTTCAGCTTGGGAGTCGTTCTCTTTGAGATGCTCACCGGCGTGCGTCCGTTTGGGGATCGCTTTGCAGACAATTCAACAGAATGGATGAGAAAGCCCCCGGTCCCCAGTGATTTCGAACCGAATGTCCCGGTCGCTTTAGATCGAATCTGTTCGAAAGCTCTACAAAGGCGATCTTCCGAACGTCACTCCTCCGCTCGCGAATTGCAAATTGAACTTGAAAAGTTTCTGGAAAACCCTGCCGCACAGCCCGAATCAGAAGGGCAAATCAATCGAGTCTACCGAGGGTTGCGGGCTTTTCGAAAAGACGACGCAGAGTTCTTCAGTGAATTACTTCCTGGGCAACTGTCGAGTGAAGGCCACCCGCAGCAGGTTCAGTATTGGCTGAACCGTATGGATGGCCGAGATCCTGATTGTGAACCTCGAATCGGTGTCATCTATGGTGCGACAGGGAGCGGAAAATCTTCTCTGGTGAATGCCGCCCTCGTCCCAAAGCTTGCCGGAATTGCAACTCCCGTTTTAATTCAGGCGTCGGAGAAGAAAACAGAAATCGATCTCGCCGCTCAACTGAAGAAAGTCTTTCTCGACTTAGAAGCAGTCTCCGACTTGCCGGAGATGACGCGTCGAATCCGAAAGCGTCCACTTCCGCACGCGAATCAAAAAGTCGTCATCGTCATCGATCAGTTTGAGCAATGGCTGCAAGGTCGGCAAATCGATTCTGATCAAGAACTTGTGCAAGCGTTGCGTCAATGTGACGGGCACTCCATTCAGTGCTTACTCATCGTCCGTGATGATTACTGGGTCGAACTCTCACAGTTCATGCGCGTTGTTGAAGCCTCTCTCAATGAGGGAGACAATGCCATGGCTGTCCCGGAATTCACAATAGAGCATGCCAAAACGGTGCTCACCAAATTTGGAACGTTGTTGAAGAAAGGGGATCTGGAAGATCCGGAGAAAGCCGCCTTCATTGAACGAGGTGTCGAGCTGATCCAATCGAACGGTCGCGTCGCTCCTGTTTGGCTTGCTCTGTTTGTTGAAATCACCAAAGAGTTACCGTGGAGTTCCGAAACGATCGGGTATCTTGATGACTTTAAAGCATTAGGACGTACCTACCTGCGACGACGTTTCGATCCGGAAGTCTGTCCACGCCGATATCGCCCGATGATTCCCGCGATAAAAAAACTCCTCAGTGCTTTACTCCCGGAACAAGGCAACAATTTGAAAGGTCAGGGACTGAACTTCAAAGAGTTACAAGAGGTATGCGGATACGAAAATAAACCGCAACGCTTTGCACAACTCATTGAAACCCTCGACAGCGAATTGCGAATCATATCACCGATTCATCAAGACGGAGATGACGATCAAGATCTGATCAGCTACCAGTTGACGCACGACTATCTGGTCCCCTCAATCCGAAGTTGGCTGGAAGAAGAAGAGCTGCAGACACATGCCGGACGGGCCAGGCAAAAACTCCGAAACCATGCCTCTCTTTGGAGCCTGAAAAAAGAAGCTCGGCAACTTCCTGGACTTTTTGAAGTCGCCTACATCCGCTCTGGAACCCTACCCGCGGAGTGGTCATCGCTTGAGTCCGAAATGATGAAAACGGCTCTCCGAAAAATTGCCACCCGAACCTTGACTGCAGCCATCCTTCTTGCAGTTCTGGGGACTCTGATGACGCTCGACCTGAGAAAACAACGAGACACGGAACTGCTGGTGCAACTCAAGCAGGCAAACATTGAAAATGTCCCGATGATCGTGGATGCCATTGAAGAGCGACTTCCGCGCATGAAGGACCAAGTCTTCCGTGAATTCCAGGCTTCCACTTCAGGGTCCGCCTCAAAAGCGCGACTTGCATTGCTTCTCCTCAACGACGAAGAAGAGGCTGCAGCCGAACTGAAAAGACAACTGCCCGAAAGTTCGTTCGAGAACTTTCGGATTTTCACTGCATTACTGGATGAATATGACGTTCCACTCGATTCATACACGGACCTGTTCCGGTCTCAAACAGTCCCTTCTGAGATGCGTTTTCAAGCGGCCTGTGCTCTGTTAGCTACGAATCAGGATGCGAGTCTGCACAACGATGAGACTCAAGTTGCCATCAGCGAGGCAGTTGTTGATGGACTCATCGCCAAATCGGGGGTTTCCCTCGAGACCTGGACAAACTGGCTAAGCCCTTACCAGGAACACCTGACTGAAAAGCTGACGAGAATCTTTGATGCTCAAGGGCCCCAGACCGATCTCAATAAAGCTGCGTTCATTCTGTCGATCTTTTTGCGGGATGATCCCGCAACCTACTCGGAACTTCTCCTACGCGCCAATGACGAACAACTTTCAACTCTCATAGACGGAATCATCGACATCCCCGAAGCTCATCTTCAATCGCTCGATCAAAAGCGGCGACAGGTTGAAAACAACCCGGAATCACTCGACCAGAAATCCAAAACCAACTTGCTCGCTGCTTTCGTACATCTCGGGGAAACAGACTTTCCATTCCCTTACTTCCGTCGCCAATCTGATCCATCACTTCGTAGCGAACTCGTGCACAAGCTGGCTGGAAGTCGAGTCAACCCAGAACGCTTGCTCCCACATCTTAAAAAGTCAGACAACCCGGATCTCACCGCCGGTCTTCTCCAAGTTTTGGGTTCGCTCGAACCCCACCATTTTACGACGGCGCAACAGAATGAACTCAAACAGGCCTCAACGAAACTTTTCATCGAAGACCCTGACCCTGAAGTCCATTCCTCGTCACAGTGGGTGCTAAAGAAATTCGGAGAGACACCTTCAGTCCCATCGACATCTGCACGTGACGCCGAAAAAATCTCTCAGGGATGGTATTCGACTGAGTCTGGCTTCACGATGATCGTTCCCCCAGCAGAACATCGCACACTGACCTCACGAGAGAAAAAGAATCTACTTTCCGTGAACTGGACATTCGGAATCTCCTCGACAGAAGTCACCGTCAAAGACTTCTGTGAATACCAAAAGAATTACGAATCAATAATCAAACCGAACACATCACCAGACTCCGCAGCCGGCTACATCGAGATCAGGGATGCGATGGAGTATTGCAACTGGCTGACAAAACGGTCAGGCATGGGTGCTGACGACTTGTGTTATGAAGTCGTCCGAAACTATCTCCAGCCTCGCCCCGATTACCTCCAACGTAAGGGGTACCGGCTTCCGACAGAGAGAGAATGGGAACTGGCCACACGTTCGGGAAGTCGCACTTTTTTCCACTTTGGATCAACAGACGAACTGATCAACCACTACGCCTGGCACATCGGAAATTCAAACAGCCAAGTCCATCCTGTCGGATTGTTGAAACCAAACCAACTCGGACTCTTTGACGTGAGCGGCAACATCGGAGAGTGGTGTCACAATCACGACGACGTCGTTCGAAACTTGAAGATGAATCGCTCTTTTCGATACGCAATCCCATTTCGTGGTGGCACGTTCCAGTCACATCTCTCATCAGATATGCCAATCGGATCATTAAAATCAGAAAGCCGAATCGTCATGGGGCAAGGTGGGACGTTTTCGTACCTTGGATTTCGCATCGCCCGCACGCTCAGCCACCCGGAGAACCCCCAGTAACTTCGAATTCGACGCCCCTTTCGTCCTACATCGAATCTCTCATTCCAATGAAATACTTTGAAAAAACCAAGGTTTCGTTTCACTCCCTGGTCCTTCGCTATCAAAATGCGATGTCCCTCTGACGCTCAAACCGCGAGCGGCTGCACTATGCAAAGACGATTTGTCATTGAATCAAATTTTCCTCTTGGCACAAAACGTGACTTGCGTTAGCTTTCCGGTTCATTTCCTCACTCTCCCCTCACTCATTTCAATTATTCACGAGCTGGGAAGGATTCCCATGCGTCGCTACTTCATGATTTCACTCTCTCTTTGTTGTTTGGCAAGTGGTTGCCAAATGATGGAGTGGGTGCAGCCGCATCAATTGTGGAAACTCAATCGGCAACCTGCAATATCGCGGGATGATGCCTATTTCAACGTCCCTGCGCAACCCGTTCCGAATCAGAGTTCAGCGATTCCTGCGGCCACAAAAGTGAGGGCATTTTGATTTTGAGATTCGCATAGAAACCCAACAAAATTTGGAAACGGTTGCGATTCAGACAGAGATACAACCACGCCTTTAGAGCATTTTTCGAATTGGTTATCAGGTTCTGCCTCGTGGCGAACAGCAATTTTATTAGAACCAGTCTGAAGACTTGTGGAATGGTCGCTTTTTTCAGTGTTTGAGCGAACAGAGTCAGGTTTCAGGATCAGTTCTAGAAAAATGCGTTCTTCACGGACGCAAGAAACTCGCAAGTGTTTATCAAGTCAAGGATGACTGCTTCAACTCTCCGCGGTGAACAGTCGCGTATCCTTCATATTAATTTGGCCGCGGAATAGATACGGCTTCTGTCGTCGCGAGCGGCTTATGTTTGAGTATCAACCACGTCGACATCCTTTGCAAACTTTTCAATTCTGGTTCGCTGTTCTGGTCTGTGCCGGAGGCGTTGCAGTCTGGAGATTTGGAATTTTTTCTCAATCTCCACAGACTGCGAATCTTCCTCCAGCAATCTCTGACGAAACGATGCCTCCCCCTCCTCAAAATGGTTCAATAGTCAGAGTTCCTGATCAGTTTGAGCAAAAATCTTCAGATGCAAATCGTGATGTTGCGATGGCACCGCAGCAGTCTGAGGAGCCTCTCGACGAAACACTTCCCGAAAACCGTGCAGCTCAGCCAATCAGTGAAATCGGCGGCGAGACGAGCGAGGCGATGAACGGGACCAGTGCATCCACCCGTGATTTAGAAGTCCGAACGGTAAGTGGTATCCAACAGAACGGATATCAAATCGAACAAACAAGTATTCAACAGACAAATCTGGGGAGCAATTCTGGTGGTGAAGATCGCTCTTCAACAGAACTCACTTTCAGAACACAGCCCGAAGCCTCTTCAGAGTTGCCAGTCATTTCTCCAGCAGTACCAGCTCAATTCGACTTCACAGAGGTCGATCAGCTCATCGAATCGGGGGACGATGTTGCCGCATTGCGGACACTCTCCACCTGGTATTGGGAATACCCGGATCGACGCCGACAACTCTGGCAGCGGCTAAACCTGTTGTCACGCAGGATTTATTTCCAACCACATCCCCACTACATGGAACCGTACGAAATCCAGTTTGGTGATCGCCTCGAAACCATCGCCAGGCAACATCAGGTTTCTTGGGAATACCTCTCGAAAATCAATCGTGTTGACCCTCAACGAATCAAAGCTGGCAAGAAGCTGAAGGTCATTCAAGGTCCTTTCAGTGCAGTTGTTGACTTGACCAGATTTGAAGTGACCGTCCACGCTCATGGTTACTTCGTGGTCCGCATGCCGGTCGGAATCGGCAAGGATGGATCGACGCCGATCGGGAAATTCAAAGTGACCGACAAAGTCGTCGATCCCATTTATTACGGGCCAGATATCGTCATTAAAAACGATGACCCCACGAATCCACTTGGAGAACGTTGGCTGGCCATCAGTGACGAAGCTGGGACTCTTGAAGGTTACGGAATTCATGGAACCATCGATCCAGATTCCATTGGCAAAGCAGACTCGCGCGGATGTATTCGGCTGCACGATCAGGATGTCGCTGACCTTTACGACTTGCTCACCGTTGGTTCAGAAGTGATCATTCGTCGCTGAGCTTGCTTGCGAGAAGAAACTCAATTTCCGCATCCATGGCTTCCGCTGCAATTCCCCATTCGAAACGTTGAGACAACTTCACAGCGAAACGTTGATCAGCCTGGAAAGCAGCCAAGGAATCGAGTTTTCTTTGAGCCAGTTCCCCTAAGTTTTCGACAAGATCATTTGTTGTTCCATCATAGAGAAAACGGGTTTCATCTCTGACGAGTTCGGGATACGACAATCGCTGCGGTAGAATCGGAACGCAACCGGCATTCATTGCCTCTAAAATGGCGATTCCGAAAAACTCATGGATTGCTGTCGAGACCACCACATCGGCCTGCGCAAGCAACTCGAAGTACCGCTCCTTCGATTCTGCAAAGCCCCAATGGACGATGTTCGATTGAAATTCTTCACGCGCTTTACTGAAACATTCCGGCGTATTGCGATACGATTCTCCGAAGACGCTGAGCTGAAAGGCCACCCCGCTGGCACGCAGCAGACGCAATGCTTCAAAGAATTGCTCCGGATTCTTATCGTGCTCCCATCTACCGACCCAGCAGAGATGAATTGGTCCGTCGGAGGAAAAACTCGCTCTACGACACTCAATCCCCGGCGTATGAACCTTTGCAAGTTGCTCAACTTTCTCGAGCTCGCTTTTCCAGCGAGCGGCATCAGTCCGAGCAAGCTTCGGCATCCGGGAGAGTTGGTTTCGCACATGATTCAAAAGATTATCTCGATGGTAATTTGAGTTGAACCAAACCTGATCGGCACTCAACAGGGAGATAAAATTCGTAAACGCGAAATGTTCATCTCGCTGAGCCTGCCCACCTTCAAGACGTGTTGGATATTCAAATTGATTTTCATGGAAGTACAGCACGACCGGGCAAGATCGGATCGACTCCGGAAGCTGTCCTTTTAACTCGGCCACATTGAGCATATCGGTCGTAAAGATGACGTCCCACGACTGCGGTTCAGCTTTAAGAACTTCTCGAATCTGCAATGCAAACGATGTCGCAGCGTGCCGCATTCTCCACTTCCACTGGGTCCCCGGAAGCGTAAACAATGTCAACTCATGACGGCTCTTTTGTGCCCAGCCATCAAGAAACGCTTGATGACTTCCAGAATGAAACGGATTCAGAGCCAGTATTTTCATGGAGTTCAACGCCACACTTTGTTTGTACTTTAGCGACTCGACATCAAGAGATGTTCGCCCAACTCTGCAAAAGTTTGTCGGCATTGCTGGAAATATCAAACCGTTCAATGACTTCTTGCCGGGCTTGCTTTGCGAGTCTTTGTTGCAAAGTTGAAGAATCGAGCAACCGCTCCACCTGCTCCGCAATCGCAGTGGGATTTTCCGACTCAACCAGGAGAGCAGATTCTTCATGCGTGAGGATCTCGCTCGTCCCTCCGACCTTCGTTGCAACAACTGGAACTTCACAAGCAGCCGCTTCCAACAAAATCCGTCCGAGAGGTTCTTGCCGAGCCGCATGAATAACGAGGTCAATTTCATTCAGTATCAAGCGAATGTCGCTGCGGTATCCGAGGCGATGCAAACGTTTTCCCATTCCGGCATCTTCAAAGGTCTGCGTGATCTTTTCGTCGAACTGTTGGCTCTCGCGTTTGAGTGAATGCCGTTCGCCTATCAATAAAAAGTGCAGATCGGGAAATCGCTCATTCAGAATCACGGCAGCATCAGCGACATCCCCCTGTGCTTTTCGCAAGCAAATTTGCCCAATCGTGGCAGCGAGTCTCGCGTTCTCCGGAAGCCCCAACTCTTGCTTGAGAGAACCTGTCGCTGAGCTTGGTGAGAAGAGTTTCAGATCAATTCCGTTATAGCACGTCTCGACCCGATCTGGATGAAGACCTTGAGCGATGTGATAGTCGCGTGTTGCATGAGAGACTGCCATCAGCCGAGCATGCTGATTTAAATCGCGAATTGCAGCTCGACTCAGCGACATAATATCACGGATGTGAGTCGTTGTCGGGACTGGTAATTCACTGGTCACTCCCCCGAGAATTCTCCCCATCGTCAAGCTATTCGCATGGAGCAAATCGAGCTGATGTGTCTTGATCACTTTTCGAAGTTGTCGAATGAGATCGCGCTGCGAAATGCGTTCTCCGGTTTCCGAACGAAGCTGCAGGTTCTCAACCGGGACGTTTTGTGAAGCAAGTTCCTCAATGAGTGGTCCCTCACTCGGCGCAAGAGCAACGAAATCGCACTTGATGCGATGGAGCTCTTTGATGGCGGCGAGAATCGACTGTTCTCCTCCATTCAAAGTTGTGTATTCAAATAACAGACCAATACGTTTCAATTTTCACTCTTCGCTGACGTCGAGCTCGCAGTTCTCAACTCTACTGGTCTCGACTCTACTGAACCCAACTTTGCTGGCCTCAAGACTACTGAGTTCGATACTACTGGCCTCAATTGTTGAATAAGAACATCATTCGATGAGACGAATCTGGGACAAGTAATCATCAATTCCCCGGAATGGTCACCGCGACGCGAATCCAGAGTTGGGAGTAAATCGCCGGTGCCCTCCGGTATCGAAGTCATCGAGAGCCTGTTGCAACCCTAAGCGAATTTGCTCAAGTCGTTCGCCGCCACGAACTCGCGTCCCATCAAGTTCCTGAACATAAAAGACATCGATCACCTGATCGAAGTGTGTCGAAATTTTTGCCATATCGATCGAGACGTCTAAATCGTGAAGTGCCTTTGTAAGCGTGTACAATAGCCCCGGTCGATCTGTCGCAAAGACGTCAAAAATTGTTCGCGTATCGGAAGAGTCATTGTCGATTTGCACCCGCTGTGGAAGCTCGGAGATTGGTGCCTCCGGAACAGCATCTCCAAAACGGCTATTTTTGACAAACAACTGTTCAACAGAAGTGTCTCCGCTGAGAACAGAGCGTAGCGTATTGGCGACGTCTTGAATTCGAGACAACGGAGGTTCACCAGTATAATCCGGGTCAACAACCCGAAAGCTATCGATGACGAATCCGTCCGCCGTTGTGTTGATGTCCGCGGAAAGGATACTCAGCCGCTTAGCGGTCATCACTCCGGTCATTTTGTGAAAGCACCCCGACTGATAATTTGGATTGCCCGTAATCACACGATATTCCATTGAGCTGATCTCAGGGTTCCAGCTTGCAATCACTTCAACGTTCTTCTTTCCGAGGCGTTGAATGACTTCGAGGTCATCCGCAATTTGCTTCGGGGGAGTGCATGTCAAATAGTAGGCTGAAAAACCAGAGAGCTGTCGGCTGATCCACTGAATTGAACAGAAATCTTCATCTCGCTGTTCAAGAATTTTCGCAACACTCTGTTTTGTCTCCTCAATCCGTTGTTGCTCGTGAAATCCGTATCGCTTCCCACTTAACTTTACGAGACAGCGATCAAAAAACTCGGTGAGCAAATTTGCTTTCCAACTCGTCCAGGTTCCCGGTCCGACGGCTGTGACATCTGCGACAGTCAGCACGTAAAGCATACGTAGAACATCTGGCGATCCGATTTTTTGAGCGAAGCTGACAACTTGATCCAGATCAGTAATATCGCGACGAAACGCAATATCTGCCATTTCCAAATGCAACTTGACCAGCAGTTGAATTTGCTCGATTTGGTGCTTCGGAAGCAACAAACGACGTCCAACTTCGCCAGCAATTTCGGCACCGATCTCACTGTGATCGCCACCCATTCCCTTGCCGATATCGTGAAGAAAAACTGCTAAGTGCAGGACTTCTTTATGTCGAATCTCGTCATAAACTGCCCCGACCGGTCCTTCGTCATCTTCAAAACTTGTCACCGCTTCAACCGCTCGCAGCGTATGCTCATCGACAGTGAAATGATGGTAATGATTGAACTGCAAAAGGTTGCGAATATGGGTCGTTTGCGGAATGACAAGGTCCAGCAATCGAGTTTCAAAAAGGCTTCGTAAAATTGGACCGAGTGCCGAAGTACATCGGAAGATTTCCAGAAATGCTTTCGAAGCGTTCGCTGAAATCTCTGGAAGGGATTCGGGAAGATTTTCCTTAATTGCTTCGGCGACTTTAGGGGAAGGGAGAACTCCATAAAGTGCTGCTGCCCTGTAGAGCTTGAGCATTGACTCAACATCCTTGCAGACACGTTTTAGATACCGGTCTGCAACTTCAATGCGATCTGCCCCCACATAAAACATTCCTTCGGCACGATGGCCAACAACAACATCCCGAGTTCGTTCGGCCATGGAACGTGGACGCTCCATCGCCACGAATCTCCGTGTGATGTTGGCAAGTTCTGAGCTATGGTGGAAATACTCCTGCATGAACTCTTCGACAGGACGTTGACGCTCATTGCCTGGAAATCCACGTTCTCTGGCGATTCGAAGCTGTTCATCTTTTGTCAGCCGGTCATGCGCTCCTTGACTACTCAAATGCAGATCGATCCGCAACTTTGTCAGGAATTCCCAGGCCTGTTTCAGCTTCCGAGCATCCTCCTTCGTCAGCGCACCCTTCAGCTTCAAAGAGTCAATATCTTTCACACCGTAGCGGGCATAGCCTATCCAGCGGATGAGATGCAAATCTCGCAGGCCGCCCGAGGAAGATTTAATATCCGGCTCGAGTTCTTGAGCTGGAGGGCCATATTCTGACCAACCGACTTCTCGAGCTTCGAGACAATCTTCGATAAACTTTCGGCGACGGGAAAACAAGACACGCTGTTTGAACTGCGCGATCAGGCGGTTGTAAAGAGACTCATTCCCCCACAACAGACGTGCTTCAACAAGCGGCGTGGCGATTTGAGGATCTTGCCTTGCCAGAGTCACGCAAGTCGCCACATCTCGAGTGGCATGTCCGAGCTGAATTTTGGAGTCCCAGCAATTTTGCACGAAAGCTCCAACAAATTCGCGAAACTCTGGAGTCACTGTCCAGCCACTCAGAAACAGTAAATCGACATCGGAATAGGGGGCCATCTCACCGCGACCGGTCCCTCCGATCGCCACAATGGCTCCCTGTTCAGGGATTTTTTCACGACACTCTTCAGAAAACTGAGCGGAGGTTTCTTCAGCGAGTCTGCAAAGAAATTCATCGAACCCATCGCTAATGACGGATGCAATCTGAATTCCGGGGACACCGTTCTCAAAGAGCGTTTTTGCTTTCTCCCGAATGGCAGCGATTCGAGTCTTCCGCTCCGTGAGTACGTGTTTCAAATCTTTCAACGGTTCAAACATAGAGGTGAATGCAATTATGTTGCGTCATGAAGTCACTGCGAGGCGCGCAATTCAGGATCTGACTTGGTTATTCTCGCGAGAAGATCATGGTTCTACCAGAGTGATACTTGAAACAGTCTACGAATTCGAGAAGATACCTCTCCCACCACGGATTCCCAGAATTTCAGACCTCCCCAAAATAACGATATAAGAATGCCTCTGAGTCATCCAGATTTTATTGAAGTCCGCAACAGCCCCAAAAAAGGACGTGGAGTTTTCGCCAAACAGTTCATTTCCAAAGGATCAGTGATTGAAAAAGTCCCGATCCTCCTTGTGACATGGGACGAAATTGCCGACTCTGAATTAGCTGACTATGCGTTTGTCTATACAGAAAAAAAATCTGCCATCGCGCTCGGCTACGGTTCGATATACAACCACAGTTACAAACCGAATGCACGGTACGACGATGTTGGTCGCAAAACGAAAATTTTCTCTGCGATTCGCGATATCGAGCAAGGCGAAGAGATCACCGTCAACTACAACGGAGATCCGGACAACAATGCAGAAGTCGACTTTCCAGTGATCGACTAACCAGTGATCGGCTAACCAGTGATCGGCAAAACGGCCAGGCGAGCAATCTGAAATAACGCATGAAGCCGTTTCAGGACATCTTGTTCAACAGCCGTTTTTCGATCGATTCAATATGATGAGAAAGTACAGGGTCGCCTTTCCGTTGAGTTGCGATTTTTTTACAAGCATGAATCACAGTGCTGTGATTGCCGCGCCCGAAGTATTCGCCGACTGTTTGATACTTCAAATCTGTCAACTCTCGCGTCAAGTACATTGCCACTTGGCGGGCCTGAGAAATCGTCTTCGATCTGCGCGGACTTTTCAGATCGACGACCCGAACTCCATACACCCTTGCAGTCGCTGAGGCGATTTCTGGCAACGAGTATTTCCGTGAGATGTGCAGTGCCTCGATGAGTTCAGGGGCACTCATCAACTGTCCAGCCTTTGTCTTCTGCAAGGTCTTGATTTGCTGAAGTATCCCAGCCAACTCTCTCGGTGATGCCTGATAAGACTTGGCAATTTCGAGGACGTCCTCATCTGTCAGGCGAAGCGATTCTGTAGAGAGGAAATGATTCAGCAACTTCCGACGACTGGAAACTTCTGGAAGCGTAATATCGGCACACAAACCTCCTCGAATGCGACTCGCCAAGCGTGACGAAAGTCCACGAATGCCAGAGGGCATGAGGGTTGAGGTCAGCAGAACCGCCCCTCCCTGAGACATCACCTCGTCAATCGCAGCGACCAATTGTTGTTGTGATTCATTCCGGCCAGTCAGTGACTGCACATCTTCACAGATGAAAAGCGAAACTTCATGTCGATAACGCCGCTGAAATTGATGAATCGCACTTTCGCTGGAGGCCTGAGCCAGTTGTGCAGCAAACTCAGATGCTGTCACAGAAACGATTTTTGCGTCGCTGCGAGAGGCCTCCCAACTACGAATCAGCTCGCGAGCCAGTCTTGACTTCCCCGTCCCCGGAGGACCGATCAACGTCACACATTGAACAGTTCGTTGACGCTTCACCGCTGCCAGGCGTTGAATCGCGGCAACAGCGAATCTGTTCTCTGGCAGAACCAGAAACGAATGCTGATCATGTTGACGAAGTGGAGTCACCAC